>PBSX01000029.1 GCA_002726375.1 Marinovum sp.
CGGCCTACTAAGCCCAGAGATTTTAAGTCTCTTGTGTCTACCATTCCACCACGTGGGCCAGGTGGCGAGAACATACTAAGATTAGCAGAAGTGTAAAGCCGTCTAATACACGAACTGTGAAACTGAGCTAATCAAGTTTAAATTATAAGCTTGCAAAAAATACACAGTGCGATAATTACCTCACGCCTTGAGCGAAGAAACTGTTTGCTCTATCTCAAATCCAAATAACCGTTTTCTTTAACCGCCTGCATCGCCACATAAGTCGAAGTACTGGCAACATAAGGCAAGGTTGATATCTTTTCGGCTAACACCCGACGATAATCTTTCACACTCTTAGTGCGGATTTTCATTAGATAGTCAAAATTTCCAGCAATTAAGTGTACTTGCTCTATTTCAGGAATACGCGCAACGGCTTGATTAAACGTATCTAGAGCCTTTTCTCTAGTATCTGTTAGTCGCACCTCAACAAAGGCGACATGGTCTAGTCCCATCCGAATGGGATCAATCAACGCCCTATATCCCAAAATGACGCCTTTATTCTCAAGCCGTTTTAGCCGCGCTTGGGTTGGTGACTTGGAAAGACCGATCCGCTTGGCTAAATCTGTTACAGTCATACGGCCGTCTTCAGCAAGGGCTGTCAGGATCGCACGATCAAACCGGTCCGCTGTTGTGTGATCATTTTCACTATTTATTTGATACATTTAAGCCTAATTACACATTAAATAAGCATATTCAAGACTAAATTCCCGTTTAAATAGCATTATACCAATCTTATAGACGGAGTAGATTATGATCAATTTTAATTCGCAAAACCCGCGTCAGTTGGTTGATGCCCACAGCTATACCCCTGAACAGGCAGTACTCAATCACCTTATTGGTGTCGCCAACTTGGATACAAGCATACGTGATAGGATCAGCGACCTAGCAATCCAGTTGGTGAAGCAAATAAGAGCCTTTGACCAACCGGGCTTAATGGAAGTTTTTCTCGCCGAATATGGACTTTCGACCAAAGAAGGCGTTGCCCTGATGTGCCTTGCAGAGGCTTTACTACGCGTCCCTGACGCAGCAACCATTGATAGCTTGATCGAAGATAAAATTGCGCCATCCAATTGGAGCAAACATATGGGGCACTCAACATCGCCGTTGGTCAATGCCTCAACTTGGGCTCTAATGCTAACGGGAAAAGTTCTTACGGATGATCAAACAAGTATCGTAGGCCAACTGCGCGGCTTACTAAAACGCATGGGTGAACCCGTGGTCCGCACGGCTATTGGACGCGCGATTAAAGAAATGGGCCGTCAATTTGTACTGGGGGAAACCATAACAGCGGCAATGAAGCGTGCCAAACCCATGCAAGAAAAGGGCTATACATATTCCTATGATATGCTCGGTGAGGCCGCATATACAAACGAAGACGCTGCTCGGTATCATTTGGCCTATTCCCGCGCAATCGCATCCATTGCATACGACTGTGTGAATGGAGATATTCAAAAAAACCCTGGGGTCTCAGTAAAGCTGTCTGCGCTTCATCCGCGATATGAAATAACCCAACGCGATCGCGTTATGAACGAATTAGTACCGCGGTTAGGTGCTTTAGCCCAACTGGCGAAATCAGCCAACATGGCTCTTACAATCGATGCAGAAGAGTCCGATCGCCTCAGCTTGTCGCTTGATGTAATCGAAGCCGTTTTACAAAATCCGGCTCTTAGGGGATGGGATGGGTTTGGTGTGGTTGTACAAGCCTACAGCAAACGTGCCAGCTTTGTGGTCGATTTTCTTTATGATATGGCTCAGCGGTTTGATCGCAAAATCATGGTTCGGCTTGTTAAAGGTGCCTATTGGGACACTGAGATCAAGCGCGCACAAGTTGCTGGCTTATCGGATTTTCCGATTTTCACCCAAAAAGCCGCAACTGATGTTTCTTATATTGCGAATGCGCGTAAACTACTTTCAATGGGGGATCGAATATACCCGCAATTTGCCACTCACAATGCGCATACAATAGCTACAGTCCTTGAACTGGCAAATGAAGATTCCAACTTTGAATTCCAGCGCTTGCATGGAATGGGTGAGGCATTACACGAATTTGTTCATTCAAGCCATAGAAGAGATTGCCGCATTTACGCTCCGGTTGGGGCGCACCGAGATTTGCTTGCCTACCTAGTCAGACGACTTCTTGAAAATGGAGCCAACAGCAGTTTTGTCAATCAAATCGTTGACTTAAATATAACACCTGAGGTTGTTTCACGTGATCCTTTTGCCAATATCTCAGAGTTAAACAAAACGATTAAAACAGGCTCCCAACTGTTTGCTCCTGAACGCAAAAACTCGCTTGGAATTGACCTCACTGATGAAACCCAGCTTTCACAAGTTCTAACGACACGAAGCTTGCATAAAGACACCTTTTGGACGGCCGGTCAATCGTCTACAAAAAAGACACAAGATAATGATAATAATAAGTTAATTTATAACCCAAGCAAAGTCAATGACCCTGTGGGGCAGGTTCAAAATACCACTCCTAGGCAGTGCAGACAAGCTATTGAAACCGCCAAACCTTGGGTTTCTACAGCGGCAGATCGAACAACTACTCTAAACCGAGCCGCCAATCTTTACGAGGTTCACTTTGGAGAAATTTTTACTCTCCTATGCCGTGAGTCTGGAAAGACATTGGCAGATGCTTTAGCCGAATTACGCGAAGGTATTGATTTTTTGCGATACTACGCCTCCCGCACCCCAAAAGGGTCGCCCCTAGGCATATTTACATGTATATCCCCATGGAATTTTCCACTGGCAATCTTTACTGGCCAAATCGCAGCTGCATTGTCAGCAGGCAATGCAGTTCTTGCCAAATCAGCTGAACAAACCCCTCTCATCGCAGCCTACTTGGTGGATTTATTGCATCAAGCAGGAGTACCGAAAACTGCACTGCAACTTTTACCTGGCGACGGGACAGTAGGAGCAATGCTTTGCTCTGACCCAAGGATCAGTGGCGTGGCTTTCACCGGATCAATCAAAACAGCGCTAAGTATTCGTGCCGCCATGGCGCATAACCTGACGCCCGGTGCACCTTTGATTGCTGAAACGGGTGGGCTAAATGCGATGATCATCGACAGTACCGCCTTGCTTGAACAAGCCGTAACAGCGGTGATTGAAAGTGCCTTTCAATCTGCAGGGCAAAGATGCAGTGCATTACGGTGTCTTTATGTCCAAGAGGACATTGCTGATGATTTCACCCACATGCTCATCGGTGCCATGAAAGAGCTGCAAGTTGGCGATCCTTGGTTGCTGGAAACTGATGTTGGACCCGTCATTGATCAAGGCGCCCAAGTTGCAATTTCAGACTATATCAATACCTCCAAAAAAGCCGGGCGCGTCAAGTATCAACAAAAGACACCACTGATCGGAACTTTTATTCCCCCTACACTTATTGAAGTTGGCGGAATTGAAGACCTAACACACGAAGTATTCGGACCAGTTCTTCATATTGCGCGCTATGCGCAGCACCAACTTCCTGAGATAATAGAAAACATAAATGCGACGGGTTATGGGCTAACTTTTGGTCTGCAAACAAGAATAGATGATCGTGTGCAGTATATTAAAGACAGGATTAAGGTTGGAAATATCTATGTCAATCGAAACCAAATTGGCGCTATTGTAGGCAGCCAGCCATTTGGCGGTGAGGGGCTATCCGGCACTGGTCCAAAGGCAGGCGGCCCGCACTATCTATCGCGCTTCAGCAGCGCAGCTTCATGTACAGTAAAAAGTCACTGGCCCAATGATATGCCTATCGAAAAATTGGTTAAGACCCTTTTAGATATCCAAACCACCAAACCAAACCCGCCAATTTCGTTGCCTGGTCCTACAGGTGAAAGCAACCAACTGTCCTTGCACCCAAAACCGCCTATTTTATGCCTTGGGCCTGGCCAACATGCCTGCGATCAACAGGTGCTTCAGATTCGCAAACTGGGCGGGCATGCGGTACCAGTCGATGGGGGCATTACGCCAGCTGACCTAATAATTACACCACCAATTGGTGGTGTAATTTGGTGGGGAGATCACAAAAGGGCACGCAGTTACTCGCAGGCACTGGCCAAACGAGCCGGTCCCATTGTTCCGCTGATCACAAGCCAACCAGACACGGCTCATGCCCTCAGTGAGCGACACATTTGCATAGATACAACTGCCGCGGGCGGAAATGCCAAACTTTTAAGTGGACTATCTTGACCTCGGGGCTCAATAACCCCAGTTAAGAGTAATGTTTCCATTTCGCGACCATAATCCGTCGGGCAAAACGCCCTTTGTCACTTATGCACTGATCGTCCTAAATTGCCTTATTTTCTTTGGCTATTGGGGGGAATTAAGTAATTACCGCGTTATGTCCGAAATTTATGCAAACTGGGCCCTAATCCCTGCCCGGCTTGGTGATGGAGAGGGATATGAAACCCTGCTCAGTTCCGCTTTTTTGCATGGTGGCATTTGGCATCTAGGTGGCAACATGCTATTCTTGCACATTTACGGTGACAATCTTGAAGACGAAATGGGGCATGTTAAGTTTTTGGGCTTTTACCTGCTGTGTGCTGTTGCCGCCGGCCTTGTTCAGGTGATGTCAGCCCCCTACTCAGATATTCCCATAGTAGGTGCTTCTGGGGCGGTTGCAGGTGTCATGGGGGGATATTTACTTCTATACCCAAAGGCAAAAGTAGACGTGCTTTTCATTTTCATAGTATTTTTTAGAATATTTTCTCTGCCTGCTTGGATCATCCTTAGCATTTGGTTTGCTTTGCAATTCTTCAACGGAGTTTCTACCCCGTCGGACATAGGGGGNGTCGCTTACTGGGCCCATATAGGTGGCTTCATAGCGGGTATCACATTATGCCTTCCACTGCTGACAAGATTGGGTGGCTCCAGTTTTTGGTCAAGAAATCTTGGACTTCCTCCGCATCCAGAAGCCCACTATCGTATTCAAACNTCAGATATTCCCAAAATTCGTAGGAAACGAAAATGAAAGTCATATGTCATTGCCGCGCTGTAGAATTAGATATCACTTTGGCTGAAGGGCTTGAAAAGCTTGCCGATGTGACTGCAGTTTTTGCGCGCGGAGGGGTGCAATTGCGATATCGGCGCCAATTGACGGCGTAAGAATTATCAAAGGCATTGACAACTTGACCCTTTATCAATGGAGCACCAAAACGGCCAAGCATTATTTCTGCAAAACCTGCAGAATTTATACCCATCATCAAAGACGCTCAAACCCAAACGAATTTGGCGTAAATATTGCTAATCTAGAAGGTATCAATCCACGTCAACTGGGCGAAGTTCCCTGGGTGGACGGCATTAATCACCCTTCTGATGCAAAACCGTCACGATGAGCGAATGAGCTTAGAGAACTGTTCAAATTGAACTTCAGTGGCGCAAATGACATTGCCGCTATCCTCTGGCTTTGTGCCTTTTGCTATGCCCTCGATCAGAGCACCTGCTTCGCGTGCAATAATAAGTCCGCCTGCAATATCCCAAAGTTTTAGCCCGCGCTCCCAAAATCCATCATAGCGACCAGCAGCAACATAGGCTAGATCTAGGGAAGCGGCCCCCCAGCGACGTACACCAGCACAGGCCGGTAGAAGCTGCGCAAGATCTCTCAAGGTTGCTGGTAAATCAGATCGGCCGGCAAAGGGAAGCCCGGTAGCATAAACGCTCTCGGTCATTCGGTGACGATCGGAAACCCTAATCCGTCTGTCGTTCATCCAAGCGCCTTTTCCTTTTTCAGTAATAAAGAGCTCGTCTTTGCACGCGTCAAAAACAACTCCAGCGATAATTTGGCCTTTGTGTTCCAGAGCGATCGAAACTGCCCAATGAGGCAATCCGTGCAGAAAATTTGTAGTGCCATCCANTGGGTCAACAATCCACCGCCGGGTTGGATCTTGTCCAGCAACAGGGTCGCTTTCCTCACCTAGCCAGCCATAGGTTGGCCGGGCTTCCGTGAGCTCTTCTTTGATGATCTTTTCTGCTGCTATATCTGCTCGTGATACAAAATCTCCAGCACTCTTGGCAGAGACCTGAAGATTTTCCACCTCTTGAAAATCTTTGATCAACGAACGGCCGGCTTTACGTGCGGCCTTGATCATTACATTAAGGTTTGCGCTGCCTTGCATGTTTTGGTCCCCAATTTACTCAAGCCGCCGCTATAGGGTGCTTTGNNTGGAAAGCCAAGCAAAGAACTTTGNNTGNATNTAAATCNTTTACGANGCAAAGGTNTTGGTAATCATNACGCCCACCCAAGCAGACGTTCCTGTNAGCACAGCGCCCCAAACTACATCGACCATAACCATTTGCACCGACCAATCGCGTAGGGTCGCAAAATTGGTGAATTCATACGTGCCGTAGGCTAAAACACCTAAAATACAACCCGTTATAAATGCTTGAAACGGAACTCCAGCGGCTAAGGCTGGGATTGAAACAAACCAGAGCACTCCAGCGATATAGACCAGATAGAACGCGGCGGCGGCACCCATTCGTGGGTCCTCAAGCATAATGGCTCCAATATTTGATGAAAACATTGGATAAAGTACTTTTCGAAGCATCACCACATCTAGAATCAAAAACACAAGCGCTGTGCTTGCATAAAGCGTTAGATAGGTCATAGCGATCCCTTGTTTCAATATTCTTTAACGGTGAAATAGCTGCCTTTGGACAACTTTCAATAATTTTCGAAGAAAAACTTAGGTGTCTTGAGCTTATTTCCTAGAGTAATACGGCCAGTTTGCCAATATCATATTGTTTACGACCCGTTGCACGAGCTTCAGCGCTTCTACAAAATCGCGCTTATGATATTGGTTCTGTATATCTGGCGGCGCATCAGAAGGAATATAAGCCCACATCACGATCAATTCCGCTGTATCAGTTCTTGAGAGTAAGGCCTGCAGATCGCGTAAATTTTGCCCATCCATAGCAACGATAAGATCAAAGTTTGAAAAATCTTCTTAAACAACTTGGCAAGAACGTAAAGGTGAAAGGTCGTAGCCAAATTCAGCTGCGGTGGTTCGCATTAGCTCGTAAGGCGATTTACCTAGATGCCATCCCGCAGTTCCAGCTCTTTCTACAGTCACTCAAAGCCCACGGCGGGTGCTTATCACGAAAAATCCCTTGGGCAGTTGGTGAGCGGCAGATATTACCAAACAGACAAACAAAACACTGTTAATCATCTTACCGCTCATCATTTTTCACCTAATGATTGTGCGCCATGTCTTTTCGTTCAAGATCAATTGGAACGTCAATCATAATTTCGCCAGCATTTTCAAACACCAATGTCAGCTTGATTGCGCCACCATGTTCCCAAGGGGCAACCAAACCCATTAACATGAAGTGATCGCCTCCGCGTTCCAACCCACGCATACCATGCGCCGGGATTGCTAAACCGCCATGTACATGGCGCATTTTCATGATACCATCGTCACCCTTTGAGTGAGTATGCAGCTGAACTATTTTGGCTGCATCTGAACGGGCTTCAAGTAAACGATCCTCAGCGCCAGTATGATTATGGATCATCATGAAAACAGCTCCAGCTTTTGCCATCTTACCAGAGGACCGGGCATACGCATCATTGATTTCAATACCATCCGCAAAAATCGGTGCAGCGAAAAGAATAGTTGTGACAGCAATTAAGATTTTTTTAACCATGGATTTACTCCACTCCTTTATTTTTCAGAATTATTACAGAGTTTTAAAATCTGAAAAATTTGGCGNCGCGCGCGGCAAACGGGCGGCCCAAAATGNATGTGTGATATATTTCAGTAGTTCAAAATGAACAGATTGGCCAAAGAGCGCCCTCAAAGGTTCGGTCAATNGCCCCCCATCTGCTCCTAAATGCACAAATGCTAACACGCAGTCAGGGCATATATGATCCCCACCTGTGGGTTGCCCCTGGGCGTCTATCGTAATGGTTTTGACACCTCCCGTGGTGCATATCACCATCTGACCAACTGCAGCAGGCATTAAGCGCACCTGGGCCATACTCTGACCGGTGAGAGCCAGACTAAGAATCAGTACACCAAGAAAAGCCTGTCTAATTTGGTTTAGCTGCACGCTTTGAATCCTGTAGGAGACTTTAAAAAAAANCCTGCCACATCTGGGCAGGGTTTTCAAATTCACTTATCGTTGCGAGTAGCCAGAACCTAATTTAGGCTTCGACTGCCTGGGCTTTTGAAATTTCTTTTTTCACCTTTAGTGCATTGGCTGAAAGTTCAGTGTCTTTGGCCTTAGCCAAAAAGGCATCTAAACCACCACGATGATCTACGGTCCTCAATGCTGCAGCAGATATCCGCAGCTTTATTCCTCGCTTAAGAACTTCTGATTGCAAGGTCACATCGTTTAAATTTGGCAAAAAACGACGTTTAGTTTTATTATTGGCGTGGCTGACATTGTTGCCAGTCATCGGGCCTTTTCCGGTCAATTCGCAGCGGCGCGACATGTCAGTTACCTCGTTTGTCTGTTTTGGCAACGGCAGCTTTAACCGGCCAATATAAAAAGGCGCCGCAAAGGGCTGCGCCAAAATCTGATGATGGGCGTTCTATTGCCTCTGTGATGCCGCGTCAAGCGCATCCAGGCGGGAAATATGATCCTGATTAGATTTTTAATGTCTTGTAGCATTATCAAATTCGCCTGAACTTCTCAAAACCGCATCCACTTCAATAATTTTGCGAATCGTTAACGTTTCGAAAGTTTTTCTAAAATCTCCGCTGCAGCCNCCGCTGGAAAAAGGTCACCTTTAAATACCCGCTCGCCCATACGTTTGATTTCTTTTTGCATATCTGACTGTGCCAGTACTGCCAGTACGCCCTGCTTTACATCTTCTTCAAACCAAAAACGTGCCTGAGATGCTCTCTTGATCTGAAAATATCCTGCCTCTTGTCTCCATTTTGCTAAGTCACACATTGACTGCCAAGCTTGTTCAAGACCCGTTTCNGCTGCTGCAGATACCAACATTNCCGTTGGGAAATTTCCTGGATCTTGCTCCCGTTTTCTCAACAATCGTAGCGCGCCTGCATAATCCGCACAGGTTCGTGCAGCGGCTGGTTTCAAATCACCATCGGCTTTGTTGACCAAAATGATATCGGCCATTTCCATGATCCCACGCTTGACACCTTGCAACTCATCACCTCCTGCAGGTGCGAGTAACAAGATAAAAAGATCTGTCATCTCGGAAACAATGGTTTCAGATTGGCCAACCCCAACGGTTTCGATAATAACAATGTCAAAACCAGCAGCCTCACAAATTGCGACAGCTTCGCGGGTGCGCCGGGCCACGCCACCTAAATACGACTGACTTGGCGATGGCCGGATAAATGCGTTGGGATCACGCGCCAGCCGGTCCATACGGGTCTTATCCCCTAAAATAGATCCTCCTGATCGTGCGGAGCTGGGATCAACCGCAAGCACGGCCACCCGTAAGTCTTGCTCTGTAAGAAAGCTGCCAAAAGCTTCGATGAAGGTAGATTTGCCAACCCCTGGAGTGCCCGAAAGACCAATTCTAAGAGCTTGNCCACTATTTTGATGTAACCGTTGAACCAACTCAATGGCCTTTGCACGATGATCCTCACGGCTGCTTTCAACGAGCGTTATCGCACGCGACAAAGCACGCCGATCTTGGGCCACAATTTTTTCTGCCAGCTTCTTTATATCTGTCATATCGTTTCGGCAGCTTTCCGCAATGTTCACTATCAAGGTATTGACCTTTGTTTTCATTTCTTGCCTTGATCTATAGGATAAAGTCCAGCATGGCTTGGGTTCAATGAACAAAATTGGTGTAAAAAAGTTCCATTTTAGGTCAATAGCTGCATTCCTTGTGGTTTTCTTTGCGTTTTCTTCCGCCATGGCAGATACCCGAAGATACAAATTTGATGTACTTATCCGCGGCATCAAAGCAGGGCAGCTACGCTACGCGATAGAGATCAAGGGGGCAAGTTACGGCGTCCACGGCATCTTGGAGTCAACAGGTCTTGTCGGCCTTTTGGTCAGATACCATTTCGATGCCCAGGCCGTGGGAAAACACTTTGGAAATCAATACCAACCAGAACATTATAAAGAAGTTTCTGATACAGGCCGACGTAAAAGCGAAAAGATAATCCGATATCAGAACGGAATTCCTAAAGTTACCAGTAAAAAACCCTGGCAGCCTCATTGGCTTGATCCATCAACACAAGAAGGTACGCTTGACCCGATGACGGCAATGGCAGCTCTTTTGTCTGACCAATCTAAAAACGATTTATGTAAATTATATTTGCCAATGTTTGACGGTGCTCGACGCGTTGNGATCACTCTTTCGGGTTTAGAAAAGACAGAAAGTGGAGCCCAGTGCAGTGGGGTGTACCAACGAATTGGAGGCTTTACAGAAAAAGAACNAGCCGAAGGTGAAAATTTCCCATTTATNCTAAANTACAAAATTGAAAACGACCTTTATCGTGTCCAACGCTTTGACATAACAACATTGCGTGGACGCGCGAGCTTTGTTCGGCAATAGTCCCATTGTGAACCATACCTTACCGATACATCAGGTTATACCTGAATTGTTGTCCGCTTTGGAGCAAAACAAACGGGCGGTTCTCACTGCACCGCCGGGCGCTGGCAAAACCACGTGCGTTCCTCTTGCTTTGATGCAGTCNAGGTTAATTTCGGGCCGGATTTTGATGCTTGAGCCCCGTCGGCTAGCTGCCCGGGCGGCCGCAGAACGAATGGCCGAAACGTTAGCTGAACCTGTTGGAGCAACCGTAGGCTACCGCATCAAAGGTGAATACAAAAGTTCGGCGAACACAAAAATTGAGGTTGTAACAGAGGGTATCCTAACCCGAATGCTGCAGACAGATCCATCACTAGAAGGCGTCGAGGCGGTGATTTTTGACGAATTTCACGAGAGATCTTTAAACGCAGATTTAGGACTGGCACTATGCCTTGAGACGGCTTCTATACTGCGCGAGGACCTTCATCTGGTGGTAATGTCCGCAACTTTAAATGCAGGGAAATTGGCGCAGCTTTTGGGTGATGCACCAGTAATCCATTCAGATGGGCGCACCTATCCTGTTAAACCAATCTGGTTGGAACGACCTCTTAACAAACAAATTCGCTTCGATGTAGCGTTGACTGATTTGGTAACCAAGGCTGTGTTGGAAACATCTGGGGGAGTTTTGATTTTTCTTCCAGGCGAAGCCGAAATTCGTCGCTTGATTCATAATTTGCGCACGAGTCTACCGGATGATTGTACTCTTTATCCGCTTTTCGGTGCCATGTCTTTTGCCGACCAGCGAAGGGCGATTGCACCAAGCAAGAATGGCCGTAAGATCGTACTTGCGACTGCCATTGCAGAAACATCTCTCACCATTGAAGATATCCGGGTGGTGGTGGACGCAGGACGAGCACGCCGCATGCGTTTTGATCCTGGCACCGGAATGTCTCGTCTTGTGACCGAGCGGGTGACAAAAGCTGAAGCAATTCAGCGAATGGGGCGGGCTGGGCGGGTTGCCGATGGTACCTGTTACAAGCTTTGGTCAAGACCAGAAGAAGGCGGCATGAAGGGCTATCCGCCCGCCGAGATTGAAACTGCTGACTTGGCTGGATTTGCACTTGAACTGGCCATCTGGGGGGCNTCCCCGGATCACTTGTCTTTTCTCACACCGCCTAATTCTGGACAATTTGACGAAGCAACAGCACTTTTGCGCAGCCTTTCTGCGCTGGATACGAAGGGTAAAATTACGGATCACGGGAAGGTTATAGGCAAATTGCCCTTGCATCCGCGTCTAGCACATATGCTCATAAAAAGCGGTAGGCAGGCTGCAGGGCTTGCTGCACTGCTTGCAGACCGCGACCCCTTACAATTCGGGGCACCCAGCGATCTTGCTCTTCGTCTAGAAGCTTTAAGTGATCCCAAACGATTTGAGCAAAGGCACCCTCACCCGATTGTACACCCAATACTTAATCNTATAAAGTTTGAGGCACGTCGACTGAAACCATTTTGCTCGGATATCGACCCAGATTTTAGCCAAGCTCAAATGGCCGCAATGGCGTATCCAGATCGCATTGCATTGCGTCGCAAGGGATCTTCTNCAAGATATCTGCTGTCAGGCGGGAAAGGCGCTATACTTGCCNCTGATGATGCTCTTTCAACGCAANGGTTGTTGGTTGCCACAGACCTAGACGGCGACCCAAAAGAAGCGCGTATTCGCACTGCAATATTAATTTCCGAAACTGAACTACGGGAACTCTTTGCCTCACAAATTCATTGGCGAAACAACTGTTCATGGTCGAAAAGAGAAGGACGCGTGCTCGCCCGTAGCNAAGAGCAGTTGGGAGCGATTGTACTCAATGACAGAATTTGGAAAAACGCCCCACCAATCNCAATTTCTCAAGCAATGTTGACAGGCGTACGCGAANTTGGATTGCCACTGAGTGATGCTGTAAGAAGGNTTCTGGCACGCGTAAGGCTTGGAGGCACAGCTATGCCAGATGTATCCGAGCGCACCCTCATGAATACTTTGCAAGAGTGGTTGCTACCACATTTAGGAAGTGTTCAAACAGCCGAAGACTGGAAAAAGTTTGATTTACTTCCAGCTATCCAGTCTTTGCTAACCTGGCCACAAATTGAACGCTTAGACAAAGTGGCCCCAGCACATTTCATTACGCCGTTAAATAGAAAAATTCCAATTGATTATTCTACCACCCCACCAGGAATAACTTTACGTATACAGGAAATGTTTGGTCAAACTTATCACCCGATGGTAGGTGAACTGCCCTTAAAAGTGACCCTTTTGTCACCAGCCGGAAGGCCCTTGCAAACCACAGCTGATCTTCCTAACTTTTGGCGCAGCAGCTACCAAGAGGTGCGCAAAGATATGCGGGGGCGCTATCCTAAGCATGTTTGGCCAGAGAACCCTGCCGAAGCAAATCCAACTCTATCGCCAAAAAAACGCCAGTCGTGAACTTTCAATCTGTCTTGTCTTGAGCTTTCAGAAATGATTGGTATGGCTCCAGAAAGACACCGAGCTTATTGATGTTCAGTTACTTGCCGTCGCCAAAAATTCAAAAGGCGCCTGAGTATATCGCACGCCTGACAGGTATAACCCTTGCGGGGGACAAACCGGTCCACAAGCAGATCTATCTTTCGCCTCTAACGCAGATTTGACAGCTTTAGGCTGCCAAGCACCGGCGCCAACCCGCTCTAAAGTNCCAACAAANCTGCGCACCTGATTATGAAGAAAACTTCTTGCCCGTAATGAAAACTGAAACTCAAGGCCACCCCAACCATGCAGGCGTTTGATTTCAATAGAATCAAGGGTTTTCATCGGGCTTTTGGCTTGGCAAATTGAAGATCGAAATGTGGTAAAATCATGCATCCCGANCAAATAATTAGCCGCCTCTTGCATTGGTTCGAGCCTTAGCTCATGACCAACTTGCCATACCAATCCTTTATCGTGAGTGGCTGGNGCGCGGCGGCAAAGCAAACGGAAAACATAATGGCGCTCTATGGCTGAAAATCGTGCATGCCAGTCTTCAGCAACTTCTGCACAGGCAACAACTGAAATCGGTAAAGGCTTCAAATGGTAATTTAACGCCCGACCTAAACGAAAAGAATCCCAGTTTTTGCTTAAATCACAATGCGCCACTTGTCCAAGAGCGTGTACCCCTGCATCCGTACGGCCTGCTGCAGCGATTGAATGCGCGCCGGGTTCCAATTTACCCAACGCAGCTTCAATGGCACCTTGCACTGAAGGCTGGTCCGACTGGCGTTGCCAGCCAGCAAAGGGTGCTCCGTGGTATTCGATCTGCATTGCAAAGCGTGGCATATTCGTTGGGTAGACCAAATTAAANGGTTAGAAAAGAGCTCATTTTCGCTACATATTTTCAACAGACTGGCGTTTTCATAGTGTGATACCTATCTACCTATAAGTTCAAAGGAGGTTCAATTTTGACAACANGCACTGTGTCGCAGAGAATGCGCAGCGGGTTTCAGGGGTTTACTACGCAAATCAGTGAAGGCCTTCTTGGTGCACCCATTCGGCTCGGCGTTACCGGATTAGCCCGATCAGGAAAAACTGTTTTCATTACCTCGCTTATTTCTAATCTCATGGAAGGTGGGCGGATGCCGCAACTCGCTGCTTTTGGCCAAAACCGTATTCAGACAGCCTTTTTGCAACCGCAGCCTGACGACACCCTTGCTCGCTTTGATTTTGAAGCGCACCTTGATGCCATAAGTAGTCATGAACCATTTTGGCCAGTTAACACAAAAAATGTCAGTCAGCTCCGACTGTCCATGAAATTAAACCCTCAGGGCTTGATGTNTGGGATCAGAAACTCACGCATTCAACATCTTGATATTGTAGATTATCCGGGGGAATGGATATTGGACCTAACGCTTTTGGACAAGTCATATGCACAGTGGAGCGAGGAAATACTTGCGCGCCTGAACTCAAGGGATATCGGTCAGACCTATGCGAAAATGATAAAAGGCCTACCAGAAAAGGTGGCTTTAGACGAAACANAAGCCAGAAAATTNGCACATTGCTACTGNTCTTACCTTAGCGCTGCTCGCGCAACTGGATATAGCGGNCTGACCCCTGGGCGGTTTTTATTGCCNGGTGATNTAGAGGGCTCTCCTGTATTGNCCTTTGCGCCATTGCCACCGGAAAGCAACTCAAAAAAGGGCAGCTTATGGCATGAAATGCAACGCCGATATACGGCCTATAAACGGCATATTGTACGTCCATTTTTTAAAAACCATTTTGCCCGCATTGATCGCCAAATTGTTTTGATTGATGTCTTAGAGGCTTTGCATCGAGGACCCTCAGCCATCCAAGATTTGCGCCACACAATGCGCGATATTCTCATAGCTTTTCGGCCGGGAAGGAATAGTCCTCTGGGGCGATTAATCCGTGGCATGAGAGTTGAGCGGATTTTATTTGCGGCCACCAAGGCGGATCATCTTCATCATAACCAACACGTTCAATTGACCGCAATTATGCAGGAGTTGACAGACGATGCAGCACGTCAAGCACAATTTCGGGGCGCCCAAACCAAGGCTTTGTCGTTGGCCAGCCTGCGCAGCACCACCGAAGAGACGCGCGATCATCAAGGTCGCAAAATTGACTGTGTGCGCGGTATTGATCTTCAAACGCGCCGGCAAGCCGCATTTTTTGCAGGAGAATTACCCATTAATCCAAAGGATTTACTCAGCCATGCACGGCAGGGCGCTCAGCAGTGGTTAAACGCAGACTATAGCTCAATGCACTTTTTGCCGCCGCCGCATGCNCTCCGACAAGGCCAAGGCATAGCCCATATACGGCTCGATAAAGCGGCTCAGTTTTTGTTTGGAGACCGGCTTTGATTAGACCCGCTATGCCACTTGATGCCGGTCAGATCGGTGCAATACTATCCAATTTTATTGATAGCACCGCGTGGATGCCGAGAGTGCACACGCGCGCCGAGGAAATAGCTTTTGCAGATGGGCTAATTGCCCAAAACTGGGTATATGTTTTTGAGCGAACCGAGATAGAGGCTTTTATTGCGCAGCAGGGATCTGAAATCCATGCACTTTATGTAAACTCTAAGGCACAAGGCCACGGCATCGGAACAACCTTGCTCAACCATGCCAAAAGCCACAACGAAACATTAGAACTATGGACTTTTCAGAAAAACCTAAGAGCGCAGCAGTTTTATACTCATCATGGTTTTTTTGAAATATCTCGCACTGATGGTCGCGGCAATGATGAAAAGCTGCCCGATATTCATCTTAAGTGGCAAAGGAGCAAAGGATGACCGCTCAAAANGAACCCGTGGTGATTTCTCTGGCAGATGAAACCGACATGCCGCATCCAGCCGATGCCCCACCAGTGATTGATACAGAGGATGAAATTATTCAGGGCGGCGAGTGGCCTAAGGCAAGAATGGCCCGAGGCTATGCAAAACGCCTTGGTGGCTTGTTTTTTGCGCTTTGCAGCTTTTACGCTGTCATTGGATTTTGGAACTTCGCCCAAAACCTACTGGAACANAACCTACTTCTTGGCATTAGTTTTTCNCTCATTCTATTGATCTTTGGGATAACCATCACTGGTTTTATTGCCGCCGAGCTTATCGCTCTGTATCGCTTGCGGAAAATTGAAAATTTTAAAATTTCGATCACAGAAATTCGCCGTGAAGACAATTTGGCCAAGGCCCGTGCGATTACCAAGCAACTGCGCGATCTGTATAAGTCTCGCGACGAAATGCGATGGACGATCAGCCGATTTGACGAGCAGGCCAAAGATCAATTGGATGCCGAAGGTCAATTAGCCCTGGCAGAGACTATTTTGATGGCTCCGCTAGATAAGCTGGCGCAAAAAGAAATCGAACGATCAGTTCGCCAAGTTTCTACTATAACCNCCCTNGTGCCACTTGCTTTGGTGGATGTAGCCGCGGCATTGATCTGTAATTTGCGGATGATTCGCCGCATTGCACAAGTTTATGGCGGTCGCAGCGGACTTTTGAGCAGTTGGCGATTATTTGGAAAGGTGACCGGTCATCTTATTGCTACTGGCGCGATGGCCATTGGCGATGATTGGTTAGGANCTGTGTTAGGCGGCAGTCTTTTTTCCAAGCTTTCCCGCCGGTTTGGGGAGGGCATTATAAACGGTGCTCTAACGGCGCGTGTTGGCCGTGCTGCAATGGATATCTGCCGCCCGATGCCCTTCCATAACACACCAAAACCAAGGGTGTCTGAATTGTTGAGGGACGCTCTTACAGGGCTTTTTGATCGAACAATGAATTAAAGTTAAAGAGGTAGTTGTTCTACGCGGCCNGTCAGACCTTCCCACCCTCTTTCATCAAGAGCCAAGCCTAAAACACGCGCAGGGTTCACAGGTGGCGGTATTTCAATGTGCTGCAAACGGGAAAACCCGAAACGACGATAATAGGGAGCATCCCCCACTAAAATAACATGGGTCCAACCCAAATCTGATGCCCTTTTTAAGCTTTCGCGAATTAAGACCTCACCCAAACCTTCGCCTTGACGCGTAGGATGAACGGCAACCGGTCCAAGAAGTAGAACGGGATACCCAGAAACCTGCACCGGCCAAAANCGGATTGCTCCGCCCAAGATACCTTCTCTATCGCGCACAATATNGCAGAGCTCAAAAACCGGGTCTGTATTATCGCGCANACGGTAAGAAGACAGCGCTTCACGTCCNGGCGCAAAGCACAAATCAAACAGTGCTTCGACTTCCCACCAGTCCTGTTTTGTCTCAAGTATCAAGTCCAACACAACACTTACGGTCCATATTTTGACTGGAAAGCGACGTAGCATACGGCTAAGTCAGGATCAAATAGGAGTTTATGGTGATGTTTTACGAACCAAAAGATGGGCATAATTTGCCACACAACCCTTTTAATGCGATTGTGACACCTCGTCCGATCGGATGGATATCCAGCTGTGATGCAAACGGCCATAATAATCTAGCACCCTATTCATTTTTTAACGCAGTGGCTTATGTGCCGCCGCAGGTCATGTTTGCNTCGACAGGCGTAAAGCCAGATCAGACAGGCACAAAAGACAGTGTCGCTAACATTCGCAAAACAGGGGAATTTTGTGTGAATATAGTTGAGCACGCCATGATAAATGATATGAACGCCAGCTCTGCTGCTCTTCCGAATAGCGTTGATGAGTTTTCCCATGCAGGGATAGAAAGCCAAAAATGTCAAACCATTGACTGTCACCGTGTCGCAAATGCGCCCGCCGCACTTGAGTGTCGCGTCACTCAAATTTTGCCATTAAAAGGAGAAGCTAACTTTGCGGTCTTTGGTGAAGTTGTCGGCATTCACATGCGCGACGACTGTCTCGTTGAGGGCATATTTGATATTACAAAATTCAAGCCCTTGGCCCGCTTGGGTTATCGTGATTATNCGGCAGTCAAAGAACTTTTTTCTCTGTCGCGTCCNGATGATTGAATTTTGGATTGCAAAANTTCAACTTTTATGCGAAGNGGCANTCATGANAANTTTTCAGGCATACGTGGCGCTGCGACGCCGATAAACGGTAAGGTCCGGCATGGGCCCGAACCCTGATAGCTTTGTCTTTCCCAGATATATACAAGTAGATTCGCTCTCAGGCACTAAAACCCACCTAAAAGGATTATTGTGATGACTAGCTCTATTTTACCAACTTACGCTCGAGCACCTTTGACCTTNGTCAAAGGCGAAGGTAGCTGGTTGATCGAGCAAGATGGTCGCCGGTTNTTGGATTTTGGCGCAGGCATAGCCGTCAATGCGCTTGGCCACGCACACCCAGCGCTGGTGAGNGCACTGAATGAACAGGCACAAAACCTTTGGCATGTTTCGAACCTGTATGAAATACCGCAGCAGCAAGAGCTAGCCGATAAATTGGTCGACCTTACCTTTGCAGATAAAGTCTTTTTTACCAATTCAGGTACGGAAAGTTGCGAATTGGCGATTAAAATGGCGCGAAAGTACTGGTATGATAAAGGCGCGGAAGATCGCTTTGAAATTATCGCTTTTACCGGCTCGTTTCATGGCCGCTCCTCTGCAGGTATAGCAGCTGCTGGTAGCGAGAAACTGACCAAAGGGTTCGGCCCCCTTTTACCCGGATTTGTGCATTTGAATTGGGCCGATCATGACGCCGTTGAGGCTGCAATTACTTCAAAAACAGCTGCCATAATCGTCGAGCCACTGCAGGGTGAAGGTGGGATACGCCTGCTGCCAGACGAGTGTTTAAAAGAACTGCGTAGACTTTGCTATGAACACGGTATTCTATTGATCTTGGATGAAGTACAATGCGGAATGGGACGCACAGGCAAGCTTTTTGCCCATNAATGGGCTGGTATTGAGCCTGATATTATGATGGTGGCCAAGGGCATTGGTGGAGGCTTTCCTTTAGGAGCGGTCCTGGCAACCGAAAATGCAGCTTCAGGCATGATTGCAGGAACTCATGGCTCTACATATGGCGGAAACCCTTTAGCTTGTGCAGTGGGATGCGCCGTGATTGATCATGTTGCTGACGACGCGTTTTTAGAGGGCGTAAGACGCAAATCGGGGCTTTTACGCCAACCGTTGGAAAGTTTGGTTGCGGCTCACCCGGACATCTTCGAAGAGGTTCGCGGCTCTGGTTTGATGCTCGGACTCAAGTGCAAAATCTCTAATAGCGATGTTTTAAAAGCTTGCTATGAGGCACATTTGATCACGGTTCCCGCCGCCGATAATGTAATCCGGTTATTACCCCCTTTGAACCTAAGCAACCAGGAAATCACTGAAGCCGTTGCAAGATTGGACCAAGCGGCACAAGCCTGCGAAACATTTGTATGAAAACTACAATCAAACACACCTAAACTCTTAAGTCTGAAAACAAAAAGAGATCCCTTCAATGACCCATTTTCTAGATATTGACAAAAGCAAGCCTGAGGCACTGCGCAGCATAATAAATACCGCATTGGACATGAAGCAGGCGCGGGTTGGGTTGCCCAAAGGCAGCCTTGATGCGGATCAACCACTTTCGGGTCAAATGGTGGCATTGATCTTCGAAAAGCCTTCGACTCGCACCCGGGTCAGTTTTGATGTCGGTGTTCGCCAGATGGGTGGGCAGACCATGCTGCTTTCAGGCACAGATATGCAATTGGGCCACGGAGAAACTATCGCAGACACGGCGCGGGTACTCAGTCGNTATGTTGATCTCATTATGATCCGAACCTTCGAAGAGGCAACTCTTCTGGAAATGGCTGATTATGCCACTGTCCCTGTGATCAACGGATTGACCAACCGAAGCCACCCTTGTCAAATTATGGCTGATATTATGACATTTGAAGAACATAGAGGCCCAATCANAGGCCGNAAAATAGTGTGGTCAGGTGATGGAAACAANGTCTTTACCAGCTTTGCCCACGCCGCTGGGCAATTCGGCTTTGATCTCACATTCACTGGTCCGGAACCCTTAGATCCGGACCAAAATTTACTTCAAAAAGCGCGTGATAAAGGAATAAGCNTCACAATCGAACGTGATCCACACAAAGCAGTTCAGGGCGCGGATTTGGTGGTGACTGACACATGGGTTAGCATGCATGACCCACAATCCGCTCGGGAACGGCGACACAACCAGCTACGCGGTTATCAGGTCAATACCGACCTTATGTCAAAGGCCAAACCAGATGCACTTTTCATGCATTGTCTTCCCGCACACCGCGATGACGAAGCAACCTCAGAGGTCATGGACGGGCCCCATTCTGTCATTTTTGATGAGGCTGAAAATAGATTNCACGTTCAAAAGGCAATCATGCGGCACTGTTTGGGAGTTTAAATCTTTAGTTTNATTTGGCATTCTGAGCTTTGGCTTTTCGCCGCAAGTGCCAAGTATAAATCATAGGCGCCAGAATTGAATTGTAAATTAAAGACNCAAGCTGTCGAATAATTGGGAGCCCAACAANAATCGCAAGAGGTCGATAACGCGGCATTTGCTGCCACAGGATTAAAAACGCCGGGATACCGGAAACCAATTGATTATCGTTGAGCACATATAATNGTCGAGCAGCCTGATCTTCACTAAGCTGCCATGGCGCGAGATCGCAACGATTTAAATCTTCAAACTCTAANGGCAGTTGATTTTTATGGCTGTACGACGCGTAATGATCAATTTCAAAACTGCATACTGGGCAGTCGCCGTTATATANAACCTTAGTGCTTTTGNTCATGTATCAAACCTNTTAGAGACAANTAGGCGGCCTGCANACACAATCAAGCGACTTAGAGGCCCTCAAAGTCACAAAGTACATGCACATCCATGCCCATNGCCTTCAGCTTTTCGCCACCNCCCAGATTGGGTAGATTGACAATAAAGGCACAACCCATGATTTCNCCACCCAATCGCTCAACAAGCTTTATTCCAGCCTCAGCAGTACCCCCNGTAGCTAACAAATCATCCACAAGCAAGATGCNCTCACCNGCTTGGATGGCATCATCATGCACTTCGACCACGGCCGCCCCGTACTCGAGTGTATATTCTTGACTAATTGTTGCGCCCGGCAGCTTGCCTTTTTTACGGATCGGCACAAACCCCGCACCCAGCTGATGCGCGATCGCGCCGCCAAGGATGAAGCCGCGCGCTTCTAAACCCACCACCTTGTCGATCTGCTCTCCTGCATAGGGATGCAGCATCTGATCCACCGCCATCCGAAAGCCACGGGGATCNGAAAACAATGTAGTAACATCCCTAAACAAAATACCTTCATGCGGGAAATCAACAATCGTGCGGATATAATCTTGGACAGTTTTCATCAATTTTCTTTCTCTTTCGACCGTGTTTAGCCTTTAGCATTAAGGTGCATGGATGTATCTATTGCAGTATTGCGAGCTTGTTTCTCAGACTCCATTCGAAGGTTCATGAAAGTCGTGGCTTTGACAACAAGATGATAAGCTCGCTTAGGCAGATTNTAGAACCCGCTTTAAAATTGCATCTAATTTTGACAAGAGGTCTGGATCGCGTTTTTCCGGAGCGGTAAGGANCGCAAAATCCAACGCGCGGTCGCAGCCATGAGGGCATGCTGCGAGATCCGCGCCCAGTTTTTCAGGCAACCGCCGCACAAGATCACGGCCTTTATCTGCATTGCCCGATAAAACCTTGATGATCTCTGTAACGTCAACCTCTCCATGCTCGGGATGCCAGCTGTCGTAATCTGTAACCATCGCAACCGAGGCATAACAAATCTCAGCTTCGCGTGCCAATTTCGCCTCGGGCATATTGGTCATACCGATCANATCAGCGCNCCAGCTTTCTCGGTACATTCGGCTTTCCGCCAAGGTAGANAACTGGGGCCCTTCCATCGCCAAATAAGTACCGCCGGAATGAACGGGTATACCAGCCTCATTTGCGACATCAAAACACGCTTTGGAAAGCTGGGCGCAGGTTGGATATGCCATGGAAACATGGGCCACACAGCCACTTCCAAAAAATGACTTTTCCCGCGCGAAAGTCCGGTCAATAAACTGATCTACAATGACAAAATCCCCAGGAGCCATTTCTTCTCGAAATGATCCACAGGCTGACACGGACACTAAATCACTGACACCCAATCGCTTCAAAGCATCGATATTTGCACGGTAAGGGACGGTACTCGGGCTAAGCGTGTGACCGCGTCCGTGGCGAGGCAAAAAAGCCATTTTTACACCATTGATATTACCTGTCAAAATCTGGTCTGACGGCGATCCCCATGGTGTATCGACAGTTTGCCATTTAGCATCCTGCAAGCCATTGATTTCATAAATCCCTGAACCGCCGATCACCCCTAGAACTCTGGACCTCATGCACTTTCTCCCTTCTGGGCAATTGTATCATCATTTTCCAATAAGAGGATGAATACAGACAAGCTGAACAGTTGGAAAGTTCCCTCACAATCTTTTATTTTCAACATTAAAACAGATCATTTTTTAAGCTCTTAAAAAGTGACCTCTTAGCAATTTTGTTTGCTGAATTTGCACAAAAAATAACCTAAATGATGCTGGGGCTATCGAAGCGACTGATTTAGCTCGTACTCGGGGCAACTATCCCAAACTAAGTACGACTTCGGGGTTTTCGTTTGTTGAAAAACACGTTAGTAGGACCAAGACTTTTCTGTCAAAGGACATACCCCAAATCATGAAACGCGCTATCTTTGGCAGTTTTGCCAATTTGACGATGCTTGATCTAGGCTTAAGCAACGAAAAAAATCTCAATGCTGGACGCATTGGCACGGAACTCTTATCAGGTTTGACAGTTGCCTTGGCTTTGGTGCCTGAAGCAGTAGCCTTTGCCTTTGTCGCTGGTGTTCATCCCCTTGTTGGGCTTTATGCCGCGTTTCTGGTCGGGCTTATCACGGCGGTCTTCGGTGGACGCCCTGGAATGATTTCGGGGGCCACCGGTGCGCTGGCGGTGGTTATGGTCGCGTTAGTGGCTGAGCATGGGGTCGAATATCTTTTTGCAACCGTGGTTTTGATGGGGCTGTTGCAGATTTTTGCGGGTGTCATGCAGTGGGGTAAATTCATTCGGCTAGTGCCACATCCGGTGATGCTGGGCTTTGTGAACGGACTGGCAATTGTGATCTTTCTGGCTCAAATGACCCAGTTCAAACAGCCGGGCAGCGTGACGGTCGGAGCCCATGGCGCCACTGGGGGCGCTTGGCTTAGCGGCGGGCCTTTGGTCACCATGCTGGGGCTGGTCGCTTTAACCATGGCGATCATTTATTTGCTTCCCCGGGTGACCAAAGCCATTCCAGCGCCGCTTGCCGGGATCGCTGTCGTGGCCGCTGTGGTCATAGGCTTTGGCCTAGATGTGCCGCGTGTTGGGGACATGGCATCCATTAGTGGTGGATTGCCCGCATTTCATATTCCGATAGTTCCGCTGAACCTGGAAACCCTTGAAATTATCCTTCCCTATGCAGTGATACTGGCAGCAATTGGCCTTATTGAAAGTTTGCTTACCCTCAATCTTGTCGGTGAAATGCTGGGCAAACGTGGCGGGGCGAGCCAAGAATGTATCGCCCAAGGCGTTGCCAACACAATCACCGGTTTTTTTTGTGGAATGGGCGGCTGCGCAATGATCGGACAGTCTATGATTAACGTCAAA
>PBSX01000030.1 GCA_002726375.1 Marinovum sp.
CCACGCAGACCAAACGCGCAAATTCAATTGANGATTTCATGGTCTTTGCACCCAATCATAGGCAACTCGAAAACCCACATTACTGGCTGAACTGCACGCTTCCACACCAGAGCGCGCCGCAATGCGATACCGGTAACAGTAACTGGCATGGCATAGGAAGGAACCGCCTTTGAGCACTTTTTGATTGTTGGCTCGCGCAGTACGATTGCGCGCCTTAGCGGATCTAGAGAGCGATTTGATGCGAAATGCATCAGCCGTCCACTCCCAGACATTGCCGCACATATTGAAAAGGCCAGCCGGGTTTGGAGCGAAAACGTCNACCGGTGCTGTGCCGTAATGACCATCCAGACAGGTGTTCTGAACCGGAAACCTGCCTTGCCATATGTTGCAAGGCAGAAAGTCGTCGTCCGGCTCATCATTCCCCCAAGGAAATTTGACAAGTTCGGCTCCTGCTCGGGCTGCATGTTCCCACTCGGCTTCAGTAGGAAGTCGACCTNCNCACCATTTGGTGAACGCTCGGGCATCCGCCCAGCTGATGTGTGTAACCGGATGATCCCAGCGACCTTCGAGGCTTGATTGGGGACCTTCCGGCTGCAACCAACTTGCCCCATTAACTTTCAACCACCAGAACATCTGTTCGGAAGACCCGGATGGCTGGGAATTGTCCGGCAGCAATCCGGCGAAAACTGCGGAAAAGCCAAAGCGCTCTGCCTCTGTGAGGTAGCTAGATTTTTTAACAAACTCCGCAAATCGCTTGTTTGTAACCGCCATTGTTTCCAGCGTAAAAGCAGTCAGCTTCACTGGACGCACGGGCCCTTCACCATCCGACGGGATCTCAGGATTGTCAGTGCCAATTAAAGACTGATCGTTCTGGAATATTGCAACGGCGACCTTCATCAAATACTCGCAATTCGCATGATCCGGATTGCNGCGCAGGCTGCCCCAAAGCCATTTCCAATATTGACTACTAGCAATCCGGGCGCACAGGAACCAAGTGCTGAATCGAGTGCAACACGCCCTTCAGCGGCCACACCGTAGCCCTGCGGCGCTGGTACGGCAATGATCGGTGACGAAATCAATCCGGCCAAAACGCTGAACAGAGCCCCCTCCATGCCAGCAACTGCGATTAACACCCGNTGAGCGGTTANGGCTTCAAGTTGCTCTGTCAGTCGCCACAATCCTGCAACTCCCACATCAGTCAGTTTCGATGCCTCATAGCCATGAAATTCCAGCGTCCTNGCGGCCTCTGTTACGACGGGTAGGTCTGACGTCCCGGCAGCAACAATGCCGACACCTGGTGTTCGATCCACGATCTCCCCTAGGATGGCGGTTTGGCTAAGGGGGTCGTAGTCCTCGGGTGCNGCCGAGCCCAGTCTTGCATGTTGTTCAANCGNCAGGCGAGTCATCAGCAGCCNGTGNTTTCCGCAGCGNGCCTCATCCAANATNGCCCTAAGCTGAGNATCGGTTTTACCGCTGCAAAANACAGCTTCGGCCGTGCCTGTTCGGGCTTCGCGTTGCCAGTCCATGCGATGCTCAGTCATGCCTTTGCCTCCACCAGGAAAGCCGCCCCACGGCGGTAGGCTCGCACTCCCAAAAAGGGTCGACCTTCAGCCGCGCAAAGATCTTTGGCCATTATCGACATNGTCCCCCAATTTCTACCGCTCAGTAGTTCGTCGGCCAGTTCTAGGACTACGCCCTGATGTAATATCCGACAGCGCAAAACTGCTGGGGCGCCATGCAGTTTCTGCATGGCCGCCTCAAGCTTCTCGACAAACTCCAGATCGTTGCGTTGCACGTACAGGCCAGTTTCGAGCCGACTAGCAAGGCAAGGTTGGGCAGGCAGTGCAGCCAAATCTTCGAGGCCCAGCCGCTTGGCCAGCTTATAAATATGCTGCTTGTTCATGCTCGCTTCGAGGTAGGGATGCAGTACGCCGCGTTCACGCGCCGCTATCAGGCCGGGCCGAT
Organism: Marinovum sp.; assembly: GCA_002726375.1. Taxonomy (GTDB): domain Bacteria; phylum Pseudomonadota; class Alphaproteobacteria; order Rhodobacterales; family Rhodobacteraceae; genus CABZJG01. The sequence continues at coordinate 1,966 of PBSX01000030.1, forward strand.
AATCGTTAAGGTCATCACAATTTGTCCCAGAAGCAACGGGGCCGGTACAAAGCGAGGTAATAGTTTCGTAGAGATTGAGCTTGCAATAGTAGCACCGATTCACNGGATTAGACCGATATCGGGGATCGTCNAATTCTCCCGCGTCAACAATGTGTAGCTGCCAGTTACCCTTTTTAGCATAGCGCTTTACCCGTTCAGTGGCTGTAGCGGGGACGGCTGGCGAAATCGCATGCACCATTTTTACGGTCTGTCCCAACACCAGATTTGCAATATAGGCCAGCAAAGTGCTGTCTACTCCACCGCTGACCGCAATGGTCAGGCCTTGAAGGTCATGCAGAATGTCNAACAGCCGTTCCTGACACTTCATGTTTCTGCCTCCCGCGCCCTGGCCCTGCGAATTGCAAGGGTTTCTCCATCCTTCAAATCGTCCGCTTCTGCCTTTTGCGTGGTCATCCCGCCAGGGCGGTTCGCCTGCTTGATCCGCGGGGTTCCGGACTTTTGCCTTCGAGGCAGAACAAGGCGCTGCTCCCGGCGCACTCGCAATCCCAGTGTCGAAGTCTGGGAAAAACATGCTTCCGCGACGGGTTCTTCNTGATCGGGTTGCACCAACAGACGAAAGGCAGTCGATACCCGCCCTTTTTTGCCATTTACTGGGCTTGTTGTCAGGTCAATCGTCCCCCTTTTTGTGCGGAGGTGATCGGCCGCTGTAGCGATCTCTTCACCCGACATGTCATCCACGTCGAACTCCAAAACGCTAACCAAATCACCTGACCAAACCGCATTGAAATTCGGCTCAATCAGTTGCGCTACCAGCACATTGGATATGCCTTTTATTTCGCGGCTACCAGCTCCGTATCCTGTTGCTCCTAAAACTCCAGGCGGCCTTGGCCCCGACCGGGCCCAAACTTCGGCAGCGATCACTGCGCCCGTTGGTGTAACACGTTCTCCNGCAATGCCGTCATCGACCACGGGTAGCCCTTGAAGCAGTCGCGCTGTAGCGGGAGCCGGAATCTGCAGCGGACCATGCCGGGTCTTAACCTGACCGCCACCAAGAGGCAGAGGGTCGAGGCTCCATCCCGCAGCCTCTAACCGAGAAAAGATGAAACCGGCGGCCGTCAGATCAGCTAACGTGTCCCAATCAGCAATCTCATGAAAGTGAACCTGTTGCAGCGGTACGCAGTGTACTGAGGCCTCGGCCTCTGCGAGGCTGCGCAACAATTNACTGCTGATCGAGCGGGCTGTTTCGTCAAATGACGCCTGATCAATACGCCTAGCCAAATCAGGAAAGTGGGATGGTGCCCGGTCTGCTGATGTGGTCAGGTCAAATCTCTTGGCCGAAAGTTCTCTGGATTTTACAGCCGCAATTGTAGCGATCGCATCACTTGGCAAAACCGATTGCAAANCCTTTGCAACAGGCTCTTGCAGTTCCGGTAAAGCATCCAGCAATGCTGCGACAAACATGTCACCCGCTATGCCGCCCAAGGGACTGAGATGAATGTGCAGCGGCTTCATATAGATGGCCCCAGTCGACTGATCACCTCGGCGCATTCCTGCAGACGCTCTGCAGCAGTCTCCATCCCGTTGCAGGTGGCGATCATAAGCTGTGACAGATCGGGCAAAGCCTGCTGTCTTGACCGGGCTCCAACAAACACATCAGACCCATCAAAATCGATCTGGTGGGGCAAGCGAATGGCGGTTTGCGGGTTTGCGGTCAGCTTCAGCGTCGGTGCCACAGCGCTGCCATAGGGATTGCCCTGACCGGTGGTGAACAAAACGAGCTGTGCGCCACCTGCAACCATGGATGAAATTGATTCCGGCGACAACGTCGGGGTGTCCATGAGGTGAAGCCCTGGTCCAGGCACGGTTTCCCCTGCCGCAAGCACCCCNGCGATCTGTGATGTACCCCCCTTNCTGATGGCNCCGTGGGATTTTTCTTGTAGGGTTGTGATCCCGCCTTCATGGTTTTGCGGACCGGGGTTACCGATCCGCAAGTCGCGACCTGCTTCTAAGGCAAGTTGGTGGCGGGCCTCAAATAGTTTTTTCAGCCGCGCAGCAATCTGCGGGGATTTACAACGGNTATAAAGACTGTCCTGAGTGCCCAACCACTCTATGGTTTCGGCAATCACTACAGCCCCACCAGCAGCAATCAGGCTNTCGGCCAGTTCACCTGCCAAAGGGTTTGCCGCGAGGCCTGAAGTGGCGTCACTATGNCCACATTCCACCGCTAGAATAAGATCTTCAACGGAACAACAAGCCTGCTTGGCTCTGGCCANTTCGATAAGGAATTCCCGCCCGACTGCAACGGCGGAAGCAACCAGTTTTTCACTATCCTCACCGCATTCCTGAAGCGAGAAACCTGCAGCAAGACGCCCGGATGCTGCAACGTTGTCCTGTAACCACAGACGCATTTTGGAGTCCGCTGCCAAAACAATAGCCGCTCCAATGTTGGGGTGGGTACCAAATGAGGTAAACATCTGGTCATGGAACTGTTTGTCTGCGCCAAGTTGACCCCGTCCATATGGGCTGGAGATTACAACGGCCTGCGGCAATAAAGCGGCGATCTTTCGGGTTGTGGGGGTAGTGAGACCACATGGTGACAGCAAAGCTAACTGATTGCGAATGCCTGGTCTTCCACAGGCACGTGGAAACCCCTCAAAAGTGGCTGGAAAGGTCACGAGGGCATTCCTTTCAGATTGTGCAAGTGAACATGCTGGCCGGGGGTGATGTTACAGGTTGCCCGCCCAATGGCTGCGCCATATTTCACAACAGGCTCACCATCGGCAATTTTGCTCAAAGCCACCTTGTGCCCCATTAGAATAGCTTGTTCCAATGGAGCAATGGTTGCATCTGATAGTCGGGGACATTCACCTTTGGCATGGTCTCGCAATAGGCTGGCCACGTTATCATCAGGATGAATCTGGACTGCTGTTATCTGCAAAGGCGTACCTCTTCATGAGAGATCAGCAGATCCTTCACAGACACCATATCGGGCACATACCCCAAGCCGGGTCCCGTGGGCAGGCAGAAGTGACCGTCACGCAAACCCAGACCATTTCCGCTGAGCACTTCAAGCAGTGGATTCTCCGACCCATCGACTTCCAGCAACCCGTGACCACCCACAGCTGATAACAGATGGGCGGAAGCCACAAGGCCGACTCCACCACCAAGAAAATGTGGACAGTAGGTCAGTCCGACGGCTTCGGCTGCGCGAGCAATGCTGAGGCAGCCGCTCAGTCCACCCCATTTGCAGATATCGGGCTGCAGGAAACTTAACGCGCCAGCGCCGATGGTAAGTTTAAAATTCTCTTTGGAGGCGATGTTTTCCCCGGCTGCCAGCGGAATGAGACCATCTCTCGCCAGTGCCTTCCAGTCATCAATCGGAGCGTCGGCTGCAAGTGGTTCCTCCATCCACACCAGATCCAGAGAGGCCAGACGATTACAATGCTGCAGGGCAGTTTCAAGGTCCCATGCTTGGTTGGCGTCAAGCATCAACTGTTCGCCCGATTGCAGAGCTGAGGCGGTTTCTTCGGCAGCGGTGAGCCCGTTGTTCGGACCAAAGCCAATGCGCTGCTTAAATTTTTGATAACCCAGACCGCGCATCCGTTCAATCTGCTTCAGGCTCTGGTCGGGGCTAATGCCACTTGCGTAGGCTGGTACCGGCCGTGACTTNCCCCCCAGCCACTCNGCCAATAGCAGTCCNTCACGTCGCGCTTTCAAATCGCAAANGGCNATGTCAATACCGGCCGCGATCTGGGCTACCGGGCCAGGTTCACCTGCCTGCAAAACCAGACGGTACAGCCGCCGAAAAACATGTTCAAAGCTGTGATCTGTATCTAGTCCAACCAAGGCTGCCGGCAAAACATTGAGGGCCAGTCGCGCCCGATACAGGTCACCGTCAGGTGGAAAATTGCACCAGATTTCTCCCCAACCAACTCCACCCTCTTCATCTTCAATTCGCACCAGCAAGGCTGGTCGATGCTTCATATCGCCCATAATTGTCGGAATAGACCTAGGCAGCGCATAGCGAAAATGCAGGATTTCCAGACGGGACAAGGCGACGCTCATGAGTTTTNGTCCAACCGGTTCATCTCAGGTTTCAATGACCATTGGTGCGTACTTTGGGGCAAGATATTGTTCGCCCACTCAGCCAGTATGTCTTTTTGCGCACGGCGGTTCAGCATGTGGCGGCGAACCAATTCGGGATCCCAGTCGCCGAGAACCAACATCGTGAGTTTCTTTATAATTTCAGCACAAGCTGGATCTCGGGACCGATCTTCAAGTTCTTGCGGGTCATCCTCTAGGTTGAAGAGCAACGGGGGATCACCCGAATAAAAATGTAGTTTCCATGCGCCGTACCTAACCATGCGTTGCTGCACAGCCCGTCCGCCAGTCCAGGCGGGCACGGCATCAGTGCAATACTCGCTGAACACCAGATTCTCCCAGTCCTGCTGATGCCCGCACAGCAGCGGCCAGAAACTGTGCCCATCGGCNTCGGGCAATGGCNTNCCGCCGAGGGCCTCCACCATGGTCTGCGCAACATCGACAAGACCAACAACCTCTTTTTTCNCTATTCCTTCTGGCAGNNTTCCGGGCAAGGCCATGATCAGGGGCACTTTGGTGGATTCATCAAACAATGTGTGCTTCCACCACAGTCCTCGTTCCCCAATATGGTCGCCATGGTCTGAGGCATAAACAACCAAAGTATTGCGATCTAGCCCGGTCTCCTGTAACTTCTTGAGGATACGGCCAATCATGTCATCCATGGTTGACACCAAGCCCCAGTAAGCAGCGCGAGCCAGACGCGAATTTCGCTCNGGCANGTTNTCTANNCCACGATTTTTTCGCCACCAGCTGANCCAGGGGTGCTCATTGGCATCCTTTGGGATGGACGGTGGATCCAGCACCNGTAAATAATGATCCACCCAGCCTTCAGCNGCCACGTAGGGTGCATGCGGCAGCATCAGTCCAACTGTCAGGCAAAATGGTCTGCATTCCCTNGCAATGCGATCCAACGCTTCTATTGTCGCNGCAGTGACATCACGGTCTTTNAATTCATAGGCCGATTGACCAGCTCCACAAGCGACCAGACTGTGGCCCTGAGGGTCGTTGGTGCCGTTGAGTACACCCATATCATGTCGTGGTACGCCACCCCAGTTTGGGCTGTGATCTCCCACCTCGCGATGGGCGTATCCATGCATCTGATCCGGGCCCATGGCGTGCATGCGGCCGATCAGTTCCGGATAGAGACCCGCTGCTCCGAGTGCATGAAGCCAAGTGGGCGCATCACTTGCAAGATGATCATCATTGGTCCAGCAACGCTGCTTGCTAGGGTGTTGCGCAGTCAGCATTGACATTCTACTAGGCACGCAAATTGGGGAGGCACAATAGGCGTTGTCAAACCGCACGCCACGCTTGGCAAGATCATCAAGAGCTGGTGTCTTTACATTTCGATCGCCGTAGCAGCCTGCCACTGACTGGGCGTGCTGGTCGGAAAAAATGAACAGAAGATTTTTGGCCTTCGCAGTCATGATGTCTCCCCCAGCCGGCTTGACAGTCTGTTAGCGGAGTCAAATTGCGGAAATTCGGCGGGCTGCTCGTCTAATAGAAAATCAGTCTCGCGCAGTTCTTCAAGCAAAGGTCGTGAGACTGCGATGCGGTCCAGTTCGGCCGAAGAACGGATCTGGCAAATGCGANGCAGACCGGATGCCCAGCAAGTTGCTTCCAACGCCCGGATACAGGCGAGGTCATCAGGCAAGACTATCGGAATGAAGGCCTTTTCTAGGATCGTGGCCGTTACTGCATTCATATACATGGCCTGCAGATCCAACTGATCAGCCATGCGGCGCGGGATGTAGTCCACCATGCCAACACCAATTCCGTTACCAGCGGTATTATCAGTCAGGTCAAGCGCAACTATTTTATGAATAAAAGGCTCGGCAGGGTTGTCAACGCCACGTATGTCGGTTCGGCCGGTAACGGCGGGGTCGATTCCGGCACCCGAAATCTCTTTACCTACTTCCTCGACAATTAGGCCATCAATCTGAGAAAACGGCAATCGCGCCATTGCGGTCTTGGCTTGCACAAGCAATCGCTTGTCGACATCGTAGAAGTCACGCGGCGCGGCCACTTCCATNTGGGATAATTGCTTTTTTGCGTTCTCCACAATGGCAATGCCGGCAATAAGAGGTGCACGCTCGATGATCCTGTTGGCCAATTGCGGTAGTATATCGCGCAACCCGCGTGGGCCGAAAAGGTGAACTTGACGCGCGCCTTCGGCCTTGCCAAGCCCTACCGCAAGCATTTTGGTGAGACCACTTTCGACTGGACGAGGGAAACTGGTATGAGCTTTGACGCGATTGATCACGACAATGCCGTTAGCTGCAGCAGCGATAGAATCAAAATGGCAGGTCAGGCCGCCTTTGATCTCGCCATAGCTGACGGTGGTCATGGAAGATCGAATAGGGCAGCCCATGGCAACCTCCGTGACCCCGAGCTTTTCCAGCACAGAAATCTGACCTTCTGCGGATCCACCGCCGTGAGACCCCATGCCGGGCACTATGAAGGGTTCGAACTCCTGCTCAATTAGCCATGAAACNACAAATTGGGTGATTTCATCAATGCGTGTGATACCACGGCTGCCTACAGCAATCGCAATAGAACTGCCTTTTGGAAGCAAAAAAAGGTCAGCTCGCTGATTAAGTCTCAAACGCAGCTCACTAAGAGGATTTACAAGTGCAGGCACTTCCGGCTGGCGCAGCACTACGTTGGACATCGATGATAGCTGAACCTCACTCAAATGGGGAAGCTCGACATCTGGAAATCTGGGATGAAGTGCTTGTTTCATTCCTTCACTCTCGCAATTTCAAAGCGTTCATAAAGCTCGGCGGGTGCTTCATGCAGGGCCATCTCACTGGCGATGGCCATGAGAAATTTCTCTTCTATGACACTATCCTCAATGCGCTGGGTTTGATTGGGATCACTGACTAGGTCGTAGAGAACCGTTGCAGTATCCTCAAACCCGCCGCCCTGCATCGGCGGGCGTTTGGCGTCGGCAGTGGCAGGAACTTTCAAGAGTGGCACCCCCTGGCTGAAGCCGAAGCCCGGATGCAATGTCGCGCAGTACAGTTCTTCCGGCGCAAATGGTGTCGTGGAATGCTGTGGCATAAGCGTATATTCAAACAACTCATGCGCTTCCATATCGGGCGGATAGCGAAAATAGCTGTAAAAGCCGTCGGTTGCGTTGACCGCTCCGCCGAAAATGCCATANAGAGCGATATCGCGCCCCTTAGCACCCTCAAGAACTGGGACCAAAGAACGTCCCTGCACACTTGCAGGCCTTTCGATCCCGTACAGATCAAGAATTGTAGCCATCACATCGATGTTTTGTGACAGAGCCGAACAGCGTTTCGCTCTAGGGCGCCCAGGCATATGAACCATGAGTGGGATATGTGCAATTTCATTGTAGAATGGCATGCGGTTTTTACCCCACCAATCATGCTCACCCAAAAGAAATCCGTGGTCGGTTGTAACAATTAGGGCGGTGTCTTCCCACATTTCTTGACGGTCAAANTCATCCAGTAACCGACCCAGTTGTGCATCACACATGGCCACGAGAGCAGCGTAATTTGCGCGCAGATTAGCNGCTTCATCTTCGCTTTCCACACCAGCCCGACGATAGCGNGGCCAGTCAAAAGTTGGGCCTGTATAGCTTGTTGGAAAACAATCGCGGAATTCCTTGGGGGCAAAGAAAGGCTCGTGGGGATCGAAGGTCTCAAGTTGGAGAAACCAGTTGTCCGCGTCGTGGTTCTCTTCCAAAAAGTTCAGGCCTGCATCAAATGTCCGGACGCCGGGAAAGTCTGGCAGATCTCGAATTCTGTTGCGATTGAGCAAGGCCTGGTAGCGAAATCCGAAGCGGTCGGTCTCTAATTGATCTTTGTGGAATTCCTCTCGCAAGCGTTGCGTGGACGGATTCACGGTCGTGCTCCAGGGATCGGCTTCCTGTCCACGAATAAAGTCCCAGGTTGTGAAAGCGGAGTGATAGTTCGCGCCACCAGGTTTGAAGTAGTGATAGTGATCNGTCGCCAGGTGCGAATGCACCCCCTGTTTNGCCAGCAGGCTNGTCAGTGTTACGTCATAGGGTTCAAGCGGTCCCCAAGAGCGATGCATGAAATTGAGGCGCCCTGTCTGCAGGTCACGTCGCGCAGGCATGCAGGGCATGGAACCGACAAAATGCTTGTCGAATATGGTAGTATGCTTCTTCAAGCGATCGAAATTGGGTGTCGGAACATTTCCATCGTAACACGACAGCGCCCGCCGGTTCAANGAATCAAACAGCAGCAGCACTGCCTTCATNACATTGACCTCCGGCGTTGTCNGTATTCGCTGATCATTGGCCAGACCAAAAGGGCGACGGCAATGATTNAGAATGCCAGCGGAAACGGTCGGGTAAAGATTGGAGAGATGTCTCCGGCTGTCATCATTAATCCGGAGCGCAGCTTCTCNTCGGCCAGCGGAGCGAGTACAAAGCCAATGACAAATGGACCGAGAGGAATACGCGCCCGCTCGAGCAGGAAGCCGATCACCCCGAACATCAGCATGACCCAGACATCAAACATCGTATTGTTCAGTGCATAGGATCCGATAACACAGAACATCATTACCACTGGCAGAACGAAACTGCGTGGCAGATAGATGAGGTTGGAAAGATATTTNACTGACGATGTCATCAGCAACCACATNAAGATGTTTGCCATAAGTGCCGTAGCGATCATTGCCCAGACGATATCAGCATTTGTCAGAAANAGTGTTGGGCCAGGTTGGATAGANTGAATGGTCAATGCACCGATCAAAATGGCGTCAATNACGCTACCGGGTATTCCCATAGCAATCAATGGAATTAATGCACCACCAACTGTTGCGTTATTNGCAGCTTCCGAGGCCACAATNCCNTCCTCGGAACCCTTTCCGAATTTCTCAGGTTCCGATGAGACATTTTTGGAGACTGTATAGGCAACCACCGAGCCAATTGATGCTCCGATACCAGGCAGCACTCCAATAAAAGTGCCNATNAATGAAGAGCGGATNAAATTGGTACCGTGGCGGATAAAATCGCGGATGCTCATCAACATGCCTTTTGACGACATCTCCGCTCGTTCTGGCAACGCTCCTGTGTCCAGTGAGTCCTTGATTATCTGACTGACGGCAAANGTTCCGATAAGGACTGGNAATAACTGGAGGCCACCATTCAGNATGTACCAATCAAAAGTCAGTCGGGGCATGCCGGTCGCCGGATCAACCCCGGGCATGGAGACAAGCATCCCCAACAGGCCGGAGATTAGCCCCTTGACTAGGGAGCCTTCACTTACTGAGGCAATTAGCACCATGGCCATCATGATAAGCGTAAAATACTCAAANGGACCAAATCGGGTGGCCAACACTGAAAGTGGCTTAGTAACTGTGAATAGCACGCACCAGGCAATAAGCCCGCCAACAAAGGATGCAGTTATGCCCAGTCCAAGTGCGCGCCCGGGCCGTCCCGATCTGGCCATGGGGTAACCGTCAAAAGTCGTCATCACGGCCGCAGGAGTTCCCGGCATGCGCATCAGCGTGGCAGTAATCAACCCGCCGCTTATCGCCCCAACATACATCGCAACCAGCAGCACAACAGCGTTGAAAGGCTCCATGTAAAATGTCAACGGCAAGGTAAGCGCAATGAGCATCGCACCGGTCAGGCCAGGAATGGCGCCGACAATTATCCCAAGCGCAGTCCCAGTGAACATCATAAGAAACGGCCACGGCGTTAATATCTGAGTTATAGCTCCGGCCAGGGCTACAAAGTCCATTTCAGGCTCCTTAGGTTGGNAGATCCACCACAAACACGTTAGTAAAAATATACTCNGCACCGAATGAGAAGANTGCGGCAATNGCTAAGGCTGGCAAGATTTTGCGATGGTTGAACCGCTCCATTGACCAGATCAGAATTGCCAGAAACAGAAAAGTGACAAATCCGAAGGACGCTACTTGAAAATGCAATAGGCTTACGTAGGCGATTGTAGTTCCCAACATCAAAATGCCACCTATTGGCAATCCTGTTGAGAATTCCAGTTGAAAGGCCCGCAACGGCTCAGAGCTTTGAATTAAGACTTTTATCGCTCGCATAATCACAATAACACAGCACAGGATAATGATGAGTGAAGTATAGATAGGTACNGGTCCGGAACCCAAGGGCTCAAATGTGCCGGGTGGCAGGTCATTGGCCTGTACCAGAACAACAGCACAGATCAGGATGACGAGGGCCGCCACCCCAATTTCGGTATAGGAACGTTGATCCATAACAGATGCCTCAGTGCTGAAAAAACCGGCCCGCCGAGGAAGCGGGCCAGCATGTGTCACGTTTATTTTTTTGCGGCCAGTTTGGCGATTGGCTCGATCGCCGTCCAGGTTGCATTCAAATCTTTCATCAGATCATCGCCAGAAAGAAAGACGTCTGCAAAACCCTTACTTTTGATAAATTTCTGATAGCGATCTGTGCCAGTTGCCGTCTTCAACGCGGCGGCAAANCCGTTAATTGCTTCGGCGGGTGTACCTTTTGGCGCAAAGACCCAGGATTTGATGCAGAATTGCATGTCNTATCCCAGTTCATTCATCGTTGGCAGGTCGGGAAGGCTGTCAAAACGGGAAGCTCCAGTATAGCTTAGGGGCTTAATCTGGGCTTCTGGATTTTCACCTCCATCCGGCAGCAAAGTGAAGTTCACCACCTCGGCGCCCGACAGTACGGTCGCATTGGTCTGCGCCCCAGTCAAAGCCGTGTAATTTGCTGTGCCACCGCCGATCTGTACGAAGCGGAACTTTGCACCGGGCACCAGCTCTTGCAGCATGATCCCAGCCATATGGTTGATGGCACCCAGATTGGCTCCGAAGATAAGCGTGTCCGGTTCCGCCTTGGCTTTGGCTAGAAGTTGTTCCACGCTATCAATTCCGCTGTCTTTACGAACCATCGGTGCGAGGCAGAATTCACCCATTCCGGCCACTGGTTCAAAGTCGCGCCAGCCGAAATCCAGCGCTCCNGTTCCTTCACCACCCATTAGCGCAATGTGGATCAGCAAAAATGAATGCCCATCAGGTGCTGCTTCCATAACACGGCGTGAACCGATTGAATAATGCCCACCCACATTCACAATCGTAATGGGTTGAGACAGGCTGTCAGAATCCTGNACANCCGCCTGTAGCGTGCGCCCTACTTGNTCTGATGTACCACCCGCCTTAAACGGCACAATCAACTTGATTGGCTTCTCTGGCCATTCGGCCTGAGCGGTGCCAACAGTCGCCATGATCGCAGCGACCGCGAGTCCCAGAAGTTTTTTCATAAGTTCCCCCTTGGTTACAACTATAAGCGTTTAATTATTATCTTTGTATTTTTTACTCTATAATATTATAATAAAAATTAATTTATTGCAATAGTCGTAAGAAGGAAAAATTTATGACACGTCCAAATATTCTCTTGGTGACCGCTGATCAGTGGCCAGGTACGCTGCTGGGGCTTGCAGGCNGCGCTGATATCGACACGCCGACTTTAGACCAGATTGGCCGCAATGGAATTTGGTTCCCCAACGCTTTCTCCGAATGTCCAATATGCATTCCGGCCCGGCGTACTTTGATGACCGGCACTCCGCCTCGGGTGCATGGTGACCGTGTTTTTCAGCCTGCGCTTACCAAACCCAACCTGCCACATCTGGCGGAACTTTTTGGCTCAGCGGGTTATCAGACCGGTGCGGTTGGCAAACTCCATGTTTTTCCACCGCGTGACCGACTTGGATTTGAGGAAGTACTGGTTCATGAAGAAGGGCGNCCCCAGTTGGGNGGTCCGGACGACTGGGACATCTGGCTTTCTGACCGCGGTCTTGCAGGGCAGGGATATGCACATGGTATGTCAAACAATTCNTACGAATTCCGGCCTTGGCACCTACCCGAGGATTGTCACCCNACCGTGTGGCAGGCGCGTCAGATGTGTCGCATGATCCAGCGCCATGACCCCACAAGGCCCAAACTTTGGAATTTGTCNTTCACCTTTCCGCACCCGCCAATTGTNCCNCTAGCTCACTATCTGGATCTNTATGCCAAGCGCGCGGTGGAGCCGGCGATCAGTGGCGACTGGAATGATAATTTACCAGTCGCTTTGCAAANGGTCCGCAATGCTTGGCCGCAAATGCCAGCANACCGGCTGGAGGAAATGCGGCGCGCGTTCTACGCCCAATGCACTTTGATTGATCATCAACTTCGTCTGGTGATAGGTACGCTTCGAGAACAGCAACTGCTCGATGATACAATCATATTGTTCACGAGTGATCACGGCGATATGCTAGGTGACCACGGCCTTTATGCCAAGCGGGTTATGCATCGTGGTTCTATCGGTGTGCCGATGCTGTTGATGGGCACTACCGGGTCCGATCGCGTTCGGGTGAATAGCGTTGATCATCGCCTTGCTGGCCTTCAGGACATCTTGCCGACGCTTCTTGATCTTGCCGGAATCGAAATTCCCGACAGTATTTGCGGGTTCTCTCTCGTAGGCGCCGAAAAGCGGGAGATGTTTTATTGCGAAGCGCTGGAAGGGCAGGCAGCCATGCGGATGATCACCGATGGGCGCTGGAAATTACACTGGTATCCGGCAGGCAATCAATTTCAGCTTTTTGACTGTGAGATTGATCCACAAGAAACCAACGACCTTGCAAAATCCGCCGAAGCAGCCCCCCATCTGGAGCGCCTCAGCAAATGGCTTGTAGACCAGCTTTATGGCGATGATCTCAAATTTGTAGACGCCGGACGATTGATCGGAATGGAACCNGAGGCANTTAAAACGGGTTCAAATCGCGGACTTTCAGGTCAACGTGGTCTACATTANCCTCAACCGCCAGCTGATAACCCGGCCAAAGTTGTAGGAGCCCCTTGAAAGGTCACTCGTGTTGACTTGGAGTGATCATTGAGGCGGCCAGATCGACCAANTGTTCTGCAGCAGGCATTAAAGGTGCGTCACGTCGCCATGTCACACCTCCCTCACGGTGAGCCAAAAGGTTCACTGCNTTGACTGGTGTTATTCCGGGGTAGGCTTGCGCATGGCTGAGGGACAGGAAACCAAGCATCTGACTGTATCGCAGGATGTTTACCATTGCCTGGACCGAATTCGTTTCTACCGCTGGCAGTGGCATCTGGACGCCCGACCTCCCGAAAATACGNCGCAATAACTGTCGCCCAAAACTTTCATCTCCGGTCATTGCCCACGGCATTTGCGCTAGCTGGTCAAGGGTCATTTCTCCTTTCTCATGCACCGGATGATCGCTCCGAGCGACCACAAACATTTTTTCGCGTAAAAGAACCCGGTTTTCGTAGGCTGGCCCGAAATAGAGGTCCGACATNGAGGAAAAAAACATGTCCAATTGCCCGGCATCAAGCATNGTTCGCAAATCATCACTCAATGANANAGTGAGATTCACCTTTATTTTCGGGCTTTTTTTCTGCAAGCAAGAAATGGCTGCAGGNANTATATCGAGTATCCAGTCGGGGCCNCACCCAATTCGCAGTGTGCCCCCAGAACCTAACTTCATGTCATCTAATGCGGCCGTGAGTTCCTCAGAGCTTTTTTCCAGCGTGCTGGCGTACTTTAAAAGCAATTGACCATATTGGGTAATATGCAAAGGTCGTGATGAACGGTCAAACAACGGTACATCCAACTGGCGTTCAAGTTTCCCAATGGCTTGCGTAAGCGCGGGCTGAGAAACCCCCATAACTTCTGCTGCTGCTGTCAGGCTTCGGGTTGAGCACACGGCTAAAAAATGGGTTAAACCCGTCAATTTCAGCATAACCCATGAATCCCTAATTTGTAATCGAACGTCTGCAACCTGATTCCAACAAACCAATACTCCAAATCATAACTTAAAACGAGCTCATTTCTGATTTTTGGTCAAGCACCTCGAAAGTTCCTATCAGCCATTAACGTTTTAGAAAAGACCAATGCGAATGCGCGATTGGGTACTGTCAGAGCAAAATTAGTCACGTAAAGTAGTTCGGTAGCATAGGGGGCCCGACATGGCAAAAAACCTCAATTCTTTAACTAATGACCAGCCCAAAAATCTCTATTTTGGTCGTGATAGTTCATGTATTCTCTCTGAACTCACCTAGCCAAATCATGTCTTGAAGTTCGTCTGCAATCCTTTTGATGCTCATCTGAAAGCGATCAACTGGTTAACAATAATTAAGTGTGCCATTCTCGACAGAGCAGATGGAGAAAATGATGATTGAGCGCCTCGACTATGTTTCTATCAACGGAGCAGCCATTGCCAGTATGGCAAAGGCAAAGAAGGATATGCCGTCG
>PBSX01000031.1 GCA_002726375.1 Marinovum sp.
TGCGCTTGCGGCAGAGGACGCGGCGGATGAACGCCGCTTTGCCAATGAGATGAGCAAAGCCCGGCAGCTGATAAAGCAGGCGGCAAAGTTGAAAAACATTGGCATCAACTCGGGATCGGATTTGCTGCTGACAAAAACCAAGCAGCTCAGTGTGCGGGCAAGCCAGATTGAGGGCAGCGCAGCGGCTGCGCATAAAGAAAACAATGCGGGTGCCATCAAGCTGACCAATCGGGGCACGCATGCGAAAGCGCTCATCACTCTGGACGATATTTGCGTTCAAACGCCCTCTGGCAGGCTGCTTTACAAAACTGGTCAAAAGTGGATCTGCAAAGGCGACAGGGTCATTTTACTCGGTGCCAACGGAGCTGGTAAAACGCAATTGATAAAAATGATACACAGCGCCTTTGCGCGGCAGGGCAGTGAGGTTAAATGCGCATCATCTGTTATTGCAGGCTATTCTGATCCAAGCTTAAGTCAAATTAATATGGATCAGAGCGCTATGGAAAGCACAACGCAGCATTTTGAAATTTCAGATCAGCGTGCACGTGGTTTACTGGCGGCGGCAGGGTTATCCGTGGCGCAGCAAAACCGCAAAATAAGTACGTTATCTGGCGGCCAAAAAGCACGTTTGGCACTGTTGCTGTTGCGGCTAAAGACCCCCAATTTCTATCTTTTGGATGAGCCCACCAACCATCTTGATATCGACGACCAAGAAGCTTTGGAGGAAGAATTAATCAGCCATCGGTTGCCTTGCCTGATTGTCACCCATGACCGGAGTTTTCTGCGCAATATCGGTACGCGGTTCTGGTGGATAGAGCGTGGAAAACTGCAAGAGTATGACAGCCCAGAGCCCTTTTTACCTGCGGAAATGGACGCTGGATAAAGCGGGGCGCAGGTGCTAAGGATCTCTTATCTTTATGAGTGTATTTACCAGTATAAATACCCGTTAATGTTTAATGGCTGTTGTGAGTCAGTTGGTAAATTAAAGCGTGCTCTGTGGATGCCTGGGGTATTTTAGGGAGTATTTTTACAAAGAAAAAATCTGCTGTTTGGATTGTTTTAGGTTTGGCAGGGGCGCGGTTTTTTTGGAGGAGCGGATGATTGGAACAAGAGTGTTATGAGAACCCAAGGCTGGTTGCACTTTATGATCTTTTGAACGCGCGCGGGGCAGATTGGGAGTATTATCTTGATCTGGTGGCTGAGGCGGCAGGGCCGATTTTAGATGTGGGTTGCGGCACCGGCGCGCTGACGGTTGAGGCGGCGCTGTGCGGCCCTGTGGTTTATGGGCTTGATCCCTCGTCCGCCATGCTGGATGTGGCGCGCCGCCGCGCGAGCGGTGATCGGGTGATCTGGCAGCAGGGCATTTTAGAAGGTTTTGCGCCAGAGCTGAAATTTGCGCTTCTATACATGACGGGCCATGCCTTTCAGGAGCTGGGCAGTGACGCCGAGATTTTGGCGCATTTTGAGGCGGTGCGGCGGCTATTAACGCCCGAGGGCCGGTTAGTGTTTGACACCCGCAATCCGGCGCGGCGCGCATGGCTTAATTGGGTGCCTGAGCGTTCTGAGCGGCAGCTTGTGTTGCCCGGTGGCGACCGTGTCCGGGTTTGGCATAATGTGCTGGATGTATCCGCGGGATTTGTCAGTTTTGAAGAGCCTTATACCTTTGAGGTGCGGGGGGCAGGCCAAGATGAGCGTCTGGTGTCGCACAGCCGGCTTAGGTTTACCACACTGGAAGAGACCACCGGTTTGGCAGCAGCCGCAGGTTTGGCGCTTTAAAGCGCCTATGGGGGTTGGGACCGCCGCGCGATTGGTGATGAGGCGCCCGAGCTTATCGTCAGCCTTAGGCCGGCGCCGATTTGATGGTTTGGGCTGCGGCCCAGCCCGATGACCAGGCCCATTGGAAGTTATAGCCGCCCAGCCAGCCGGTTACATCCACCGCCTCACCAATGAAGTAGAGCCCTTTTACAGATTTTGCCATCATCGTTTTGGACGACAGCGCAGCGGTGTTGATGCCGCCCAAGGTGACCTCGGCGGTACGGTAGCCTTCTGAGCCGTTGGGGATCACCTGCCAGTTTTTCAATGCATGCTCTAGCGCGGCGATTTTCTGGTCGGATTGATCGGCCAGTTTACCGGTTATGGACAGCTCGGACGCCAGATGGCTCACCAGACGTGCGGGCAGAAATTGGGCCAGCACGGTGCTTAATTGGCGGCGGCCATTGTGAGCGCGCTCGGCACTTAATTCGGCGCTGAGTGCCCTGTCCGGCAACAGGTCGATGGTCAGGCTTTGGCCTTCGCGCCAGTAAGATGAAATTTGCAAAATGGCAGGGCCGGACAGACCACGATGAGTAAACAGCAAGGCCTCGTCAAAATATGTGGTTTCGGTGGAAACGCGGGCGGACGCCGATAGGCCGGTGATTGGTTTGAAGCGCTGATCTGAAAACGTCAAAGGTACCAGCGCTGGGCGGGTTTCAATGCAAGGGATGGCGAATTGATCTGCGATGTCATAAGCCAGCCCAGTGGCGCCCATTTTGGGGATGGATTTTCCGCCCGTGGCCACCACCAAATGGTGGCAGTGAAGGGAAATATCTACGCCCTCTTTTTCAACACGCAAGGCAAATCCACCGTCGGTTTTGCGCAGCTCTTTGAGCGATGTCTGAAGCCAGAGCGCCGCGCCCGCCCGCATCACTTCGGCCCGCAGCATCGCCACCACCTCTTTGGATGAGCCGTCACAAAATAGCTGGCCAAGGGTTTTTTCATGATAGGCGATGCCGTGCCGCTGCATCAGATCAATAAAATCCCATTGGGTATAGCGGCTGAGCGCGCTTTTGTGAAAATGCGGATTTTGCGATAAAAACCGATCGGGTGCACTATGCAGATTGGTGAAGTTACACCGCCCACCCCCCGAGATGCGGATTTTTTCGCCCGGCGCGCGTGCATGATCAAGGACCAACGTGGATGGCCCCGCCTCGGCGGCACACATCAATCCGGCTGCACCGGCGCCAAGAATAACGGTTTCATATTGCATGACCGCCGGATGACGGTTTTTGGCCGATTTTACAAGAGCAAAGCTTTTTTCTGGCATTCAGCGCTTAGATTGCGTAGTTTAGATGCAAGATCCCAAAAACGGGACATGAGCAGGACATTGAGATGAGGCAGTTTAGGCATAGCCCATGACAGAGATGGTGTATGGTTCGGTTCCCGTGTCGCGCGGCGAGCCGGTGGTATCGAAATGGTGGCGAACGGTCGATAAATGGACCTTGTCGTCGGTATTTTTACTCTTCAGTATCGGAATATTGCTTGGCTTTGCGGCCTCGCCGCCGTTGGCTGAGAAAAATGGATTTGCTCCTTTTCACTATGTCGAACGGCAGATGATTTATGGCGCCATAGGTCTAACCGCTATGGTGATCGGCTCGATGCTTCCGATCCGGCTGATCCGCCGGCTTGGGATTTTAGGGTTTGGCGCGGCGTTTGTGGCGGTTGCGCTTTTGCCGTATTTCGGCACGGATTTTGGCAAAGGATCCGTGCGCTGGTATGCGCTTGGCTTTGCCAGCCTGCAACCGTCCGAGTTTTTAAAGCCGGGGTTTATCGTTGTGAGCGCCTGGCTGATGGCAGCGTCAGAGGAAATTCATGGCCCGCCGGGGCGGCTTTGGTCTTTTTTGCTGGCGATAACTGTGGCCGTTCTTTTGATGTTGCAACCTGATTTCGGGCAGGCCTGTTTAATTCTTTTTGGTTGGGGCGTGGTCTATTTTATCGCCGGGGCTCCGATGATTTTGCTGGTGGGTATGGCGGGCTTAATGGTCGCTGCGGGTGCGGGAATTTACACGGCTTCTGAGCATTTTGCGCGAAGGATTGATGGGTTTTTATCGCCGGATTTAGATCCCAATACCCAATTGGGATATGCCACCAATGCAATCCAAGAGGGCGGATTTTTCGGAGTTGGTGTTGGCGAAGGACAGGTAAAGTGGTCGCTGCCGGATGCCCATACAGATTTCATCATTGCGGTGGCCGCCGAAGAATACGGCTTTGTCTTGGTCAGTTTGATTATCGCAATTTATGCTGGCATTGTTGTTTGCTCGCTGCTGCGTTTGATGCGTGAGCGTGACAGTTTTGTGCGGCTGGCCGGCGCTGGTCTTGTGTGCATGTTTACAGTGCAGGCGGTGATTAATATCGGGGTGGCGGTGCGGTTGCTGCCAGCCAAAGGCATGACATTGCCCTTTGTCAGCTGCGGCGGCTCGTCTTTAATTGCGGGCGGCATTGCCATGGGCATGCTCTTGGCCTTTACGCGCAGCAGACCGCAAAAAGACATCACCGATGCCTTTGTAGGGCGGCGCGGATGAGCTCGGCGCCGCTATTGGTCTTGGCAGCTGGCGGCACGGGCGGGCATATGTTTCCTGCGCAGGCGCTGGCCGAAGAAATGCTAGCGCGCGGCTGGCGGGTCAAGCTGTCAACTGATTTGCGCGGCGCGCGTTATACCGGTGGGTTTCCAAAGGCCGTAGAAATCGAAGTGAACACTTCTGCAACCTTTGCACGTGGCGGGTTGCTGGCCAAAGCGCTTGTGCCGCTGCAGATCGGCATCGGGTTCCTGTCTGCCTGGTGGAAAATGCGCCGGGACCGCCCTACTGTTGTGGTCGGCTTTGGTGGCTATCCCAGTATTCCGGCTCTGGCCGCCGCTTGGGTGTTAGAGCTGCCGCGCATGATCCATGAACAAAATGGGGTTTTGGGCCGGGTAAACCAGCTTTTTGCCAAACATGTGGACCGTATTGCCTGCGGCACATGGCCGACCAAAATGCTGGATGAGCTTAGCGGCATTCACACCGGAAATCCGGTGCGGTCGGCGGTGATGAAAAAAGCCAAATCAGGATATATTGCGCCGGGTGACTATCCTATTTCGGTGCTGGTGTTCGGCGGCAGTCAAGGTGCGCGCATCCTATCGGATGTTGTGCCCCCCGCGTTGGCCGATATGCCGCTTGAGATTACCAAACATTTGCGGGTCAGCCATCAGGCCCGTGACGAAGATTTGCCGCGGGTTCAGAAATTTTACGCTGATAACGGCATCAACGCGGATGTGGCGCCGTTTTTTGATGACCTGCCGAACCGCATGAGCGAAGCGCAACTGGTGATTAGCCGCGCAGGCGCGTCGTCTGTGGCGGATATATCCGTGATCGGCCGGCCTTCAATTCTGGTGCCGCTTGCGGCTGCAATCCGCGATGAGCAAAGTGAAAATGCCCGCGCTTTGGTCGATGCTGGCGGCGCAATTATGATCACCGAACCCGATTTTGAAGTTGATGCCTTGTGCGCACAGCTGACTGAGCTTATGCAAAGCCCCGAAACCCTGCAAACTATGGCCGTATCAGCGGCCGGGTGTGGGATTGTAGATGCGACCGAGCGGTTGAGCGATTTGGTCGCAAATCTGGCCGAACGAAAGACATAAAGATGAACGCTGCAACCAAACTTCCCACCGATGTTGGTGCCATCCATTTCGTTGGCATCGGGGGCATTGGAATGTCGGGCATTGCTGAGGTGCTGATAAATCTTGGCTATGTGGTGCAGGGCTCTGATCTTAAGGCGAGCAAAATCACAGATCGCTTAGAGCAGATGGGCGCAAAGGTGTTTATTGGCCAGCAGGCTAAAAATCTAGAAAATGCTGCGGTTGTTGTAGTGTCTTCTGCCATCAAGCCGGGCAATCCCGAATTGGACGCCGCGCGTCTGCAGGGCCTTCCGGTGGTGCGCCGGGCAGAAATGCTCGCTGAATTGATGCGGCTTAGGTCAAATGTGGCCGTCGCGGGTACCCATGGAAAAACCACCACCACGACAATGGTTTCTGCTTTGCTTGACGGGGGTGGGCTTGATCCCACGGTGATCAACGGCGGCATTATCCACGCCTATGGATCAAATGCACGGCTGGGGCAGGGCGAATGGATGGTGGTTGAAGCCGATGAAAGCGATGGCACTTTTAACCGCTTGCCGGCCACAGTGGCGGTGATCACCAATATTGATCCTGAACATATGGAGCATTGGGGCGATTTTGACAGCCTGCGGCGCGGTTTTGCCGAGTTTGTGTCTAACATCCCGTTTTACGGTCTTGCGGTCTGCTGCACGGATCACCCCGAGGTACAAAACCTTGTGGGAAAAATAACTGATCGCCGTGTGGTGACCTATGGGTTTAATGCCCAAGCCGATGTGCGCGCAGTCAATTTGACCTACCGGCAAGGATCGGCCCACTTCGATGTGGAGCTGCGCACAGAGGATCAGGTGCTAAAAGATTGCGTCCTGCCGATGCCGGGCGATCACAATGTCTCAAACGCGCTGGCAGCGGTTGCAGTGGCGCGGCATTTGGGGGTGAAGGGCGATGAAATACGCGCGGCTTTATCCGCCTTTAAAGGTGTGAACCGGCGTTTTACCAAGGTGGGCGAAGTGGGCGGCGTGACCATCATTGATGATTACGGCCATCATCCGGTGGAAATCGCCGCGGTGCTGAAAGCGGCGCGGCAGGCCTGTGAAGGTCGGGTGATTGCCGTGCATCAACCGCACCGCTACAGCCGGTTGCATGACCTTTTCGAAGACTTTAGCAGCTGTTTTCATGAAGCGGATGTGGTTGGGATTTCAGAAGTGTTTTCAGCCGGCGAAGAGCCGATTGAGGGGGCTTCACGCGATGATCTGGTGGCCGGACTTATTCGCCATGGCCATCGCCATGCTTGCGTTCTGCATGAGGAAAATGATCTGGAACGCCTTGTGCGTGCGGAGGCAAAGTCGGGCGATATTGTTGTCTGTCTGGGGGCAGGCACGATCAGCGCATGGGCTAATAATCTACCGGCGCGTTTGCAGAAAAGCGCCTAGGAAAAGTTACTTGCAATTCGTTGCTTATTTGCGGCAGGTGGACACAAAAATGAGGTTTAAGCGTGCCTGATATACCGTCCCCGCGGGGAAAGCTAACCCAAGACCGTGATCTTTCAAGCCTGACCTGGCTGCGCGTCGGTGGGGTTGCTGACTATTTCTTTCAACCCGCTGATGAGGATGATCTCTGTCAGTTCATGCGCGACTTACCTTCTGATATAGCCGTTTTTCCCATGGGTGTCGGCAGCAATCTTATTGTGCGTGATGGCGGGCTTCGGGCGGTCGTGGTTCGGCTCGGGCGCAGCTTTAACCAGATAGCCATTGACGGTCGCCACGTGCGGGTCGGGGCGGCGGCACTGGACGCGCATGTGGCGCGCAAAAGCGCCGAGGCGGGACTTGACTTGACCTTTTTGCGCACCATTCCGGGCAGTATCGGCGGCGCGGTGCGGATGAACGCAGGCTGTTATGGATCCTATGTGAAAGACCATTTTATTGAGGCCAGCGTGGTGACTCGGCAAGGCGAGTGCATCACCTTGGGGGCAGATGATATGCATTTTGCCTACCGCCAAAGCGCGTTGCCCCCGGAATGGGTCATCACCGAGGCACTTTTTGAGGCAGAAACCGGCGATCCCGCAGCCCTCGCCGAGCGAATGGCCACCCAGCTTGCTAAGCGGGACGACACCCAACCGACCAAAGAGCTCAGCGCCGGCAGCACGTTTCGCAATCCGGCAGGTTTTTCCAGCACCGGACGCGCCGACGATGTGCATGATTTAAAGGCTTGGAAGGTGATTGAGGACGCTGGACTGCGCGGCGCACGCTTGGGCGGTGCGCAAATGAGCGAGAAACATTCCAATTTTATGATCAATGTCGGCGGTGCAACGGCTGCTGACCTTGAAGGTTTGGGCGAATTAGTCCGAAAAAGGGTTTTCAAAAACAGTGGAATAGAGTTAGAGTGGGAAATAAAGCGGGTGGGTGAACCAGCCGTAGGCGATGTCTGATAAACAGGCGCGCAAAATTGATAAGGCCAAATTGGCCGAATTGAGGCGAAGTGGGAATGTCGAGCAGGACAAACCCCAAGGTTGTTGTTTTGATGGGCGGGCCCTCGTTTGAGCGTGAGGTATCCCTATCGTCCGGGCGTGAATGCGCGGCAGCTTTGCGGGGCGAAGGTTTTGAAGTGATTGAATTAGACGCTGGAGCAGATGTCGCCCAGCGCCTCAGCGATCTTTCCCCTGATGTTGTCTTTAACGCGTTGCACGGGCGCTGGGGCGAAGACGGCTGCGTGCAGGGGATTTTGGAATGGATGGGCCTTGCTTACACCCATTCCGGCGTGCTTGCGTCGGCTCTTGCAATGGACAAACAAAAAAGCAAATCCGCTTATCGCACGGCTGGCCTGCCGGTCGTCGACAGCATGATTGCAGCGAAATCCGATGTGATGGCCGATCATGTAATGCCCGCACCCTATGTGGTGAAACCCAATAATGAAGGCTCGTCCTGCGGGATTTATTTTGTCCATGAAGCGGCAAATGGCCCGCCGCAGCTTGGCGATGATTTGCCGCCTGACGTGATGGTCGAGCAATATGTCAAAGGGCGCGAGCTGACCACCACTGTGATGGGGGATCGGGCGCTTGGCGTAACCGAGATCATCACCAATGGCTGGTATGATTATGATGCGAAATACAGCGCTGGCGGATCGCGCCATGAAGTGCCTGCCGCGCTGCCGGACGAGATCACCGAAGCCTGTCTCGACTACGCCCTCAGGGCGCATGATGTGCTGGGCTGCCGCGGTGTGAGCCGCACCGATTTTCGCTGGGATGACAATCAGGGGCTTGATGGGCTGTTCCTGCTCGAAACCAATACCCAGCCGGGGATGACCCCAACCTCGCTCAGCCCCGAACAGGCGCAGGTGCAAGGCATCAGCTTTGGCACTTTTTGCCGCTGGATCGTGGAGGACGCCTCATGTCAGCGATGAACGAATATCGCGGTAGTGGACATGATCCGGCACCCTCACGGTGGTCCTATCGGCTGCTGCGCTTGATGCTGACGCCGTTTCTGCGGCGTTTGGTCTTTTTCGGCATCCCTGCCTTTGGGCTTGCTGCCGGTATCGGGCTTTATTTTTCCGAGCAAGATAACCGTGATAAGATGCGGATGCTTTACAGCGAAGCCCGCCTTTTGATCACCCAGCACCCTGAAGTAATGGTCACCCTAATGGCGATCGAAGGGGCCAGTGATCTTGTCGATCAAGATATCCGAGAAGTGCTGCCAGTTGATTTTCCGATCAGCTATTTTGATCTTGACCTACCGCAGATGCGAGAAATCATTATTGGTCTTGATCCAGTCAAAGACGCGGTTTTACAGTTGTCTATGGGCGCGGGAATTTTGCAAATTGAGGTGACAGAGCGTGTGCCTGCGGCTATATGGCGGCATCGCGGCGGGCTTGAGCTGCTGGATGAAACCGGTGCCTATGTGCGCACTGCCTCGTCGCGTCAGGATTACAAAAACCTGCCTTTGATTGCTGGAATAGATGCGGATACGCAGGTTCAACAGGCCTTAAAGCTTATGGAGGCCGGTCAACCACTGGCCAAACGCATCCGTGGGCTGGTCTATATGGGCGCACGCCGTTGGGATGTGGTTTTGGACAACAACCAACGTCTGATGCTGCCTGAGCGGCAACCGGTTGAAACCTTAGAGCGGATTATTGCGCTTGATCAGGCTGAAAACCTTTTGTCGCGCGATCTCACTGTGGTGGATTTCCGGCTGGTAGATCGGCCGACCCTGCGGCTTGTGGACCGTGCCATGATGGATTTTCGAAATATTACTTTTTTAAAATTGGGAGACCAGTAGATGAACGGGCTCTATGAATCTCAGCGCACCATGCGGGCGATGCGCAAAGCGGCGCTGCAACGTGGGGTGATTGCGATTTTAGATGTAGGCAGTACCAAAATTGGCTGTCTTATATTACGCTTTGACGGGCTTGAGCGGGGCGAAGAAGGCGAAGGCGTGGGCGCTCTGGCTGGCCAGTCGGGATTTCGCGTGATCGGCTCTGCAACCACACGCTCGCGCGGCATCGAGTTTGGTGAGATCGTATCCATGCCACAGGCAGAACGGGCGATCCGCACGGCCCTGCAATCGGCGCAGAAACTTGCCAATGTCCGGGTTGATCACGTCATTGCATGTTTTTCCGGTGGGGCGCCTCGGTCCTATGGGGTTACGGGTCAGGTGACGGTTGAAAACCAAATTATTTCAGAGCAGGAAATCGCCCAGGTGATGGCGGAATGTGATATTCCCGATTTTGGCGAAGGCCGTGAAGTGCTGCATGCGCAGCCGGTGAATTTTGCTCTGGATCACCGCTCTGGGCTGTCGGACCCAAGAGGTCAGATTGGTCAGGTGCTGGGCACAGATATCCACATGCTGACGGTCGAAGAAAAGGCCATTCGCGATTTGGCCTATTGCGTGAAACGCTGTGATCTTGAGCTGGCTGGTGTGGCCTCATCGGCCTATGCTGCTGGTATTTCCGCTCTGGTGGAAGACGAATTGGAACTTGGGGCGGCCTGCATTGATATTGGTGGCGGCTCTGCTGGTGTGTCGATCTTTTTGAAAAAGCACATGATCTATGCCGATACAGTTCGCCTAGGCGGCGAACATATCACCCGCGATATTTCTATGGGGCTGCAGGTACCGATGGCTGTGGCCGAGCGGATCAAAACCCGTAGCGGCGGCTTGATTGCCACCGGCATGGACGACCGTGAAATGATCGAAGCGCGCAGTGATACAGGCGATTGGGAACGCGACCGCCGGGTGGTCAGCCGCAGCGAATTGATCGGCATCATGCGGCCGCGCGTTGAGGAAATTCTTGAAGACGTGCGGGCGCGTCTGGATGTGAGCGGCTTTGATCATCTGCCCAGTCAGCAGATTGTGCTAACCGGCGGCAGCAGTCAAATACCCGGTTTGGACGTTTTGGCAAGCCGCATTTTAGGTCAACAGGTCCGGCTCGGCCGGCCGCTGCGCATTCACCGACTTCCCCAAGCCAACTCAGGGCCAAGCTGTGCCGGCTTGGTTGGGCTCAGCCTCTTTGCGGCCCATCCACAAGATGAATGGTGGGATTTTGAAATGCCAACCCAGCGATATCCGACTCGCACGCTAAAACGTGCTGTGCGTTGGTTTAAAGAAAATTGGTAGCCACAAAATGTAGCTAGAATGCAGATATGATGGATAATTGGCGGTTTTTGGCCTATATTTAGCGCCAAAAATGTGTTTTTTGCGTGACGGATCGCCTTTGTGCGGCTACTATCAATTTAATAAAATCCCAAATAAAGGCCTCAACGGCATGGGGCGAGTTACAGGCGGACAGATCTATGACATTAAACCTTTCAGTGCCCGAGCATGATGATTTAAAGCCACGCATAACCGTTTTTGGTGTGGGTGGGGCTGGCGGCAATGCCGTTGATAACATGATCCAAAAGGAATTAGACGGTGTAGACTTTGTAGTCGCAAACACCGATGCGCAAGCCTTGCAGCAGAGCCAGTCAAAGGTTCGCGTGCAGCTTGGCGCCAAAGTCACCGAAGGCCTTGGCGCCGGAGCGCGCCCCAAGGTTGGCGCCGCAGCGGCAGAAGAAAGCATCGAGCAGATTGTGGATCATCTTGCCGGATCGCATATGTGTTTTATCACCGCCGGAATGGGCGGCGGCACCGGAACCGGGGCTGCGCCAATTATTGCTCAGGCCGCGCGCGAGCTTGGTGTTTTGACCGTTGGCGTTGTCACCAAACCGTTTCAATTTGAAGGCGCCAAGCGAATGCGGCAGGCCGAAGATGGTGTCGAAGCGCTGCAAAAGATGGTTGATACACTGATCATCATTCCAAACCAGAACCTGTTCCGGCTTGCGAATGAAAAAACCACCTTTACCGATGCCTTCAGCATGGCTGATGATGTGCTGTATCAGGGCGTCAAAGGGGTCACCGATTTGATGGTTCGCCCGGGATTGATCAATCTGGACTTTGCCGATGTTCGCGCGGTGATGGATGAAATGGGCAAAGCCATGATGGGCACCGGCGAAGCCGAAGGCGAAGAGCGCGCAATCCAAGCGGCCGAAAAAGCCATTGCCAACCCATTGCTGGATGAAATCAGTCTTCGCGGTGCGCGCGGTGTGTTGATTAATATTACTGGCGGTCAGGATCTGACCCTGTTTGAGTTGGATGAAGCGGCCAATAGGGTGCGCGAAGAAGTGGATGCGGATGCCAATATTATTGTTGGCTCGACACTGGACCCCGATATGCAGGGTGTGATGCGTGTTTCGGTGGTTGCCACCGGTATTGACGTGTCTCAGTCGGAAACCGAAATGCCTTTGCCGCGGCGGCGTTTGTCCGAACCTTTAAGCCAAACCCCCGTTGAAACCAGTGAAAATACCGCTCCTGAAGCGGAGCAGCCAGAGGCAGCTGTAGAGCCAGATTTGTTTCATCCGCAGCCCGAACCATCCGAGCAGCAGGATAGCAGCGATGATTGGTCATCCCAGCGTTTTGGGGCAAGCAGTGACGATGATCTGCCGCCACCAGCCTATCAAACTGCGCAAGAGCAACAGAGCTTGGATGAGGCCGCTCACCGAAACGATCCAGTGAGCGAAGAGACACCTGCAACACCCTCACAAGAGGCTTTGGCGCGGCTGCGCAGCGCAGTGCAACACACGCCTTCTTCTCAAGCCTCCCAGCCAATCGAAGAAGAGCCCGCGGAATCCGAGCGGCCAAGGTTTGGTATTGGTTCCCTGATCAACCGCATGTCCGGAGCAGAAACAAACCGCGATACAGCCTCCACCCGCCGGCAGCCGCAAGTGCAAAGCGATAAAGCCCAAGAGGCAAGCGATCCACAAGGTGATCCTTCGTCCCCGGATCAAGATCGCATTGAAGTGCCGGCGTTTTTACGCCGTCAGGCCAATTGATCTCTGTTTGACGCGCTGTTTTGATCCAAGATGCAAAATCTCCTATGCAGTGCTGCCAAAGTTGGCAGTGTCTCGGCGGGTTTTCGCCTTCTGGGGCGGCGGATGTTTCAAAGCGTTACAAAGTTTGAGTTGAGATTTAGTCGGGAAAACCTTACTAACGTGTCAGTTGATCACCCGATCAACATAGACAAAACCTGTTGGGGCAGCTTTGCAAACTACACTATCACAACCGCATATCTTTGACGGAATTGGTTTGCATTCGGGCAAACCTGCCCAGTTGCGGATTTGCCCTGCACCGGAAAACCATGGAATTTGGTTTATTCGCACCGATATGCAGATTGGCGATAATGCAATTCCGGCGCGCTGGGACAGGGTCGAGCAATCCTCTTTGTGCACCAAGCTGACCAATGAGGCCGGAATTTCTGTATCCACAGTGGAACACGTGCTGGCCGCGCTCTCTGGCTGCGGCGTACACAATGCCCGGATTGAAATCAACGGCCCAGAAGTTCCGATTTTGGACGGCAGCGCGATCCCATTTGTGCTGAGCATTTTAGAGCAGGGGCTTGAGTATTTTGACACTCCTCTGACGGCGCTTCGTGTGCTGCGAGAGGTTAAGTTCGGAACAGATCAGGGCTGGGCCAAATTGGTTCCTTCGGATGTTCCGATGATGAGTTTTCATATCAATTTTGATGCTGCGGCAATCGGTATTCAGGATAAAACACTGAATATGTCGAACGGATCTTTCGTGCGCGAGTTATGTAACAGCCGCACGTTCTGCCGCAACAGTGATGTTGACGCTATGCGCGCCAACGGTTTGGCGCTTGGCGGTTCGCTGGAAAACGCGGTGGTGGTCGATGGCTCCGATGTTTTAACGCCGGGCGGNTTGCGCCATTCTGATGAAGCCGTGCGCCACAAGATGCTTGATGCTCTGGGCGATCTGACTTTGGCGGGCGCACCGATCTTGGGGCATTACATCGGACATCGGGCAGGGCATGCCATCACCAATGGCTTGCTGCATAAACTGTTCACCTCTCCTGGCGCGGTNGAATTGGTGGTGTGCGATGATAATCTGGCTGAAATACTNCCAGGCGTTGGCGCCACATTAGAAGAATGCGTGAAGGTGGCGTGATTATCTAGNCCTCTTGCGGATCAGGCATTTTGCCGGCAAAATTTCTGTGCTACATGGGATCAACGATCGCGCAACTCGACAGTTTAAATCAAACGCAAAGGGAAATGGGCATGTCTTTCGGCAATCTTCGTGGTGTTCGGATTTTGGCAATGGTCTGTTTGCTGACCATGACGGCGTGCAGCGACTCGAGTACTTTCAATCTGAGTTCAGATGTAGAAGACCTAACCGCAGAACAGATTTTCCAAAAAGGCGAATATGAGTTAAGCCNAAAAAGGTATAAGGAGGGATCAGTATTCTTTTCTGAAATAGAACGGCTGTATCCCTATTCTGAATGGGCCAAGCGGGCGTTGATCATGCAGGCCTATGCCCTGCATCTTGAACCTGTTTATGAAGAAAGNCGCGCCGCTGCGCAGCGTTTTATTGATTTTTACCCTGCGGATAAGGATGCCGCCTATGCGGCGTATTTGCTGGCCTTGACATATTATGACCAGATNGCGGATGTCGGCCGCGACCAAGGCGCAACCATTGCGGCGCTGCAAGCTCTACGAGTGGTAATCGAGCAATATCCCANTAGCGATTATGCCGAACCTGCAAAGTTAAAATTTGATCTTGCGTTTGATCAATTGGCGGCCAAAGAAATGGAAATTGGGCGCTATTATCTCAAATCCAAAAATTATGCTGCAGCAATTAATCGCTTTCGCACTGTAGTTGAGAAATTTCAAACCACAGCACATACCGCTGAGGCGCTTCATCGTCTGGTCGAAGGCTATCTATCGCTGGGACTTGCCCAAGAGGCTCAAACTGCCGCCGCAATTTTGGGGCATAATTACCCTGACAGCAGCTGGTACAAAGACAGCTATGCTTTGCTTGGCAACGCGGGGCTATCACCCGGCGCTTCCGGTTCGGGTTGGTTGAGCCAAGTTTACCGTCAAGTGCTTAAGGGAAAATGGCTGTGAGATCTTCACCAGTAGTACTTAAAAAGGTCGAAACGGAAAGATGCTCAAGGGTTTAACGATCCGCGATATGTTGATCATTGATCATCTCGAGCTTCAGTTTGAAGCCGGTTTGAATGTTTTGACCGGTGAAACCGGCGCGGGNAAATCCATTTTACTTGATTGTCTGGGATTTGTGCTTGGCTGGCGCGGGCGCGCAGAACTGGTGCGCAAGGGTGCAGATCAGGGCGAGGTGGTTGCCTGGTTTGATCTGTCCAAAGATCATCCGGCGCGCCTTATTCTAGACGAAGCCGGGTTGCCGGTGTCGGACGAGTTGATCCTACGCCGGGTTAACAGCAATGAGGGCCGCAAAACCGCATGGGTCAATGACCGCCGCGTGTCCGGCGAGGTATTGCGGTCGCTTTCGCNNCATTTGGTTGAATTGCATGGTCAGCATGATGATCGCGGTCTTTTGGATGCCAAAGGTCATCGGCCTTTACTGGATGCCTTTGGCGCATACAGCCNGCAATTGGACCAAACTGCTAAAGCTTGGGCGAGCCTAAGCGCAGTGCAAAAATTGGTCGCAAAAACTGAGGCAGAGCTTGACGCCTTGCAGGCGGAAGAGGACTTTTTGCGCCATGCGGTGGCCGAGCTTTCGGCGCTTGATCCGCGCCCGGGTGAAGAGGCTGAACTGGATNCAAGGCGCAGAATGATGCAATCGTCGGCGCGTATTCGCGAAGATGTGGCAAAAGCCCAAACGGCACTGGCACGTGAGGGGGCAGAAGGCTTGGTCGGTGACGCATCCCGCTGGCTTGACGGAGCGCTGGAAACGGCTGGGCCGCATTTGCAGGCTCCGATTGCGGCCCTTGAACGGGTAATGGTCGAATTGCAGGACGCTCAAAACGGGATCGAAGCGTGCTTGCAGGCCTTGGATTTCAATCCTGAAGAACTTGAGATCACCGAAGAGCGATTGTTTGCCATGCGTGGACTGGCGCGCAAACATCAAGTGCCGATTGAGGAACTNGGCGCGTTTTGCACCACGCTCAGCGCCCGGTTGGCGGCATTGGACAACAGCAGCCAAACCCTTGATCAACTGCGTGCGGATTTGGCTGCAGCCCAAAGCGGATATCAAACAGCCAGCACAGAGTTGAGCCAAGTACGGCAGATTGCGGCCAACAAACTTGATGCGGCGATGGCCGCCGAATTGCCACCCCTAAAGTTAGAGCGTGCTCTGTTTGAAACACAAGTAAGCCCCGGCCCCGAGGGACCCGCAGGGGCNGATCAGGTTGCGTTCTGTGTGGCAACAAATCCCGGCGCGCCATCTGGCCCGCTGGCTAAGATTGCATCGGGCGGTGAGCTAAGNCGTTTTATGCTAGCGCTGAAAATGTGTCTTAGCNATGACCGNTCTCAGGCCACCATGATGTTTGACGAAATTGACCGTGGGGTTGGCGGNGCGACNGCTGATGCCGTGGGGCGTCGGCTTTCCCGTCTGGCGGCTGAGGGGCAGATATTGGTTGTGACCCATTCGCCGCAGGTGGCCGCCTGCGGTCAAGCACATTTTCAGGTCATCAAAGAACAAGCNGCAGATCAAACCCGCTCTGTGGTGCGCGCGCTTGACACAGATGAGCGGGTCGATGAAATCGCCCGGATGATTTCCGGCACTCAGGTCACCGCAGAGGCNAAGGCGGCGGCAAAAGCTTTGTTAAAAGGGCCATAAAATGAGCTCAGCATGCCGCATGGAGAGGTGCCTCCGGCGGGAGTATTTTAGCAAAGAAAAAATACGCCTAGTTCTGCTGCACAAGTTTGCCNGGATTGAGAATATTTTGNGGATCAAGCTGGCGTTTGAGATCGCCCATCAGGCCCCAGGCAGGGCCATGTTCCTGATCCATAAACTTAAGCTTTCCCATGCCCACGCCATGCTCGCCGGTGGCGGTGCCGCCAAGGTGCATGGCCCGGTCCACCATACGATCAGACAGGCGCAGAGCGGCGCTGTGCTCGGCTGCATTGTCTGGATCAATCAGCAGGATCGCGTGAAAATTACCATCCCCCACATGGCCTAAAATCGGGCCTGTGATTGGGCTAGCCGCAATATCGGCTCGGGTCTCTTCGACCGCTTCGGCCAGTTGAGAGATAGGCACGCAGATGTCAGTCACGATGGCGCGCGCGCCGGGGCGGGAGGCCAAAATGGCATAATAGGCATTGTGGCGCAGGGTCCACAGCGCAGTGCGCTCTTCGGTTTGTGAAGACCATTGAAAGGCTTCGCCGCCCACGGCTGAGCAAATCTCGCCAAAACTATGTGCGTGCTCGGCGACGCTTTGCTCAGAGCCGTGCAATTCGAACAAAAGATGCGGTTTTTCTGCCATCTCAGCGCTGGCATAAAGATTAAACGCCGCTGCAGTGGC
>PBSX01000032.1 GCA_002726375.1 Marinovum sp.
ACATGAAATATAGTTCAAAGGACTTGTGTTGAATACTGTAGATAACCTCATACGCCGTGCGCGGATGTATAGCGGGCTTGTCATATTTTTGTATGTGACCGTGCACCTTGTAAACCACTCGACAGGCTTGATTAGTCTTGAGGCTATGGAAGGTCTTCGGCAACGCATCAGCGCGTTTAATAGACACATTATAGTGACTGGTATTTTGTACGCTGCATTACTTCTGCACGCGCTGTTAGGCTTTCAACATTTACTGACCCGGCGGTCTTTTAAAATGTCTGCAAAAGACTGGATACAATTGGTCACAAGCTTTATTCTGCCGCTTGCGTTGCTGCCGCATATGCTCGCCAGCAGTTACGCGCCACGATTTAAAGATGCACAGGCGAACTATAAACTTGTTTTAGAAGGCACGCTTGAAGATGGCGGCATATATTTCATGGGTTTATTTGTGATTTTTGTCTGGGTGCATGGCATTATTGGCATTACATCAATGGTAAAATTTCATCCCGTTTACCAAAAATACAAAAACACATTTTTAGTGGGATCTTGGCTTTTACCAATTTTAGCCGTTCTGGGGGCATTTACTGCCAGTAAGGAATTGGCAACCGATATTGAGAACAACAAGATCATCATGGAACAAGTTTATGCCGACTCTAATATTGGAAAAGAACTAGAAGCCGAATTAATGCAAACGAGCGATATGCTCATGCTGAATTATCTTTATGTCTTGCTTGGAGTAATTCTCTTTGTTTTTGTGGTTCATCAGGTCAGAAAAGCGTTTCGCAAAATAAAAATCACCTATCCCAACGGCAAAGAAGTAAGGGTGACCAAAGGCACCTCCATTCTAGAGGCCAGCCGAGAGCATCGCATCGGGCATGTTTCCATGTGTGGCGGTCGGGGGCGATGCTCGACCTGCCGTGTGCGCGTGATGTCGGACGTAGAATCTCTGCCACCTCGCAACGGAATTGAGACCACCGTGGCCGAGAGGCTTTCGTTGCAAGATAATGTAAGATTGGCCTGTCAGTTACGCCCCACAACTTCGTTAGAAGTGCGCCCATTGGTCAATGCACCGGTCGAAAGCCTTACCACCGAAGACCGAGAGTCGCTCTGCGGACGAGAAGAAGAGATCGTAGTCATGTTTGTCGACCTACGTGGCTTCACAGCGATCTCAGAAAAGCTTTTGCCCTATGATACTGTTTATCTGCTCAATCAGTATTTCAAGATTGCAGGCGAAGCGATCGTGCGATCGGGTGGGAGAATTGATAAGTTCATTGGTGACGGTATCATGGCTTTGTTCACCGATGGCAGTGGGGTTGAAGAAAATTCCAAAAATGCACTTCTTGCAGCTGGGAAGCTTGCGGAGGGTTTGAAAGAGCTGAGCAACGAAACCACAAGCGATTTTGGTTCAGATTTAAATTTTGGTATCGGCATCCACGCAGGCACATCTGTTGTTGGCGCTATGGGGTATGGTGAAAATATCACCGATACAGCCATTGGCGACTGCGTTAATGTTGCCAGCCGGTTGGAACAGTTGACCAAAGAAGAAGAGTGTCAGTTGATCGTCACTTCCGATTTATATCAAAGATCAGGGCTTGCTGTAAAAGCATCTTACGAGAAAAATATAACTGTAAAGGGCAAAACAAAAGCATTTAAAATATCGGCATTTAAAGACGCGTCAGCTATTCAAATCTAACTCTGGTGCTAAAAAATGAAACTGGCGTAGGCAGCAGGCCGGCGCAAAATACCGGCCTGAAGCAGTGATACTTTAAGCCATACTAGACCCACAAATCATAAAGCTGGCTGAGCGCAACAACGATAAAGCATATTGAATAGACCGCCTTCCAAAGACCAAAAGGNGCNACTTTGGCAAATTGNCCAGAATNNCTTGCNGCTTCTTGCTCATCCATATCTGCAATCCAGTTCTTGAATTGATCCATTTGATTGTTGCCCGCAAGAAACACAAAAATTGCAGTGGTGACAACCAGTGCTGAAGTGGCCAAAACGGCCTCGGTTCCTTGGGATATAATATAAAGCGTGACCAAGTTTGAAACCACCCCTGTAAAGGTTACCCACTGAAAATCGCGACCAATTGTACTTCCGGCTATAGCCCGAGTTTGTCTGTCCATTGCTGCAGTATCCATAAATTTTTCCTCACAAAAAAGTTAGCATCCAAGAGAAAGCTTACACTCCAATGGAAAATAATGGCAAGATTTTTAAGGTTAATATATGACTGTATCCATCTGAACTTAAACAGCTATATTTTGTTAGCCCAGTAAAACTAAAGTCTATACTCCACTTAAAGACGGGTGATGTATTCGGCAGCCACCACAAATAAAACCAGCCCAACAAACGTGCCTAAACCAGCGATCAGAAAGAACCTATTTTTAACTGGTTTTCCGTCAATAATTTCGCTTCGCGGCAGTGCTTTACGTGCTAAAACCACCAATAAAGCCACAAAAATTAGAAATAAGCTCAGTCTAATTATTAATATCATTTTTCTCTCACTTTGTTTGACCCGATTATATCACCCTCAAACACAAAAATCAGATAAATGTTGTCTTGCTTGGTGGTGTAGCGGAAGGTCTATAAAATAATAGGCAGATCCAGAATTAAGCAGGTGTTTAAATCTTAGATCTAGACCGACACTGCAGAGATATAAACCTGATAAAGCAGGTTTTATACATTTATGCGGATAACGTGGTACCCAAGGCCGGACTCGAACCGGCACGCCCGTTAAGGCGGGGGATTTTGAATCCCCTGCGTCTACCATTCCGCCACTTGGGCACTGTCGATGNTTTTAACGCGGCTTTTGCACGGCGTCCAGAGGCAAAGCACGCTTGACCACCAAACAATTGCATGCTCAATGCCAGTAACTTTAACCAACTGAATCGTTTAAATGATTAGATCGCTTTACAACTGGACAATGGCGCTTGCCGACCACCCACGTGCCCTTTGGGCGTTGGCACTGGTGGCCTTTGCAGAAAGCTCATTTTTTCCGATCCCACCTGATGTTCTGCTGATCCCGATGATCATTGCAGCACCTCACCGNNCGTGGCTTTATGCTGGTGTGGCGCTTATTGCCTCGGTTTTAGGGGGCCTTTTGGGCTATGCGCTTGGCGCGCTGGCTTTTGAGCAAATTGCTCATCCAATTTTGATATCCCTCGGCAAAGCCGATGCGGTTGCTGAATATGCGCAACGCTTTAACGATGTTGGGGTCTGGACGATCCTCACGGCCGGCGTAACTCCTTTCCCGTTCAAAGTAATCACAATAATGTCAGGTGCAACGGCAATGCCGTTGGGTTTATTTATAGTAACAGCCTGTATTGCACGNGGGCTTAGGTTTTTTGCGGTTGCGCTTTTGCTTAAAATTTACGGGGCAGCAATTCGAACCNTTATAGAGCGTTATCTGGGATGGATGTTTTTGCTGTTTATCCTACTCTTTATAGGGGGTATTTATGGAACGAGGTTCTTATGACACCAAAGCAACTTGCGNTTACTGCTGGATTAGGGTCTGCCGCACTTTTAATAGGCGCGTTTGGCTTTGAATATTTGGGCGGGCTTGCCCCTTGCAAAATGTGCCTTTGGCAAAGATACCCCCACATAGCGGCGGTTGTGATCTGCTTGGTCTTTTATGCTTTTCAAAACCGGGCNGTGGCTGCNTTTGGCGCTACANCCTGTNNNACAACAGCAGGAATAGGTTTTTTCCATGCTGGAGTTGAGCAAGGGTGGTGGGAAGGACCAAACAGTTGCACCAGTGGCGCCATAGAAGGGCTGAGTACAGATGATCTAATCAATCAAATCATGGCCGCCCCAATGGTGCGCTGTGATGATATACCTTGGGCGCTTTGGGGCGTATCAATGGCGGGTTGGAATACTATTTTATCATTTGCTCTTATGAGCCTGTGGCTGATGGCTCTGCGGCGCCTCTAGCCTGCCTTTTTTGTGCTTAGCAAAAGATTTGTTTCACTTTTGGCCACCCCTTCAAAACGCCGAATCTGNGTTAGAATTTCATCCAACTCGTCAAGTGAGTCGGTACCAATTTCAGCAATTAAATCCCATTGCCCGTTTGTGGCATGCACTGCGCGCACTTGTGGCAGACCATGCAGCAAACGGATGACCCGTTCGGTACCNCGCCCTTCGACATTAATCATCATATATCCGCGAACAGGATCGACTTTGGTGTCATCCTTCAAAACCACCGAGAAGCCTAAAATTTCACCTGACTTCTGCAATCGATCAATACGCGCCCGAACGGTCGTNCGCGACACTCCAAGCAAAATTGCTAAATTCGATAAAGAGGCCCGCGCATCATGCCGTAATGCTGAAATGAGCTTTTGATCTAATTGACTTGGCATATTTCGTTTTGCATCCTTTATATTCCAATTCGGTAATTTAAATACATATTGTACAAATTGGTAACTGTTTAATAGCACATTTTGATCAGATATTGATGTATAGATAGGAAATATCCATGCAACATGTCAATTGTATTTTAATCGGCGCTCCTGTGGACAGCGGCAAGCATCGCAAAGGGTGCGTCATGGGCCCAGACGCCTATCGCACTGCAAACTTGCCACAAGTATTGAGCGATTTGGGGTACGATGTCACCGATCTGGGAAATCTCACAGCGGTGGCTGCCACTACTGAAAACGTACTCGAGAATCCCACCGAGCTGTCGCAAACCATCGGATGGACCAACCAGCTTGCCGAGGCTGGCCTTGCCGCCTTTAAAGATGGGATACCGATTTTTCTTGGCGGAGATCACGCTTTAAGTCTTGGCTCTGGCCTGGCTGCAGCGCGCCATGCCCAGCACTGCGGCCGGCCGCTGTATATCTTGTGGCTGGATGCCCACAGCGACTTTCACACCCCTGAAACCACGATGTCTGGCAATTTGCATGGGACACCTTTGGCCTATCTGACCGGACGAAATGGGTTTTCAGGCTTTCCACGAAATGACGCCCCTGTCCCAGATCACCAAGTATGCATTCTAGGGCTAAGGTCGGTTGACCAAGCCGAAAAGAACGCTCTGCAACAGAGCGAAATTCAGTTTTATGATATGCGGGCTATCGACGAACAAGGCATCAAGCGCCCACTTCAATCTTTTTTGGATCAGGTTAAGGCCAACAATGGCTTGCTACATGTTTCATTAGATGTGGATTTCCTAGATCCCTCAGTTGCGCCAGCGGTTGGCACATCGGTGCCTGGCGGCGCAACTGTCCGTGAAGCCCATCTGGTGATGGAAATTCTCTACGATAGCAGCTTGATGACTTCGCTTGATCTGGTTGAATTGAACCCGTTTTTGGATGAACGCGGACGCACGGCACAAGTGATGGTGGACCTTGCAGCATCGGCACTTGGCCGGCGGGTATTTGACCGCCCTACCCATGGTTATTTCTGAGGATAGGAATATGACACCTTGCCCATCTCAAAAAGCGCTTGTTCCATTTGTATCAGTTGATCAAATGATGCAATTGATCAATCATACTGGTTTGATACAAATGATGATTGGCCTCAGCGAATACATTGAAACCGATTTTAAAAGATGGGAGCTTTTTGACAAAACCCCGCGCGTTGCCAGTCATTCTATGGAGGGCGTGATCGAGCTTATGCCGACGTCAGACGGCGAGATGTATGGGTTCAAATACGTCAATGGTCACCCCAAAAACACCAAAGATGGTTTGCAAACCGTCACCGCCTTTGGCCTACTTGCCGATGTCACCACGGGCTATCCCGTGTTGCTGTCAGAAATGACACTTCTAACAGCGCTGCGCACAGCGGCCACATCGGCCATGGCCGCCAAATTCCTTGCGCCCAAAGGCGCAAAAACCATGGCGATGATTGGCAATGGGGCGCAAAGCGAATTTCAAAGCCTCGCAATGCAAGCACTCTGCGGCATCACTCATGTCCGGCTTTATGACATTGATCCCTTGGCGACCCAAAAAGCGGCGGTGCATCTGGCCGCAGCCGGTTTAAAAGTCACCGCATGTAAAACCGCGCAAGAGGCTATTGAGGGCGCTCAAATAATCACCACCTGCACCGCTGACAAACAATACGCCACTATTTTAACCGACAACATGGTCGGCTCAGGAGTGCATATAAATGCCATCGGCGGGGATTGCCCGGGTAAAACCGAACTGCACCGCGATATTCTTTTGCGCTCAGATATTTTTGTCGAGTTCCCACCACAAACCCGGATTGAAGGCGAACTTCAACAATTACCCGATGATTATCCTGTTGAGCAGCTTTGGAAAGTTATTACGGGCCAAACAATCGGGAGGCGCTCAGACAACCAAATCACCCTTTTCGACAGTGTTGGCTTTGCCATCGAAGATTTCTCATCACTGCGCTATATTCGCGATCTGATCAAAGGCACAGACTTTTTTAGCCCGCTTGACATGCTGGCTGATCCGGATGATCCGAGGGATTTATATGGCATGCTGCAAAGAGCGCAATAGTGAATTTCAAAAACGTAATTAAGTAATTATTTCAGGTCACTAACGAAATAACTTAAACATAATCTGCCCGCTGAAGCGAGTATTTTGCCATTTTCTCATTCAATGTCCGGCGGGGTAAACAGAGCTCTTCCATCACTTTGCCAATAGACCCCTTGTGACGGCGCATTGTGTTTTCAATAAGCATCTTTTCAAAAGCTTCAACATATTCTTTCAGCGGTTTACCTTCGGTGGTGACCACGCTTGTGGCCTCTTCTGCGTCGCTCATTAGCAAAGAGGCAATCGTACCTTCGCCGCGGCGCGACTGCAAAATAGCCCGCTCTGCAAGATTGGTCAACTGGCGAACATTTCCATGCCAGGGCGCCTGAAGCAGCTGCGCGGCTTCCTGAGCCCCTATACCAGGGGTTTGACAGCCATATTCATCCGAAAATGCCTCGCTTAATTGATTAAATATTTCCAAAACATCATTGCCCCGCTGTCGCAGGGGTGGCACGGTGATGTGCAAAGCTCCAAGCCGATAAAAAACATCTTTTCGCAGCCTATTTTGCAATGTTTGTCCTTGTTCCTGCAGATTGCTGATCGCCAGAACCCGTGTCTCAGGCGGTGTGCCTTGGGCATTAAGAGTGCTTAATAGCTTGGCTTGCACCTGTTCACTAAGTGTTTCGATATCTTCAAGAACCAATGTGCCTCCGCGGGCTTCCTCAAAAGCGGGAAAAAATGGATCTTCTGGTAAAACCGGACCAAAAAGACGGCGCATCAAAGCCGCCTCATCAAAGGCTGAACAAGACACCAGCGCAAACTTTTTGCCGGCGCGCGCACCCACAGCATGCAGGGCATGGGCGACCAAAGTTTTTCCGGTTCCAGTTTCACCTTCGATCAGGATATGCCCATCGGCTTGGCCTAGATCTAAAATCTCTTCACGCAACCGTTCCATCGCGGGTGACTTACCGATCAGCTTTTTTATCAACTGCGGTCCATCGCCTAAGTCGCGCCGCAAGGCCCGATTGTCCAAAGTCAACCGCCGGGCGTTTGAGGCCCGCTGCGCCAACTCGCTCATCCGGTCAGGGTTAAACGGCTTTTCAAGAAAATCGAAAGCCCCCATGCGCATGGCTTCGACGGCCATGGGCACATCGCCGTGGCCCGTAATCATAATCACTGGAAGCGCGCTGTCCTGCGCCATTAATTTGCGCAAAAACTGCATGCCATCCATATCAGGCATCTTGATGTCCGAAATCACTATTCCGGCATATTCGCTGTCAATGGTACACAACGCTTCCTTAGCGCTGGCAAAGCTTTCGGTATCGTAGCCCGACAGCGCGAGCCATTGGCTGATAGACAGCCGCATATCTTTTTCATCATCAACAATTGCAATTTTTAAGGCTTTGGTCATGGTCTACTCAGCTGCTTCAACGGGGGGAGAGTTTACTTTATTTTCATCAAATATAGGGAGTTTAACTTCAAATACAGCCCCCCCATCACTGGCGTTTCTGGCGGTCAGCCGTCCGCCGAGATCGGTAACAATCCCGGATGAGATTGCCAAGCCGAGACCCACGCCATCCCCCGGCTCTTTGGTGGTATGAAAAGGTTCAAACAAAAGCTCTAAATCTTTGATCCCAGGACCATTGTCGCGCACGCTGAGCGTAACGGTTTCGCCTTTGCTTAATATGACCTCGATCTCGGGATCGCTTACTGTTTTCAACGCGTCCAGCGCATTGCGTAAAAGGTTGATAAGCACCTGCTCTATGCGCATTCTATCGCCCATCACCAGCACACTTTGATCCGGTGCAATCTGGCGAAGCCGTACATTCGAATGTTTTAGTTGCGGCTCCATCATTGATAAAGACGAGGCTAGCGCGTCAGCCATATCCAAAGGCTCAAAATTTTCTCCACCCTTGCGCGCATAGGATTTTAATTGCCGAGTAATTGCCCCCATCCGCTCGATCAAACCGTCAATGCGGTGAAAGGCCGACAGCGCCTCCTCCGGCCGGTTTCGTTTGAGCAAAAGCGCCGCGCCTGCAAGATAGGTTTTCATCGCTGCAAGCGGTTGGTTTAATTCATGACTTACGGCTGCCGACATTTCCCCCAAGGCAGCCAGCTTTGAGCTTTGCGCCAAAGACTGCTCAGCAACGGCAAGAGTTTTTTGCACTTTTTCCCGCTCTGAAATTTCCCGTTGCAACCTTGCATTCAAATCCCGCAAGTCTTCAGATTCACGTTGAAAAAACATTAATCGCAGCACAGTACGGCGGTTTGATAGATAAAACACACCCACAAACAAAATGGCAAAGCCCATGATTTCCAGCGCCAAGATACCATTCACCCGTTCGCGCACGCTGGCATAGGTGGTAAAAGAAATGATCTGCCATCCGCGAAACGGAATTTGCCCTTCTATGCGCATCACTGCTTCGCCCTGGACATAGGCATCTGCCGGCAATGACGCCCAATCACTTGTCACACGCATGGCCCGCTCAATGGCATTTTGCGGCGGCTGGCGGCGCAGCGCTATGGTTTCCGTCAGACCGCGCCATTTCGGTTCGGTGGCCAGAACAATCTTTCCCTCGCTGCCGATAACAAGCACAGCATCGGAAATACCCGCCCAAGCCCTTTGGAATTTTTGCAAATCAACCTCGACCAAAATCACACCAATGATCTGGCTTTGAAATTCCACCTGACGGGAATAGAAAAACCCGGTCTCACCACTATCTTTTTCAGCCACAGAAAAAACTGTCGTATTTGATTGCAGCGCATCGAGAAAATAAATTTGGTCACTGTGCAGCTTGCCCAGATTATTGCGGTCAGTTGAGGCCACAGTGCGGCCGTCACCGTCCAAAAGCATCAAAGACGCCGCACCGATTTCTTCGACAAAACTCATCAAGCGCTGGGTTGATCGGGAAAAATCCGCCGAGTTCAACGCTCCTATAAGCTCAGGGTCACGCGACAGCAGCTGCGGGACTATAGAATTGCGCTGCAATTCGCTTAGAATATTGCCGCCATAAAGCGCCAGACGCAGTTCTGCCTTGTTTTGTGTCGATTGGGTGAACCTGTCGGTTAAAATAGTATTGGTTAACCATAGTGTCGCCCCGGCCAAGACGAATAGCACGCCCAAAATCACGCGAATCTGCCAAGGAAACGAGCGGAGAGGTTGCGGCGGTACCTCAATGGATTCGGTATGATCACTGGTCATCTTAAGCCAGTTTATACCTTAGTTTTCCAAAGCTGTCAGGTGGTCGCCATCTGCTCAATCAAACCGGCAAAAAACGGCTGACCATCCACACGCGAGTGTGTTGCATCTAACGCGCGCTCGGGATGCGGCATCATGCCAAGAACACGGCGGTTTTCTGATAGCACACCGGCAATATCATCCACAGAGCCGTTGGGATTTTCGACATATCGGAAGGCAATTCTCTGTTGATCCTGCAACGCTGCTAAATCACCTGGGCTCAGATTGTAATTGCCTTCGTGATGAGCGATTGGGATGCTGATCAACTGGTCTTTGGCATAGCCACTGGTAAAGGCGCTCTCGGTTGTCTTAACGCAAAGCTCGACTGATTTGCAAATAAATTTCAGCCCGGCGTTGCGCATCAATGCTCCGGGCAGCAAACCGGTTTCAGTGAGTATTTGAAACCCGTTACACACCCCAAGAACAAAGCCGCCACGCTTGGCAAAGTCAATCACCGAGCGGCAAATCGGCGAGCGGCCTGCGATGGCCCCACAGCGCAGATAATCACCAAAGGAAAACCCGCCGGGAATGGCCACCACGTCCAAACCATCTGGCAGATCTGTATCTTTGTGCCATACCATTGTGACATCGGCGCCGGCCTTGCG
>PBSX01000033.1 GCA_002726375.1 Marinovum sp.
CTGTCCAGCCCCCAAATTATGTACCATTTTTCGATAGAGTTTCTGGAACTGGCGGTCTCATGTTTAGGGCTTGGTGAGGGCGGATGTGATTGTACATCATAGCCGTTACAAAGTCAGCATAGGCCACTTTCCAGGCCCCGCCATGGTGCGCGCTGCTATTTATAATTGTTTTTCGCTTAATAATAATCGGAGCGACAGAATCGTCAGATCGTTGCATTTCACCACCTATTTCACCCAATGATGAGAATACGGTGGATATCTTAACCAATACGTTAATAGCTAAAATTGAATGTTTGTAACTTTGCTATTAGTAACTCATTGCATCGAAAATAGGTGAGACATCTTGTTGCCACTCAGTGTTGTAAAGTTCTATCAATTCATCTGCCGGTGACTTTCCAGAGGCCAAAGTGTCATGCAGCGCGTTCAAAAAATGGGTTTCGTTTGCTAGTAATCCGTTGGCACCTTTGCGCGCCCGCGATTCTAACCCCTGATGCGCAAGCGCTACCACTTCTTTGGACAAGGCTAATAATTCGATGCCATCGACAGACGCATTCAAACCATTTTGCGATGCGGCTACGCGCAAATTCTCTCTTGTTTCGGCATCCCAATCTTTGACCAAGTCCCAAGCAGCGTCCAATGTGGTTTGATCATAGCACAATCCGACCCAAAATGCCGGAAGGGCGCATAGCCTGCGCCATGGGCCACCGTCTGCACCGCGCATTTCAATGAACTGTTTCACGCGTGCTTCTGGAAAAATTGTTGTTAGGTGATCTGCCCAATCACCTAAGGTAGGAATTTGGCCGGGAAGGGCAGGCAACTGCCCCTTTAAAAAATCTCGAAAAGATTGACCGAGGGCATTCAAGTATTTTCCGTCGCGGTAGACAAAATACATCGGTACATCCAAAGCATAATCAACCCATGCCTCAAAACCAAAACCGTCCTCAAATACGAAAGGCAACATGCCGGTTCTATCTGCATCTAAATCGCGCCAGATGCGGCTGCGCCAGCTTTGATGACCGTTTGGTTTACCTTCAAAAAAGGGAGAGTTGGCAAAGAGGGCCGTTGCGACAGGCTGCAAAGCCAATGCGACGCGCATTTTTTGAACCATATCGGCCTCAGAGCCAAAATCTAGATTAACCTGAACAGTGCAAGTGCGGTACATCATGGATTTTCCCATGCTGCCAACCTTGTCCATGTAATCAGTCATGAGCTTGTAGCGGCCTTTGGGCATCACGGGCATGTCTTCGTGGTTCCATGTGGGCGCAGCGCCCAATCCAATAAAGCCCACGCCTACCCGATCAGCCACCAATCTTACCTCACGCAAATGGGTGTTCACCTCATCACAGGTTTCATGAATGGTTTCGAGTGGTGCGCCAGATAATTCTAACTGACCTCCCGGTTCTAGCGAAACATTGGCGCCGTTCTTGCTCAACCCGATGAGGTTACCAGCCTCTAAAATTGGAGCCCAACCATATTCATCTCGTAAGCCCTCTAATACTGTGAGGATCGAGCGCTCGCCAGAATAGGGTATAGGTTTAAGTGTATCTTTACAGTATCCGAATTTCTCGTGCTCAGTGCCAATGCGCCAATCTGATTTAGGCTTGCAACCCGATGCCAGATATTCAACCATTTGTTCAGGTTTCTCAATGAACCCTTCACCGGATTGGGGGATAGACATTAAGGGCACTCCATTCTGCTCTGGCTGTTAGATGTGGGGGCGGATACGGGTGCTGTCAATGCAAATAATTTTTTGAACGAGAAATATCTGAGCGCTCCCATACCAAGGTAGACTTAGAAGTGTCTTGGGTTAATTTTTGCAACATGGTTTCGATCTTTAGGCCGGGTAATGTTGCAAAAGCATCAAAAAGGTCATCCGTACCTTTGGCAGTGACAGGGATATAGATTGAGGCCAATTCCTTTTGCTCCAATTGCCAGCAGCGCTCGCCGTTACGTGTCACCAAAGAAATGTGGCTAATGTCCGGAATTGCGGCAATACCGCCCTCTGATGGGCCAAAATATGCGATTTGTCCTTCGACCACCTTTAGTACGCCTGGACCGTCTTGATCACTGCGAAAACGGCCGCGTTGAAACCCAATAAATAAAAGAGCGCCGCCAACAATTATAAGAACAATGCCCAGCCATCGCAAAAGTCCGAAATAGGAAACTACCCAAAGATAGCCCAGAGCGGAAATAGAGATCCCGAACAAAACTTCGCGCCATCGCCAAAGCGTTCGTTTTGCCTCGGGTCTGATCATGACCAATCACCAAGGTGTTTCTGCCATAAGGTTAAGGCAGCAACGGCTGCCGTATCCGCGCGTAAAATGCGAGGACCTAAAGCGATGCTGTGGGTGTATGTCAGGTTATTTAGCTTTTGCCGCTCTGCCTGGGAAAACCCACCTTCGGGTCCGATTAATATTGCCCAAGGCCCGTTTGGAAAGCCCGCCAAAGAGCTGGCTTGACCAACTTTACCTTCGTCACAAAACAGCAGATGTCTGTCTGAAGGCCACTCGGAAAGAAGGTTCTCTAAAGAGCGCATTTCTTCAACTTGGGGCACATAAGTGCCTCCGCATTGTTCTGCGGCTTCAATGGCATGGGCTTGCAGGCGATCGCGGCGGATACGTTCGGAATTGGTGAATTCCGTCTGTATAGGCAAGATGCGCGCTGCGCCCATTTCGGCTGCTTTTTCAACAATGAAGTCGGTACGTGATTTTTTAATTGGGGCAAACATAAACCAAAGGTCCGGCGGCATCTGCAAAGCTTTGGTTCGTTTTTTACAAAGCAAAAGACCTTTGCGTTTGCCTGCTTCGATTATTTCTGCCTGCCACTGGTCATCTCTGCCATTAAATAGCGATACTGAGG
Source organism: Marinovum sp. (assembly GCA_002726375.1). GTDB lineage: Bacteria > Pseudomonadota > Alphaproteobacteria > Rhodobacterales > Rhodobacteraceae > CABZJG01. Next base: position 2,860 of record PBSX01000033.1, read on the forward strand.
CCCCGACAGGCTGGCGCATAACTGAAAATAAATAATGCGCTTGCTCGCGCGTCAATTCAACAGATTGCGCTGTGCCAAGTGGTTGATCTACAAAGAGCCTGATTTTAGTTGTCATGAAAGCCAACATATGACCGAGCGAGACACAAAGCCAGAGGCCAGTGCTCAAGTTTTTGATGCCGTTAAAGGAAATTGGGTTGATACAAAAGCCCCGGCTTGGGCGCAAGGCTATCTACGATTGTCCCGAATGGATCGACCGATTGGAACCTGGCTATTATTGCTTCCTTGTTGGTGGGGATTATTATTGGCAATTCTTGAAAAAAACGATCCACGGCTTTCTGATTTATGGATATTTGTCGGATGTGCAATGGGCGCTTTGCTGATGCGCGGAGCGGGGTGCACATGGAACGATATCACGGATCGAAACCTAGACGGACAAGTGGCGCGCACAAAATTTCGGCCCATACCTTCTGGTCAAGTACGTGTGAAACAGGCTTTGATTTGGATGTTTGTTCAAGTTGCCTTAGCGGGTTTAATTTTATTGTCTTTTCAAAAAGCCGCAATTTTTCTTGGTGTAATCGCTCTGTTGCCAGTTGCGATCTACCCTTTTGCCAAAAGATTTACTTGGTGGCCTCAGGCATTCTTAGGAATTGCGTTTAATTGGGGCGCTTTGCTCGGCTATGCAGCGCATAGTGGTGGCCTAGGTTGGCCGGCCTTTCTTTTGTATTTCGCTGGCATAGCTTGGACACTATTTTATGATACGATCTATGCCCATCAAGATACAGAAGATGATGCGTTAATTGGNATAAAGTCGACAGCGCGGCTGTTTGGCGNTGATAGCTTNATCTGGCTTCGATGGTTTACGGTCACCAGCGGTNTTTTAATGGTTTCAGCAATTTTTGTTGCCCTAGAAGCAGGCCCAAGGGTGTTTTGTACNTTTGGAGTTTTTGCGTTCATAAGCCACCTCTTATGGCAAATGCGGCGCTTAGACTTNAAGGACGAAACAGTTTTGCTCACAATATTTAGATCAAATCGGGATGCAGGATTATTNCCAATTGTATTTTTCATAGTTGCGTTGATCGCATGATTGAAACATGAAGGGGTTGGCTTTATCAAAGCCAAGAGAATTCTTAGCTATGGAATGAGTATGCGACTGTTTTGGGTGATTTACCCCCTAGTTTGCTTTATTATCGCAGCATGTCTGTGTGTTTCGGCAGCAGGTTTTTCAGTGCGATTTATTGAAGAAGTGTCTAAGAACGCTATCAATCAAAGCTTTAAAGAGGCAGGGTTGNNCTGGGCTCATGCAGAAGCTGATGGTCTACAAGTTTTTATCATTGGAGACGCGGAAGATGAAGCTGAAAGATTTCAAGCAATCAGTGTTGCNGGCAGNGTTGTAGACGCAGCCCGCCTTATTGATCAAACAGATNTGTTGGACAGCTCANATGGGTANACTCCCAATTTTTCCTTAGAAATNTTAAAGAATATCTCAACGGTGTCAGTTATCGGGTTGATGCCGACAAACAGTGACCGTGCTGGATTCTTGAAAAAATTAGCTAAAGCAGCTGGTGTGGATAAGCACGTTAACGATTTGATAACTGCAACTGCATATCCGTCTCCGGTCAATTGGGAGCCCACCCTTCGCCTTGCACTTGCGGCGGTCAAAGAAACTGAAATAGCGAAAATCACGGTTTCCGCTGGGTCTGTAACGGTAGAGACCCTAGCAGATTCTTTAGTGGAAAAACGTAAATTACAGACCTCTTTAGGGCGCTCAATACCCAAAGGGATTGTACTTTTGCTGGAAATATCAGTGCCGCGACCAGTTATTTCTCCGTTTGTTTTCCGCGCTATCAAGCTCAATGAGGGCTTCCGTCTTGAGGCATGCTCTGCGCTGGACGCCGAGATTCAAGGTCAGATATTGAAAAGCATAATGGCTTATGCATTTGAGGGTAAGCAAAGCTGCCAAATAGGATTGGGTATGCCAGATGTACACTGGCCGAAAGCGATCCAAAACTCTCTAATGGCCTTGGATAGATTGGCAGCTGGCAGCTTAACAATTACTGACACAGAGATTAAACTGGTGGGCGATGCGGCCACCCCGCAGCAAGAATTTGATCAAGCTATTGGCGATTTAGAAAATGTCCTGCCAGATGTTTACAACGTGCAAGGAATTCTGCCTCACCCCAAAACCACGTCTGGGCTTGGTCAAGCTGAATTTATTGCCACACTGAGCCCTGAAGGTTTAGCGCAGTTTCGTGGACTGGTTAAGACCGCTGTGAACGAAGAGATATTTGAGAGTTTGGCGAAAGCTCGTTTTGGTCAGGATGCAGTCTATAGTGCTCTTAGTTTAGATGACAGTTTACCTCAGGACTGGTCAATTTATGTGTTGGCAGGCGTCGAGGCACTGTCGCTTTTAAAACAAGGCATTGTGACCATTACTCTGGATGAGGTTGAGGTTAGGGGACGCACAGAACACGAAACGGCCAAGGCTGATATTACCAATCAACTGATCGAAAAATTGCCCCAAGGGTACAACTTTAGAGTAAAAGTTGAATATGCCCCGCCGCGCAAAATTGAAGTATATGTACCATCCGCACAGGAGTGTCTTGTACAAATTAATGGATTGCTTTCCGAGCGGAAAATTAATTTTGAGCCCAGTTCAGACCGGGTCGATCTTGAAGGACATAATCTTTTAGATGACTTGGCAGACGTCTTTAAAACATGCGGTGAGATACCTCTTGAAATTGCAGGGCACACTGACAGTCAGGGACGCGAAGAGATGAACCAGAACCTTAGCCAATCGCGTGCTCAGGCGGTTCTGGTTGAGCTTCAACGGCGAAGAATTTTGACGTCAAGTTTTGTTGCAAAAGGCTATGGTGAAAGCCAGCCTATTGCGCCTAATGATACAGAAGATGGGCGCGAAACCAATCGGCGCATAGAGTTTAACCTTATTAATGACCAAACTAACCTTCATTCAGATGACCCAACTGAGCCGCAATTACAACCCAAAGAGGCCTTAGATGAACAGAATTGAATTTATCATCGCAACTGCCATAGTTTTGTTTGTGACGTTTGCTGTGGGTTGGTTTGCGCATTGGCTTTTGCTTCGCTTTACGCGGGTTGCGAAATCGGACATCAGTGAATTTGAGCGTATGGCGCAAGAGCTCAATGATGCAGAAGAAGCCCGCGATAGCGCGGTTTCGTATATGCAGCAGCGGGAAGCTGACCTTACCAGTCAGATGGCGCAAATCGAAGCTGAATTAAAGGCAGCTATGGATGGTTTGCACAATGCGCGGCTTGAAAACGAAGATTTGCAGTCACAGCTGAACAAAGATCAAGATAAAACCTAGCTCACCATCTGTCTAGAGCATCTTCATCATTTTGCCTGCTTGGCACCCAAGTCACCGCCTCTTTGGTGATTTCTTTTTTCCAAAATGGCGCGCGAGACTTCAAATAGTCCATCAAAAACTCAGCAGCCTGAAATGCGTCTGTTCGGTGGATAGCGGCGGTGGCAACCATCATGATGATCTCGCCAGGTGCAAGTGTGCCATAGCGATGAATAACCAAAGCATCGCCCAGTGACCATCGTTTGACCGCGGTCTGCATAATTTCTGAAATGGCTTTTTCGGCCATCCCTGGATAATGTTCAATCTCCATTGCTTGAAGGGTCTCGTCGTCATTATCGCGTACGATGCCCGTAAAGGTCGTAATCGCGCCCATTTTGGTATGACGCTGAGAAAACGCATTGATCTCGGCGCCAACATCAAAAGCAGCTTCTTGTATTTTTACATCCATGATCAGCCGCCCGTCATGGGTGGAAAAAATGCAACCTCTCTTGCATCACCTAGCGGGGCGTCAAACGAGACAAGGTTTTGATCAATCGCACAGCGCACAGCACTAAGATCAGAAAAAGCGGCCTCATAACGTGGCGCACGACTTCTAAGCTCTTGAACAAGATGCTCTACGGTTTGTGCCGATGTTTCAATGTCTTCGGCAGGTAGTCCAATACGTTCTCGCAGCCAAGCAAAGTAGAGTACTCTCATCACGTGTCGTCCTTTAAAAAAGGCAATGACTTTGAGAAATAATCAAACCCGGTCATTAATGTCAAAGCTGCAGCAATCCATAACAGGCCAAGACCAATATTTCCGGACCATACCATAGCATGGAATTTCCAGCGCAGACCCATTTCGTCATCAATGCCGCCATCCAGAACAGAGGCAATAGCGTCTTGATCCATGCCGATAGATGACATGATGAGATAGTGCTCAAAGACACCTTGTGAGAACAGAAAAGAAATGGCGACCATCTGGGCCGTGGTTTTCCACTTTGCCAAAACTGTGACTTTAAGAATTCCGGCGGTATCCCCCAGAAATTCCCGAAGCCCGGATATGAACACTTCCCTAAACAAAATCACTGTCGCTGGCAAAACCAACCATGGTGACATGCTTGAGTACCCGACAATAATCATCAAGGCGATGACAACCATGGCTTTGTCAGCAATTGGATCTAGCATGGTGCCCAATTTTGTTTCTTGCTTCCAAGCCCGCGCTAGAAATCCATCAAACCAGTCCGTAATTGCGGCTGAGACAAACAATAAGAGTGCGAACCAATCAGCATAAGGTCTGGTAAAATACAAAAACATCACGGCCACACCTGGCGCTGCCAACAACCGCAGGACAGTCAGTATATTTGGAATGGTCCACATCATAGAAAAGCTCTAAACAATCTTCTGGTTAAGTAAAAGCGAAACTGGAAAAAAATATAAACATCTATTTCCGCCACACCACTGGAACAGAGGTTGGCCCACGAAATGCCCAGCCAGAAAATTCAACAGGGCCGGCAATTTTTAAGCTAGGAAACCGTCTAAGAAGCATCGGTATCGCAACTTCTGCAATAAGGCATTTGCTGGCCCATGCCCCAGCACAAAAATGAGGACCAGCACCAAATGTAATGGCCTTTGAATTGTCTTGATAAGGATCAAAGACATCAGGGTTTTCAAATGCTTCTTCGTCGCGATTTCCAGATCCAAACATGAAAAAAACCCTTTGTTCAGGGTTAAACTGCAAGTCTTTATAGCTATACGCTTTTGCCACTCTTCGCGGCGACATTCCAATAGGAGCAATCCAGCGGCAGTATTCCTCAAAGACCTGTATATGGCTAAGTGCGCCGGCAATAAGTTCAGCAAGATGGTTTGGGTGCTTTAAAAGCGCCCAAACAAGACCTGCAATAGCATCGCGAGGTTCATTTTGGCCTCCTGAAATCGCAAGTTTGATNTTTGCTCTGGTTTGCTCAAGGCTTAAACCCGCGCGGAGTTGCACAGNAAGTAACGAAAGATCATCTTCNAGAAATCCAGAAGCCATTCTTTGATCAATGTGGCGATCTATCGATGNGGTGCACTCGTTACATCGGGCCTCTACTTGCGGGCTTGCNGAATAATTGGCGCACCCGTCGATCATGCCTTGACTGACCCGNTCCATTTCTNGCCANCTCATATTNACTAGACCGGTCATTGCCTTGAGGGCTTCTGCCGAAACTGGCATAGCAAAATCAGTGACCAAATCGCTTGTGCTGTTTGGCATAATGCCATCAAGAACAGCAGTCGTGGCCCGCTGAAATGCTTTTCGCCATACGTTTTGAACAGTCTTTGGCGAAACTGTTGGAAATATAGCTTTGCGCTCTGCCAAATGCTCAGCGCCATCTTTACGCATCATATTTTGGCCCATNAGCTTTGTCATCAATCCGTCAGGTTGGTCCGAAGAAAAGACATCAATCTGCTTCTCAAGGGTAAAAATGTCATCACGTCGGGTGATTAAAATGGCATTCAAAGCCGGCACAAACGCAATTGGTGCTTTAGCACGCAAGTTTTTAAGGATCGGATATGGATTGCTATGAAATACATCCGGATCAAGATCAAAAACTGGGGGCTGTGGCATTGTCGAGCGCCTTTGGTGCGTAGCTTTTGCAAAGCTTGCACCAATCGATCAGTTAATAGCAAACAAAATTGAAAACTTGAGTTTTAGGTTTTGAATTCCGTTCATAATCGGTTTATCAGGCGTTATCTACTTGCGGCCCCTTAGCTCAACTGGATAGAGCAGCCGACTTCTAATCGGCAGGTTGAGGGTTCGAGTCCTTCAGGGGCCGCCACCAAAGTCATTTAACAACATTCTCATTATTAATACTTTTAGAAATCAATATTTTGCCTCCACATCAAGCGTTGGATGTCCTCGGAGCTTTATCAAACTTTTTAGGCTATGGGTCTTTACCTTAAGTGCTTTGCATATGCGTATTAAGCCATAATTATAATTTAGATCATGCCAAAAACCTTAAAGAACTTATGACTTATTATAGAAAGAAATGCTGAAGTTCACATGCTTTATGGTAAGCATAGAAACTACGTGTTCCATTTTAATGGATGGCATGGGTCTATTGAGTTCAGTTAAATTAAAAAAGGCTTTTAGTTAGCTTTTTCCAACACATCTAAGACAAATGATACGACATCATCTGAGTGTGTGGAAACATCCACATCATTCCAGAGACCTAGGATTATTTTATCGGTGTCTATCAAAAACGTCGTTCTCATTGGGTATCTATCATCTGGTGGCGGATTTTGTAACAAGCCGAAGGTGGAACAAACTCTTGAAGCCTCGTCATATAATAGATGAAACGGGATGCCTTCGTCATTTTTGAATCTGTTGTGTGCCTCAATATCATCTGGNGATATTCCAATGATATCCAAACCCATATCAGTCATAGTTTCATATACAGCTGAAAAGCCTTTGGCTTGAATGGTGCAATATTCTGTGCCGTCTGCTGGATAAAAGTACAAGACGGTCTTCTTTGTTAGATTTGATGTTGAAAAATATGTCCCATCGGTTGAGCGCAATTTGAAGTCAGGAATTTGATCACCAATCTCAAAGGCAATCTTTGCGGGTTCAAAAGGTTTAGTGGTATCTTCTTGTGGCTCGGGTTCATCAGGCACCAAGATGTTTATGTCGCTTTGTGATTCAAGCACAGGTTCTATTTCAAAATCAGATTCATGTTCATGAATACTTAGATTTTGTTGTTTCCAATAAAATACACTTANGCCGTCATCGGCATGGGCAACAACCGAGACCAGTTCCCAACCTTTGGATCCCATCTCATTCAAATGCTCATGCGAGGAATACTTTTTATCTTTATGGGCAACGGATGTCGTGTAATATGACCAGTTCTTTTTCACTATGTGTCCTTCCCAACCAAGGCTGAACTTACTTCTGTGTATTTTATCTATTGCTTGTCTAGGTTTTGCAAACATTGGATCATCTGAACACCCACAAATGTCATTATTGACGGTTTTTCTTGCCCTCAATCGTGCACCATCGGACATGCTGCAAAGACTTGCGGTTAATTTGAATTAGTCTGGCACTCACAGTGTCAGCTAACGACATAATGATCTCTAGCAAAGAACTGGTGATTATTAATTTGATCTTTTCACTCTTTGGTTTTNCACCTTTATCTCTCGTTAAAAGTATAGAGGTTAAGATCCGTTTCCATGCTGCAAATAATGTGTATTTCAAATCGATGACATATAATGACATTTAGCTATTTAACAGAAATTTTTTAAGGTCCTTGAAAGCCCAATTGAGCCGTTTTGAGTCAAAGTCCTTTGCTTAGGCTTTATTTATCAAGATTAGACGTTTGAACCGAAACTGCCATACGCTTCCATACGCCATGCGCGTCTTTGGTGATGAAACGGTGATACAAACCCGCACCTATGTGGATCAAAGTAAGGCTTAACAGTGCCATGGCAGTTGTATAATGGAATGACACAAAAGTTGGGTACATTTCTTTATTTTCGGCAACAAGAGCGGGGACTTTTATCAAACCCACCAAGTAAACATCAAANCCACCAGCCCATGTCATTAAAGACCCTTGTATAGGCAGCCATAAGCACAGCGCGTACAAGAGAAAATGCACGATTTTTGAGCCCCATTTATGCAGCTTTGGTAAAGAATCTTCAAATTTAGGGCGATTATAGAAACGCCAAATTAGCCGAAGTGCGATTAATGAAAAAATCAACGTTCCGATAACTTGATGAAACCAGATGAACTGAGCTTTTTGGGCCNAGAACTCCATCCCGTGAAGATTGATCCCTGTAAAGAGCTGCCAAAGGATGACAATGGCAAGAACCCAATGAAATAGTTTTGCGATTGAACCGTAGTCTTTGCGTGAAGCAGTCAGCATAGAAACCCTCGTGACGTTTGTGATCTGCCGCAAAGCTCCACTATTCCAATAATTTTGAAAAGATATTTACTTTAGAACTGCAAGTTCTAAAAAAGATAACCTAAAGTGCCAATAGCAATGGTTTGGCTTCACCACATTAGTGATTACAGGCNGCTATTATTTCTTGCGAAAACATACGCATGCGGCGATTAATACGACGGTTCTCCGAGCGCAGCAAACAAATGAAGTAATCTGCAATTTGATATTGGGGCAACAGCGCTACAAGCTGGCCGGTCTCAAAAGCGTTTCCTAAAATAAAATCTGGTAAATTTGCAATGCCTTGCCCCTGCACAGTCGCATTAAACAAGAATTGGCCGCTATTGCTGTTTAAAGCAGGTGAAAACTCAAGCATCTCTTCTTTTTTTTGATCTGCATGTTTAAAGCGCCACGTTCCGCGTTTTGCAGTTCCGAAATGAAGCAACCTATGCCCCTTTAAATCATCAAGTGTTTTTGGAGCATTATTTTCCTTTAGGTAGTTTGGGGATGCACAAAGGTAATGCCGAACCACTCCGACTTTTTCGACTAATAGCTTTTCATTGACCTTTGGCGTGACGCGAACTGCAAAATCATAATTTTCTCGATCGAGATCAATAATGCGATCGTCAAAATCGGCGGTGAGTTGAATTTCGGGATATTTGTTTTTGAAACCAATCAGGACTTGGCTAAGAAAAGAAATACCAAATTCTCGGGGAACTGAAATTGTCAGTGGGCCTGAAATATCGGCATGGGTGCTTTTAAAGTCTGCTTCAATTTCTTCAATATCATTTACTGCCCGGGTTGCGCGTTGATATAGCTCTTGCCCAAATTCTGTGACTTCCCAACGGCCTGGAGCGCGATCAATCAATTTGGCGGCATACCGATCTTCCAATAGGCTTAGGCGTCTGCTGACGGCCGATTTTGCAATGTTCAACCTATCCGCAGCCTTTGAAATGCCGCGATGTTCCACAACCAGGGTGAACAATCGCAAATCTTCTATTTGGCCCACAATGGTCTCCTTATTAGAACGAAGGGTTCTTTTTTATAAGCCTTATTCTAATATAAAAAACATGTCACACAAGAGCTTCAACAGCCATAACCATTACCAAAGTGGTGCAATGTGGAATAATTTTTCGAACAGGGGTTTCTCATCATTGGAACTCGAATTCTGGCAAGAAGGCATTATTTGCTATGGGATGGAAAAGTAAAGGAGCGTGATCATGTCAATTAGACCAGCTATTTCAACAAGCAGTGCGAGCCCGACCTTAGAAGGGGCTGGAGTCCATCTGCATCGGGCTTTTGGCTTTAGCGAGCCAAAAACGCATGATCCTTTTCTACTTTTTGATGATTTTCGCAACGAAACTCCAGATGCTTATGCTGGCGGCTTTCCATGGCATCCGCATCGGGGCATTGAAACCATCACTTATGTGCTAAGCGGCTCAGTTGAGCACAGCGATAGCTTGGGCAATAGTGGAACGCTGGGGGCCGGAGACATTCAATGGATGACTGCGGGATCAGGTATCATGCATCAAGAAATGCCAAGTGGTAACCTAAACGGACAAATGCATGGCTTTCAACTATGGGCCAATCTACCCGGCAGCCTTAAAATGACCGCACCGCGCTATCAGGATGTACCGGGCAAAGAAATTCCACAGATTATCGATGATGATGGCACCCAGGTCAAAGTGATAACAGGCGCGTTTTGGGGTCAACGCGGCCCCGTAGATGGCGTGGCGGCTGATCCCCTTTATCTTGATATCACTGTTCCCGCCAATCGGCGTAAAGCCTTTAAGGTTGATACCTACCGAAATACATTTGCCTATATTTTCGAAGGCGCAGGGAAATTTGCAGACGCTTCAACACCGCAAGGGGTTCTTTTGGAAAAAGAAGTACGCGGCGAAGAGTTAAACATACGTGATATGTCGGGCAACCGGACGCTGGTGCAATTTGGAACTGGGGATGAGATTGTTGTGCAAGCCGGACCCGAGGGCATCCGGTTTCTACTGGTTGCTGGCACACCCATAAAAGAGCCTGTCGCGTGGCACGGTCCGATTGTGATGAACACACGCGAAGAATTACATCAAGCGTTTACGGATCTTCGCAACAACCGCTTTATCAAACCAAAAGAACACTAAACCAAGGATAAAAAGATGGGTTTACTCCAAGAAGGAAAATGGGTTGATCAATGGTATGACACCAAATCAACAAATGGCCGTTTCGTTCGCAAAGCACCACAGTTTCGCAATTGGGTCACCACCGATGGGAGGGCAGGACCAAGTGGAAAGGGTGGTTTTAAAGCTGAGATAGGGCGCTATCATCTTTATGTTTCTTTAGCCTGCCCATGGGCCCACCGTACTTTGATTTTTCGGGCACTCAAAGGGCTTGAGAAGATGATTTCGGTATCCGTCGTTCATTGGTATATGGCCGAGAACGGTTGGACCTTTGATGTTGGTGATGGTGTTGCGCCAGATACGGTAAATGGAGCGCAGTTTCTGTATCAGGTTTATACCCAAGCCAAGCCTGACTATTCGGGCCGTGTAACCGTGCCGGTGCTTTGGGACAAGCACACCAAAACCATTGTTTCAAACGAGTCTCCAGAAATTATCCGCATGTTCAATACGGCTTTTGATGAGGTTGGCTCGGTGCAGGGAGATTATTATCCTAAACATTTGCGGTCAGAAATTGATACTCTGAATGAGCGCATTTACACCACTTTGAACAATGGTGTCTATCGCTGTGGGTTTGCAACCACACAAGCAGCCTATGAAGAAGCAATTACGCCGCTGTTTGACACCTTAGACTGGCTCGAAGATATTTTATCGCGAAAACGCTATTTAACTGGTGCGCAGATTACCGAAGCCGACTGGCGGTTGTTCACCACCCTGATCCGATTTGATCCTGTCTATGTTGGCCACTTCAAATGCAATATTCGCCGGATCGCCGATTATCCGAATTTGTCGAATTACCTACGCGATCTTTATCAACAGCCTGGTATCGCCAGAACAGTCAATATGGAGCATATCAAACGGCACTATTATGAAAGCCATACCTCCATAAATCCATCACGAATCGTTCCAACAGGACCAGACACTGATTTTACAACGCCGCACGACCGTGGCTGATTGAGCATATTGAAACGAAAATTGAATTTCACGAACGTGACAGACACTGAAATAAGAGAAACTCTGAAGGGTTGAGACGTAGATTCGAAAAAAAATAATTACGAAACACCGAGTTGGTTAAACTGGCAGAGACTCAATAGCTAGGCGCCAAAAATACCGCGCAGACCACAAGCAAAAATATGGAGAAACCTTTGGCTGAAACTCACTTCCAAACATCGGTTGAAGAAGATCAAACCGCCGCCCAAGACCGCCGAGCAAAGGGGGAATTTGTGCGCGGTGTCAGTGGCTTTCGAAACGCGGTCGGTGACGTGAATTTTCCTGCTGAACCAAATCGGTATCACCTGTTTGTGGCGCTCAATTGTCCTTGGTGCCACAGAGTCACATTGGNGCGTAATACACTTGGATTGCAGCGCAGTATCTCATTGGACGTATTGTTTCCAAACCGTACCGGCGAAGAGGATCCCGCCGGGCCCAATCTCTGGCAATTCGCACCTGAGCTTGCCGCAGCATTAACAGGCGCGCCATTGCCCGAGTGCACTGCGGAAACCGCAACCGGTCAAAGCTATCGGCTTATTCGGGATATTTATGCCGCAGAGGGTTCAAATGAACGNTCGGTCCCGATCCTTTATGACAAGCAAAGCCGANGCATTGTGTCAAACGAAAGCGCCGAGATAATCCGAATGCTCAATCAATGGTCAGTCGCGCTTGGCAGCGCTTTATCTGATGNGGAACGACCAAACCTTTATCCCTGTGATGCTGAACTACGGACCGAAATAGAAAACTGGAACAACCGTATTTATAATGCCATCAACAATGGGGCGTACAAGGCGGGGTTTTCTTCGGATCAGGCCATTTATGAAACAGCGTTTAAGGCATATTTTGATTTGCTCACCGTGCTTGACAGTGCTCTTGCGGATGGGAGGCTATACTTGACAGGGGAAAGGTTTACCGAAGCCGATTTGCGCCTTTTCCCAACGCTTTATCGCCATGATCCAATTTACTATCTTCGTATGAAGCTCAATGGCGCCAAAATTTTGGATTATCCAAACCTTTGGCGCTGGCTCTGCCGCGTTTACGCTCTGCCGGGCGTGCCAGAGAGCAGCTCTTTGGAACATTGTCGGCAGGGATATTTTGGCCGGTCTGGAAACACTGTTGTTCCCATTGGCCCTTTGTGCCCGATGCCCTATCCNCAAGCATATTTGCATCCAGAACTTGCTCGTGCTTGAGGCATTCACAGCTTTGCTTTGGACAGGTTATAAGAAATTAAATCATGGAAGTTGGATCCATTGCTCAGCACTGCTAAGTCCGCTTCCAATCATTCCAAAAATCCCGACCCCGATAGGCCACATCGACAAAGGGTAAAAACCACGCCCGATTATGATACCACCATCTTGTTTTCAACTCGCTATNGGAAAACGCGGTTTCACCGGCAGGATCACCGATCATTTGNAGCGCNGCCTTATGCCCCAACCATGGTGCTAATGTATTGCCATTGCCGGAATATCCTGCGGCATGCCAAACCCCGTCNATTTGNCCNACATGCGGCATNAATTCAAATGCAAATCCGGTAAAGCCGCGCCAACTGTGAGAAATTTTAACCTGTCGCAATTGTGGGAAAATCTGACCTAGCAATTTGCGCAACTGGCTCACTACAAGTGCCTCGGGTGCGTCAAACATGGCAGCGCGCGCGCCAAAAATAATGCGGGTTTTGTCCGGGCTTGGACGGTAATAGCAATGACGGGTGCGCGACTCGACAACCATCATATCGCTTGGGAACAGCTGACGGAGACGGTCACGGCCAAGTTCATCAGTGCTGATTATAAAGGAAGGAACCGGAAACACCCGCCGGCGCAACGCGCCCATTTGGGGGTGTGTGTATCCATTGGTTGCAAGCAATACTTTGTTGGCTTTAACTTCGCCTCTTGTGGTTTTGACCACATGCCCATGCATTGATTTTTCAAATCCAAGAACAGCCGTGTTGCCCTGAATGAGAGCCCCATGATCCACTGCAGCGCGATGCAGCCCAAAAACCCATTTTGCGGGGTTAATGGCTGCATGTTGGTGATAAACCACTCCGCCGCGATAAAGGTCTGATGCAACGGCTTGGTGTTGTTGCGTTTGCGAAAGCAGGCTAGCCTCTATTGGCAGCAGTTTTTGCAACTGCTCTAAGTCGCGCGCAGCGGTTTCATATTCATGGGTGTGCCAAAGCCCCCGAAACCGGCCAACCTGTTCGTAATCGCAGTCGATGGCTTCCTCGGCCATGACCCTGCGCACAAAATCTGCACTGTCCAAATGTGCTTCTTGTAAAAGTTTAAAAGCAAGGTCTTTGCCATAACGTGCTGTCATCTCCGCAATTGACAACCTGTGACCGCCGCCAAGCATCCCGCCGTTTCGCGAACTGGCTCCAAATCCAGGGGCGTGTTGGTCAACCACCAAAACAGCTCGGCCCGCTTTTGCGGCTGTTCTTGCCGCTGAAAGACCGGTCAATCCTGCACCAACGATCAATATGTCGATCTCCTGCGGCAGCACCTGTTGTTCAGAAGCTTCAGGAAATTCGGTAAGATCCAACCAATATGGTTTTAATTTGGTCACTCAGCGCACCCAGATGAATTGGCCAATGAGATCACATTTTGCCTTTTAAACCAGAATAGTCAAATATCCTCGAAGCGGGCAACCGCTCAGCGTATTAAGGTGAAAACATGAATACCGCTCTGTCTTTTGCAACTGCAGTTCCAATATCTATGTGTGGATATCCTCCTTAAACCAAGTGAGCGCACAGCCGGACTCATATCTGTGCGACGGGCATTTGGGACGCATTAAATCGGGTTGGAAGATTCTTTGCAAAAATGTGCCATGGTCCTCGAAAGGCGAATCCTTGCAGGTTTTACCCAGTTAAAGACCCCGAAAGGCGGCAGGATTCTCACCTTCTAAGCTTGCTTTGGCGATTTTGCTTCTTTGCTTGATTGTAGCAGATCAAGTTTCATCTATAAAAGACCATTATAAATACAGTGTAAAAAATATTTTATGATTGAAAACAGGGGCTTAAAATATAAATAAGAAAAAGGTGTTAAAAAGTGAAAAAAGGGGTTGCGGGAAGTTTGTGATGACCGTAAAAGCCCCTTCACCGGCGACGCTGTTGCGTTGTTGGG
>PBSX01000034.1 GCA_002726375.1 Marinovum sp.
ATTTCACATTTGGGATTTGGTGGAGCCTAGGGGGATCGAACCCCTGACCTCTACAATGCCATTGTAGCGCTCTCCCAGCTGAGCTAAGGCCCCGTGCGACGTTTGATCGTCAAAAAGAGTATCTAGGCAATGCGTGGGATGGGATCAAGCAGAAAATCACCCCGCACATCATTCTCGAAGTTAAGCGTTAACTATCGTCGTCTTCGGTTGGCATATCGGCGATATCTTCCAAAGGCACACTGTCCTCATCATCATCTTCCAACACGTCATCCCCGAGATCTACATCCACGTCTTCACCGTCCAAAACAACGGCTTCTGCTTCTACTTCGGACTCTTTGGCGCGGACCGAAGACATATCTTCGTTATCGGCTGCAATCATTCGAGTTTTAGAGGTGTCAAGTTCGACGGCTTCGCCCGTGTAGGGGCTGACGATCGGGGTTTTGTTCAGGTCGTAAAAACGCTTGCCAGTTGTTGGACATACGCGCTTTACACCCCATTCTTCCTTGGGCATCGGCTAGTTCCCTTTAAACTTTTGCTCTTGTCGACAATCTGCGCCTCCTGCCATAACAAAGCCAGCGTGTCAAAGGCATTAAGGTTTAAAATTGAAGGAATGCGATTTTTCATGGGGAACCAAGCATAAATGACCACAATTTTCATTCCAGGACCCCCCCAGATCGCCGTAAAGGTGAGAGAGTCTGCGCGGGCTAAACGTTTGAGTCTGCGGGTGTCATCGCTGGATGGCCGGGTCACTGTGACCGCGCCAAAGCGTATTTCACCGCGCAAGATTGAAACCTTTGTTTTTGAAAAAGAGGCTTGGCTTCGGCAAAACATAGACCAAGTTCCAGATCCGATAACCGTTCGAATTGGCGTCAATATCCCCATCTTGGGCCATGAGGTTCAACTTACAAAATCGTCAGATCCTCGGGTTCGGCAGCATGACAATCAACTCTTTGTGCCAGAACATAAATCCAATCCTGCTGCGCGGGCTCTTGGATACATGAAAACTCTGGCACGGGATCATCTGACACAAAGGTCCGATTTTTACGCTAAAAAACTGGGGCAAGACTACCACAAGCTATCTGTGCGCGACACACGTTCGCGCTGGGGTTCGTGCAGTCAAGATCGAGCCTTGATGTTTTCATGGAGGTTGATCATGGCGCCGCAAGAGGTTTTGGACTATGTGGCGGCGCATGAAGTGGCCCATCTTGAGCATATGAACCATTCTCATCGGTTTTGGGCGGTGGTTGAACAGCTTTATGGGGATTACCAGCCTGCACGCCTTTGGCTGCGTGATAGGGGCGCTGAGTTGCACCGTTATCGTTTTGTGGATTGACTGCAAAGGCTTTTGTGATCACAAAAGGGCATGGCACATCCGTTAAAGCTTCCCGAATCGTCAGCCTCTGCGCATGAGCATATTTATCGTGGGCTGCGTAGCCGCATCATGCTTGGGCAGATCCAGCCCGGTCAGGCGATGACCATCCGTGGAATTGGCGAAGAGTTTGGGGTCTCTATGACCCCATCACGCGAAGCGGTGCGCCGACTTGTCGCCGAGGGCGCGCTGTCTGTGTCCAACTCGGGGCGGGTCTCTACCCCTGAGCTGAACAACGAACGGATCGAAGAGCTTTCAGCGCTGCGTTCGTTGCTTGAGGTTGAGTTGGCAAGCCGGGCTTTGCCGCGCGCACATCTGGCGCTGATTGATCGGCTCACTGCGATTAATGGTATGATTGGAACCGCCGTCAGCGATCATGATGCCGTTGCCTATATACGCACAAATTTGGAATTCCATCGCACGCTCTATTTACGGGCGCAGGCGCCGGCGATGCTGGCCATGGCCGAAACCGTTTGGCTGCAACTGGGACCGACAATGCGGATGCTCTACGGCAAATTGCAGCGCAAAGCACCACCGCATTTTCACAAAATTATCCTTGCGGCTCTGCGCGCAGGAGATGAACCCAGTTTAAGATTGGCCGTACGGTCGGATGTTACACAAAGCTTAAGGATGTTGGTCGCTTAAGCCGCCAAACCCGATGATCCAAGCGATAAAAACCGCTCGCGGCGGTCTTTCAGCAGTGCTTTGGCGTCTTTGCCTGAAAGTTCTTTTAAGAGCGCGGCCAACGTGCTTCGCACAGACTTAAATGTGGCGTCCGGATTTCGATGCGCACCGCCCAAGGGTTCTTCAATCACCCGGTCGTTGACACCCAGTTTCGCTAAATCCTGCGCAGTTAGGCGCAATGCCTCTGCAGCCTCACGCATTTTTTCAGCGTCCTTCCACAGGATCGACGCACATCCCTCGGGGCTAATCACCGAATAGACCGAATGCTCTAACATCGCTACTCTATTTGCCGTGGCAAAGGCCACTGCCCCGCCTGATCCGCCTTCGCCGATCACCACCGATACCAAAGGCACTCCGATTTGCAGGCATTTTTCTGTCGAACGTGCAATGGCTTCGGACTGGCCGCGCTCTTCTGCGCCTTTTCCGGGATATGCGCCCGGGGTATCCACCAATGTGATCACAGGCAGGCCAAATTTGTCAGCCATCTCCATCAGGCGAATGGCTTTACGGTAGCCTTCGGGCCGCGCCATGCCAAAATTACGCTCGATACGGCTTTTGGTATCGTGACCTTTTTCATGGCCAATCACCACAACGGGCTGATCTTCAAACCGCGCCAAACCACCGATCACTGCGTGATCGTCTGCAAAATTCCGATCCCCGGCCAAAGGCGTAAACTCGGTAAAGAGCGCTGCGATATAATCTTTGCAATGGGGCCGTTCAGGATGCCGCGCCACTTGGCATTTTCGCCATGGAGTAAGCGAATTATAAAGCTCGCTTAGCAGCTCTTGAGCTTTGTTATCAAGCGCCTTGGCTTCATCCTCGACGTCCATTTCTTCGTTCTGCCGCGCCATTGCGCGCAGCTCTTCGGCCTTGCCTTCGATCTCGGCAAGCGGTTTTTCAAACTCAAGATAATGCGTCATGCTCGGCTCCCACTGAACCCGCTCTATATGGGGTTTTCGACCCTGAGGTGCAATGAAAATAGACATTTTTGCCGCAAATTTTGCGATAAATCGACCGTGATAACAGCCTGTGGCCTCGATAAGGCGCGTTTAACCTACGATCATTTCCGATTGGCGAACGATGACTTCTGCCTGTTTGATCGACGCTATATCCACCAAGCGGCCTTTATAAACTGTGGCGCCTTCCCCATTGGCTTTGGCGGTTTCCATGGCCGCCAGAATTTCGCGGGCCTCGGCAACCGCCGCCTCGGAGGGTGTGAAAACTTCATTGGCAAGTGCCACCTGTTTGGGGTGTATCGCCCATTTCCCAACCATGCCAAGCGTGGCCGAGCGCAGGGCTTGGGCCCGAAAACCCTCGTCATCAGAAAAATCGCCAAACGGGCCATCAACCGGCAACACCCCATGACTTCGGCATGCTGCCACAATCGCAGCTTGGGCCCAGTGCCAAGGATCGGACCAGTGCTTTTCGCCTTCGCGCATCATGTAATAATTTTCCTGCGTGCCGCCAATGCCTGTGGTCGCCATCCCCATTGAGGCCGCAAAATCAGCCGCGCCCAATGACATGGCCTCAAGCCGGGGACTGGCGGCGGCAATCTCTTGCACATTTGCAATGCCTGCTGCGCTTTCGATAATCACTTCAAACCCAACCGGCTTTTTGCGGTTTTTGGCCTGTTCAATGGCGGTCGCTAATGCATCGACTGCATATATATCGGCCGCACAGCCGACTTTGGGGATCATTAGCAAATCAATCCGCTCTGCCGCATTTTCTAAAATATCCACAACATCGCGGTACCAATAAGAGGTATCTAGCCCATTGATGCGCACCGATACTGTTTTATTGCCCCAGTCAATATCTGATATGGCTGCAATAATATTGGCCCGCGCGCTGGCTTTATCAGAAGGTGCAACCGAATCCTCAAGATCGAGGTTGATAACATCCGCCGCGCTTGCCGCCATCTTTTCAAAAATCGCCGGCCTTGATCCGGGGCCAAACAACTGGCAGCGGTTCGGGCGGGCAACAGGCGTTGGTTGAATGCGAAATGACATGGGAAACGCGCCTTTCAAAGGTAAGGAAATTCCAAAATTGCTGACTGCTTGGGTATTTAGTTGCTGACAGAAATGCAAGTTTATTTTGCAGCTGCAGCATCTTGGGTCGTAATATGTTGTTTTGAACGGATAACACCCAATCATACGTGCTGTCAGTTCACCGCTTAAAAAGAGGTATCATGCTAGAAATCAAATACTTTTCGAATTTTCTTCTTTTTATTTAGTATTTTTCGAATTTTCTTCTAAAAAAGGCATCAGACTTCCAAACATCGACAGAAATTTTCAAACAGCTTCTGTAAAATATCAAATGGTTCTTGTTTGGAGGAAGTTATGATTTCGACCCCGTATTTGTTATTTCTTGGTGATGCCCCTGATCAATTGTCAACGAAAGTCGCGCAAGGTATTAAAGACTGGCGACCCGAAAATGCTGTTGGCCAGTTCCGGTTGCCCGGCTGCGGCGCTGATCTGGGATTGAATGACCTTACCTTGCAAGAGGCTTTTGATGCCGGCGCCAAAACGCTTGTTATCGGGGTTGCCAATCGGGGCGGCGTCATTTCAGCCGCATGGAAGCAGGTGCTGATCGACGCCCTGCGCATGGGCTTTGATCTGGCCAGCGGATTGCACAACCTGCTGCGTGATGAGCCCGACTTGGTGGATGAGGCGGCGGCAAACGGCCGTAAGCTGCATGATGTGCGCGTCCCTTCAGTCGAATACCCGATTGCCAACGGGAAAAAACGGAGTGGAAAAAGATGCCTTGCTGTGGGCACTGATTGCTCGGTTGGCAAAATGTACACCGCAATGGCGATGGATGAATTGATGCGCAAGCGGGACATGAAAAGCAGCTTTCGCGCGACGGGCCAAACCGGCATATTGATCACCGGTGATGGTGTCCCCCTTGATGCGGTTATTGCCGATTTTATGGCGGGCTCGGTTGAATATCTAACCCCTGACAACGATGACGATCACTGGGATTTGATCGAAGGACAAGGCAGCCTGTTTCACGTCTCATATTCAGGCGTTACAATGGCATTGATCCATGGCGGCCAGCCCGATGCGCTTATACTCTGCCATGAGCCGACGCGCGCGCACATGCGCGGTCTGCCGGAATATCAGCAGCCCTCGCTTGAGGCATTGCGGGACATGGCGCTGGCTTTGGCAAAAGTGGCAAATCCGGCCTGCCAAGTGGTGGCGATATCTGTCAATACGCAACATATGGAAGATGCCGCTGCCCGGGCCTATTTGAGCGAATTGGAAACCCAGCTTGGGCTGCCAGCAACTGATCCGTTTCGCTATGGGGCGGAAAAACTGGTTGATGCGATTGCACAGCTGTAACAGGCTTGCCCAAAGCGGACTTGTGGGCCATTGCTGATGCTTAAGGTGCGGTCAGTCTAGAAAGGACATTTTATGAGCCTGACGATTAATCGGGATGTATTCCCACTGGCACAGGTGTTCACCATCTCACGCGGATCGCGCACCGAAGCCAAGGTTCTAAGCGTCAAAATCAGCCGTGACGGCATATCCGGCTGGGGCGAATGTGTCCCCTATGCTCGCTATAATGAAACCGCCGCATCGGTCAGCGAGCAGATTAAAAGCCTGCCAGACGCGTTTGATCGCCAGAGCCTTTATGAACTATTACCCCCTGGCGCTGCGCGCAACGCAGTGGATTGTGCGCTTTGGGACCTTGAAGCGAAACAAAGCAATTTTCGGGTTTGGCAATTGGCCGGACTGCCGGCGCCCGGCCCGGAAATCACTGCTTATACGCTTTCGCTGGATAGCCCAGAAAAAATGCGCGCGCAGGCCGCCGAACATGCTCATCGGCCGCTGCTTAAAATCAAGCTCGGCACCCCAGATGATATGCCGCGGCTCGAAGCGGTTCGCACAGGAGCGCCACACTCCGATATCATTGTGGATGCCAATGAAGGCTGGAGCGCCGAGGTCTATGTTGATCTGGCGCCGCATTTGTTGCGCCTTGGCGTCAAACTGGTTGAGCAACCTTTACCGGCAGCTGACGATAGCGCGCTACTGGGCCTTGATCGTCCAGTGCCTGTTTGCGCCGACGAAAGCGCCCATGACCGCGCCAGCCTCGCTCATCTGGCTGGAAAATATGATGTGGTGAATATCAAACTTGATAAGACTGGCGGTTTGACCGAAGCTTTGGCGCTGAAACGCGAAGCGCTTGCGCAGGGCTTTGAGGTTATGGTGGGCTGCATGGTGGGCAGCTCTTTGGCAATGGCGCCGGCAACACTTGTTGCGCAGGGTGCTCTGATAACAGACCTTGACGGGCCGCTTTTATTGGCCGAAGACCGTGCCCATCCGTTGCATTTTGATGCAGCAGGCGTCCATCCGCCCTCAGCCGCGCTTTGGGGCTAAACTGAAAGGAAAAAGACCGTGAGCCGTATTGTTTATGTAAATGGCGAGTATCTGCCGGAAGAAGATGCCAAAATATCCATTTTTGATCGCGGGTTTTTGATGGCAGACGGGGTTTATGAGGTCACCTCAGTTCTGGACGGCAAGCTGATTGATTTTGACGGCCATGCAGTGCGGTTAGAGCGCTCACTGCGCGAACTTGAAATGGAAAATCCGATTTCGAAAGAGGACCTTTTGCAGGTGCACCGCAAATTGGTGTCGCGCAACGGTGTTGAAGAGGGCATGATCTATTTGCAAATCACCCGCGGGGCGCCAGAAGATCGGGATTTTGTGTTTCCAGACCCTGAAACAACCCCGCCGACCGTTGTGCTTTTCACGCAAAACAAACCGGGTCTGGCCAACAACCCAGCCGCCGAAAAAGGCATCAAGGTCATCAGTATAGAAGACTTGCGCTGGGGCCGGCGCGATATCAAAACCGTACAGCTTTTATACCCTTCGATGGGAAAAATGATGGCCAAAAAAGCCGGAGCGGATGACGCCTGGATGGTGCAGGACGGCCATGTAACCGAAGGCACCAGCAACAACGCCTATATTATCAAGGGGCACCAGATTATCACCCGCGGGCTGTCAAATGATATCTTGCACGGGATTACCCGAGCTGCGGTGCTGCGCTGCGCCGAAGAGGCCCAGATGGAGGTCATCGAGCGCCCGTTTAGNATTGCTGAAGCGCAAGAAGCCGACGAGGCGTTTATCACCTCGGCAAGNACTTTTGTCATGCCCGTTGTGACAATTGATGACCGCGAGCTTGGCAGCGGACAGCCCGGCCCAGTGGCAGCTCGCTTGCGCGAGATTTATCTTGAAGAAAGCTTAAAGCAGGCGATCTAACGCTAAAGATTGCCGCCTCCGGCGGGAGTATTTGAGCAAAGAAAAAATCTGACTAGATCAGGTTTAGGCCGTAGTCTTTACACAGCGCATCGACCAGTTGCCTTTGCCTGTCTTCCAGCTTTTGGTGGCGCGGATAAAGCGGTGCTGCGCGGTCATTCAACACCGGCCGGTTCCATTGATCCGTCGTGTCCATAAACTCGCGCACGCCAAGTTCGCCGTAGATTTGAATAAACCCTTGCAGCACCACATCAAGATAACTGAGCAGTATAGGCGCCGGAGATGGTCTTTCTCCTGCGGTTTTTGATTGCGGTATCGTATAGACCGCACAGGGCACCTGTTGCGCAAGATCATGGGTGATCTGATGTGCCGCCTCTCGCCGCTCATACCCAGCTTCGCGCGCATCCAGCGCCTGCCAGTCGCCGTCTTGAACCCGCGCCATGAGGCCCTGAATTCGGGCGCCGGGGGCCGGAGAAATGCTTAGAAAAGCAGCTTTGCGGTTAGATGTTTCACACCAAAGCCGGCGCCAGCCCTGCAGTGTTGCGGGGCGTGGATCGCCATACTTGTGAGTGGCCAGATTGACCAGACTGCCGTAACCGAAAAAATAAGGATCGCACATCGGGCAATGTTTGAGCGGTTAGTAAAGGCTTGTCAATTCGCTAGGGCACCAAAATTTTTCTTGTGAACTTTATCGCGGTACACTATCGTNTTCTGCGTTGGAACGGGAGAACTGGATAAGCCAGTGCCGAAGGAGCAACCGCCTCGGAAACTCTCAGGCAAAAGGACCGATCCAATAACGTACTCTGGAGAGAGATGCACTGCATCCGCCGAAGGGATAGCGATCTCAGGCAAAAGGACAGAGGAGGCATCAACGCGCGAACCCTTGTTTCGCGTAGACAATGATGCCGGCTAGACCAAACAGTTACCGGCCTGAAAAAGAGACGATTATGATGGATGCTCTTCGGCNGACGCCTTTTTATGATTTGCACCTTAAGCTGGGGGCAAAAATGGTTGNATTTGCCAGCTTTGATATGCCGGTTCAATATCCGCTTGGGGTGATGCAGGAACATATGCACACCCGCACCAAAGCCGGGCTTTTCGATGTCAGCCATATGGGGCAGGTCATCCTGCGCGGCGCCACTTATGCGGCGNCCGCCTNAGCCCTTGAGCGGCTCATCCCGATGGACGTGCATGGATTGCNACCCGGACGGCAACGCTATGGGCTGTTCACAAATCCGCAAGGCGNCATCCAAGATGACCTGATGTTTGCCAATCGGGGCGACCATATTTTCATGGTGGTCAACGCTGCCTGTGCAGATGCGGATGTAAAATACCTGCGCGAGATGCTCGAGCCGGACATCAGCATCAAGCATTTGCAAAACCGTGCCTTGCTGGCGCTGCAAGGGCCGTGCGCCGAAGCTGTTCTGGCCGANCATCATCCGGCCGTTCGTGATATGAAGTTTATGGATGTTGAAACCCTACCGCTGGCCGGTGCGGAATGCTGGATATCTCGGTCGGGGTATACTGGTGAAGACGGCTTTGAAATCTCGGTCCCGACAGCGGCGGCCAATGATCTAGCCCGAGCGCTTTTGGCACATGAGGATGTTGAATTTATCGGACTTGGCGCGCGCGACTCGCTTAGGCTTGAGGCAGGATTGTGCCTGTATGGTCATGACATTGACGCGAATACGAGCCCTGTAGAGGCCGGATTAAGCTGGTCAATCCAACGCGCGCGCCGCACAGGCGGTGACCGTGCTGGCGGGTTTCCGGGCGCTGAGCGTATTTTGCGTGAGTTGTCCGAACGCGCTCCAAAAAAACGGGTTGGGCTGCGCCCGCAGGGCCGCGCGCCAATGCGAGAAGGGGTTTTGATCTTTGCGGATGAAACCAGTGAAACACCAATTGGCGCTGTCACCTCTGGCGGGTTTGGACCCACAGTACAAGGCCCGGTCGCGATGGGCTATGTGCCCACCGAAGTGGCCAAAGCCCAAGAAATTGTTTTTGGCGAGGTCCGCGGTAAGCGGTTGCCGGTCGAAATTGTATCGCTGCCTTTTACCGCAGCAAACTTTAAACGTTGATTAACAGGAGAGTAAGCAATGAAATTCACAGAAGAGCATGAATGGCTACGCGTCGAAAATGATCTGGTGGTGGTTGGCATTACCGAACATGCCAGCACCCAGTTGGGCGATATCGTTTTTGTAGAACTGCCCGAAGAGGGCGACACTGTTTCCAAAGACGATGAGGTTGTGGTGATCGAAAGCGTCAAGGCTGCATCCGACATATTGGCGCCGCTTGACGGTGAGATTACCGAAATAAATCCAGCGCTCGAGGACGAACCGGCAAAGGTGAACGAAGACCCTCTGGGCGCCGGATGGTTTTTCAAAATCCGCCCCAGCGATCTAAGCCAGATGGATGATTACATGGATGAAGCCGCTTACAACAAATTGATCAGCTAGGTCGCTAAATCATGGCCTCAGATATGGGGCAATCGCAATAGAATCTACCGACCCAAGCTTTTGACAGGAGCCTGATATGCCTTTTACGCCAACCGACTATCTTCCCTACGATTTCGCCAATCGTCGCCATATCGGTCCATCGCCGAGTGAAATGGAGGCGATGCTGACCACCATTGGTAGCAAAAGTCTTGCAGCTTTGATGGACGATACATTGCCGCCCTCGATCCGGCAGAAAA
The DNA here is from genome assembly GCA_002726375.1 of Marinovum sp. Lineage (GTDB taxonomy): Bacteria > Pseudomonadota > Alphaproteobacteria > Rhodobacterales > Rhodobacteraceae > CABZJG01. The sequence goes on from PBSX01000034.1 coordinate 9,998, forward strand.
AGCCGCTGAATTTTGGCAAGCCCAAATCTGAGCGTGAGCTGTTGTATCATATGCGCGTAACAGCGGCAAAAAACCAAGTNCTGACCAGCCTGATCGGACAGGGCTATCATGGCACTGTGACGCCGCCGGTTATCCAGCGTAATATTTTGGAAAATCCGGCTTGGTATACCGCCTATACGCCCTATCAGCCCGAGATCAGTCAGGGACGGCTTGAGGCGCTGCTCAACTATCAGACCATGATCTCTGATCTGACAGGGTTGGAAATTGCCAATGCGTCCTTGCTGGATGAAGCCACCGCCTGCGCTGAAGCGATGACCATGGCCCAGCGCGTGGCGAAATCAAAGGTCAAAGGGTTTTTCATTGACGAAAACTGCCATCCGCAAAACATTGCGGTGATGCAAACTCGGGCCAAACCGCTTGGTATTGAAGTGATCATTGATGCACCGGAAAACTTAAAAGCCGATGAGGTGTTCGGGGCGATCTTTCAATATCCNGGCACCTATGGCTACGTGCGTGATTTTACTGATGCTATGGCGGCGCTGCATGCGGTGAAAGCCATTGGCATCGTCTGCGCCGATCCTTTGGCGCTGACCTTGCTCAAAGAGCCGGGCGCAATGGATGCNGATATCGCGGTGGGCAGCACCCAGCGCTTTGGCGTTCCTGTGGGCTATGGCGGGCCGCACGCGGCCTATATGGCCAGCAAAGANGCGTTCAAACGGTCGATGCCGGGGCGTATNGTGGGGGTTTCCATTGATGCCAAGGGCAACAAGGCCTACCGACTGGCGCTGCAAACCCGCGAGCAGCATATCCGCCGTGAAAAAGCCACCTCAAACGTCTGCACCGCGCAAGCATTGCTGGCGGTTATGGCCTCATTCTATGCGGTATTCCACGGGCCAGAAGGGCTTAAGGCCATTGCCCAGCGCATCCACCGCAAAACCGTTCGGCTGGCCAAGGGGCTGGAAGACGCAGGTTTTAAAATCGAGCCGGACGCCTTTTTTGACACCATTACGGTGGATGTCGNGCTGCTGCAAAACTCAGTGATGCAGGCGGCTGTTAAAGAAGGGATCAACCTGCGCGCTGTTGGCAAAACCAAGGTTGGCATAACCTTGGATGAACGCAGCCGCCGCTCGACCACAGAAGCGGTTTGGCGCGCCTTTGGCATCACGCGGTCGGATGATAATCTCACCCCGGATTACCGGGTGCCGCCAGCGCTGCACCGGCGCACATCCTATCTCAATCACGATGTGTTTCATATGAACCGCGCGGAAACCGAAATGATGCGCTATATGCGGCGGCTTGCGGACCGCGATCTGGCGCTCGATCGGGCGATGATCCCGCTTGGTTCCTGCACAATGAAGCTCAACTCAGCAGCCGAGATGATGCCGGTCAGCTGGCGTGAATTTTCGCTATTGCATCCCTTTGCGCCCAAAGATCAGGCGCTGGGCTATGAAGAAATGATTTCCGATTTATCNCAGAAGCTCTGCGAAATCACAGGNTATGANGCNATTTCAATGCAGCCCAATTCCGGCGCNCAGGGCGAATATGCCGGTCTGTTGACCATCGCGGAATATCACGCGGCCCGCGGTGAAGGTCACCGCAATGTCTGCCTTATTCCAACCTCGGCCCATGGCACCAATCCGGCCAGCGCGCAGATGGTCGGCTGGCAGGTTGTGGCGGTCAATTCAGCCGATAATGGCGATATTGATCTTGAGGACTTTCGCGCCAAAGCCGAGCAATACGCCGCCGAGCTGGCCGGCTGTATGATCACCTATCCCTCGACACACGGCGTGTTTGAAGAAACAGTGCATGAGGTCTGCGATATCGTGCATCAATATGGCGGTCAGGTCTATATCGACGGGGCTAATATGAACGCCATGGTCGGGCTGTCGCGCCCCGGCGATTTGGGCGGTGATGTCAGCCACCTCAACCTGCATAAAACCTTTTGCATCCCGCATGGCGGCGGCGGCCCCGGCATGGGGCCTATTGGCGTCAAGTCACATCTTGTGCCGCATCTGCCGGGCCATCCGGAAACCGGCNGCAGCACGGGTCCGGTATCGGCGGCGCCCTTTGGCTCGCCNTCGCTTTTGCCGATCAGCTGGGCCTATTGCNTGATGATGGGCGGCGAAGGTTTGACCCAAGCCACACGGGTGGCCATCCTGAACGCCAANTANATNGCCAAACGGCTCGAAGGGGCGTTTGACGTNCTTTATAAAGGCCCCAGCGGGCGGGTGGCGCATGAGTGCATTTTGGATGTGCGCCCCTTTGCAGACACGGCCGGNGTAAGCGTTGAAGATATCGCCAAACGCCTNATTGATTGCGGCTTTCACGCCCCAACCATGAGCTGGCCAGTGGCGGGNACATTGATGGTCGAGCCGACCGAGTCCGAAACCAAAGCCGAGCTGGATCGGTTCTGCGACGCAATGCTNGCCATTCGCCGCGAAATTGCCGATATCGAAGAGGGACGGATCGACGCGGAAAACAATCCGCTGAAAAATGCCCCGCACACGGTCGAAGATCTGGTCGGGGACTGGGACCGGCCCTATAGCCGCGATCAGGGCTGCTTTCCCCCCGGAGCTTTTCGGGTCGATAAATATTGGCCAGCGGTGAACAGGGTCGACAACGTACATGGTGACCGCCATCTCGTTTGCACCTGTCCGCCAATGTCAGATTACGCCGAGGCNGCGGAATAAAACCATCCACCGAGTGCCCTGCGCCGCCGTTTCAGCGGCGCAGCAAAGAAATATTTGGAATTGCCGTAGAAGTTGTGTAGCCTCGCTTGAATTGCTCTTGCCACACGGGTGCCGACTTTGGATCTTTCAACACTTTTGCTGATCGAGCAAACCCTGAACGGTGTTCAATTNGGCGTCATGNTATTTTTGATGGCGGCGGGCCTCACACTTATTTTCGGCGTGATGGGCCTGATTAATTTAGCCCATGGATCGCTCTATATGGTGGGGGCCTTTGCCGCCGCCGCAGTGGCNGGGATATCAGGGTCNTTTATACTGGCTTTGATCGCCGCCTTAAGCGCAGCCGCGATTGCCGGCGTGCTGATTGAAGTGCTGATTATTCGCNGGCTNTATGACCGCGACCATCTGGATCAGGTGCTGGCGACTTTCGCNCTCATTTTGATATTTTCCGAAGGNACNCGCTGGCTGTTTGGATCATTTCCACTGTTTTTGGATATCCCTGCTGCGCTTTCTGGTCCCATCAGCCTGCCCGGAGGCATTGAATACCCNCGCTACCGTCTTGCCATCATTGCCATTGGGCTTTTGGTGGCTTTTGGGCTGTATTTACTNATCAGCCGNACCCGCATTGGTATCCAAATTCGCGCAGGGCAGTACGACCGCGAAATGATCGGCGCCCTTGGGATCGACATCTCACGGCTCTATACAGTGGTATTTGCCCTTGGCGCCGCGCTGGCAGGCTTTGCCGGCGCCATGATCGGAGCGATCCAATCCGTGCAGGTGGGCATGGGCGAGCCGGTTCTAATACTCGCCTTTGTGGTGATCGTCATTGGGGGCATCGGTTCAATCAAGGGGGCCTTTGTTGGCGCGCTATTGGTGGGCATCACCGACACGCTTGGACGGTTTTTGCTGCCTTTGATCTTTGCACAGTTTTTGGACCCCTCATCAGCCACGGCAATTGGGTCTGCTTTGGCATCAATGCTGATTTATATTTTGATGGCCGGTGTGCTTTTGATCCGGCCCACCGGACTATTTGGAGCAGCCTGAGCAATGCGGGAAAGACATCTCAATATACTGGTTTTGGCTTTGCTCGCCGCAGTTCCGCTTTGGGCCTGTGTCAGTGATGAACCCTTTACCATTACCCTGTCGACCAAGGTCGCGATCCTGGCGCTGGCTGGTGTCGGGCTAAACTTTGCGCTTGGGCTTGGCGGGTTGGTCAGCCTTGGACATGCAATGTTTTTCGGCATCGGCGGCTATGCCATGGGTATACTGGCCAGCCATGCGCAATCCTACACGCCAATCTATGACGGGCTTTTTGTTCTTGAGGGAACCAAATCAATGTTGGTGATCTGGCTTGTTGCGGTGCTTGCCGGCGCCTCTGCAGCCCTTGTGATTGGCGCATTGAGCCTACGCACTACAGGCGTATATTTCATTATGATCACTCTGGCTTTTGGCCAGATGTTTTACTATTTCACCATCAGCTGGCCGGCCTATGGCGGTGAAGACGGATTGTCGATTTATGTGCGCAACGGGTTTCCCGGGTTAAACACGCTAGACCCCATTCAATTTTTCGCCCTGTGCTACGGCATTTTGCTAATCGTGCTTTATTTTTTCTGGCGACTTGAGCGTGCGCCCTTTGGTCTGGTGCTCAAAGCCAGCCGGCAAAACCCGCTTCGGGTGACAACCGTCGGGCTTGGGGTATACCGTATCCAACTGATTGCCTTTGTGATGTCCGGCGCTGTGACGGCCCTTGCAGGTGCGCTGTTTGCAGACCTCAACCGTTTTGTGAGCCCCTCGATGTTCAGCTGGCAAACCAGCGGCGAAATTATGATTTTTGTTATTTTGGGGGGGATCGCCCGATTGTGCGGTCCTGTGATCGGGGCCGCTGTGTTCATTTTGCTTGAACAGATCTTGGGGGATCTTTCGCAATTTTGGCATATTTATTTAGGTGTGCTTCTGTTGGTGGTGGTGCTGTTTGCCAAAGGGGGTTTAACCGGTCTGATTACACGCAGGGGCGCGTCATGACCGGCGCTGTTCTCAAGGTGGAAAACCTGTGCAAATCTTTTGGCGCGCTCCCTGTCAGTGATGCGGTGAACCTAGAGGTAAAGAGCGGCGAAATTCATGCTATTATCGGCCCCAATGGCGCCGGAAAATCTACCTTGATTGGCCAGGTTGCAGGGGGTCTAAGCCCCGATACCGGATCCATCTTCCTAAATGGTCAGGACATCACCGGGCTTAAAATGGCCCATCGGGCACAACTGGGACTTGGCCGCACCTTTCAAATTTCATCCCTCGCGATGGAAATGTCGGTGCTGGAAAACACCATTTTAGGGGCCATTGGTCAGCGTCAGGACGCCCATCGTTTTTGGTCGCCGGTTTCGCGAAATGCCGCCCTTGGCGATATTGCTATGACCGCGCTAGCTGCGGTTGGTCTAAGCACTCATGCCGATCAGGTGGTCGCCACCCTGTCCCATGGCCAGCGCCGCCAGCTTGAGGTGGCGGTGGCTTTGACCCTGCGGCCGAAAGTGTTTTTGATGGATGAGCCGATGGCCGGGCTAGGCAGTGAGGGCACCAAGACCATGACCGGGTTTTTGGATCGGCTGCGGCAGAAGGCTCCGATCCTTTTGGTAGAACATGATATGGACGCTGTTTTTGCCCTTGCCGACCGGATCAGCGTGTTGGTTTACGGCAAGATCATTGCCACCGGATCGGTTGAGGATATCCGCAAAAACCCCGAGGTGCGCGCCGCCTATCTGGGCAATGACGAGCCGGCCTCATGAGCCTTTTGCAGATGTCCAATGTCACCGCCTTTTATGGCAAGGCGCAGGCGCTCTACGGGGTTGATCTCACAGTAGAGCCGGGTCAGGTGACAGCGCTTATGGGGCGCAATGGAATGGGCAAATCCACATCGATCAAAGTCATCTGCCGTATGCTTGCCCACCACAGCGGCACTGTCGAATTTGAAGGCCAAAACATTGCCCATTTGCCAAGCCATCGGGTAGCACGGCTTGGGGTGGGATTGGTGCCCGAAGGGCGGCGGTGTTTTGCGCCTTTGACCGTACAGGAAAATCTTATTGCGGCGGCGCGTGACGGCGATTGGACACTTGAGCGGGTTTTTGCACTTTTCCCGCGCCTAAAGGATCGCAAAGCCCAAAAAGCCGCGACCCTATCGGGCGGGGAACAGCAAATGCTGGCCATTGGCCGGGCGCTGATGACCAATCCAAAACTCATGATCCTTGATGAGGCCACAGAAGGACTAGCGCCCGTTGTCAGGCATGAGATATGGCAAGCCATTCGAAGCCTGAAAGGCAGTGCTCTTTCCTTTTTGCTGGTNGATAAATCCCTAAAAGAGCTGGCAACGGTCACAGATCAGGCCGTGATTATAGAGCGCGGTCAAACCGTTTGGTCGGGCACGTTTTCCCAGCTTACCGACGATCTGCAAAATCGGTATCTGGGGGTCTGACCCCTGCATAGGCCGGCTATAGTTTTGCGGCAAAACCGCTGCCTATTTTAGATAATCAAGCCATGGGCTTTGTTCGGCAATCATATGGTCCACCAGTTGCGGCAATTGCGCGGCAGTTGTGACCACCGGATCAACCATCAGGGCCTGGATCACAGCGTCTTTGCGTCCGCTTAGCACCGCTTCGGCGGTCATATTATGAACNCCGATTTGATTGGTCAAAAGACCCTGAAAGCCCTTGGGGATAGGGGTCTTTATCCCGCTGATCCCTTGTGCGCTTACAACCGCCGGAACCTCAACCACCATCCAGTTCGGCAAATCCTTAATCAATCCGTTATTAGGGATATTGACCGCCGCCTCTTCATAGCCGCTATCGGTCACAAGACCTTCCATAATCGGCACCACCCGCTCTTTGAGCACTGGTTCAATTTTGGGATCGCTGTCGCTTAGAAAATTCCGGTAATAGGTGTAAAAATCCAATATCCCACGATGATCAGAACATTCATCTGCCCAAGAAATATATTCGCCAAAGTGACTGTCCGTGGTGATCGGAAAACAGCCAAATCTGGCGATGATTTCGCGAAACAGCCACCGGTCCGACCAGGGCCGCACATCGTGAATATGCGACAGATCAACCTCCATCCAGCCTTCGGTTTCAACCGATGTGCCGCTGGCGCGTTTGGCAGACAGAATTTCCGAATAGCCTGGAAGCGCGGTAAAGAACGCTTCTGCGTTTTGCAAAACATCCTCATAAGCGTCTTTGCCGCTGTCTTTGTAGCGCACCTCGGTCATCACCGAAAAATGATTTAGTCCGGCTGCGCGGTATTCGATGTTATCAATCTTGGTTTTCAGTATAGACGGCAAAAACCGCTCTAAGGATGCAATTTCATGACAGATGCCAATGAAGTTAAGTTCGGGAAATTTGCGGTGCACTGTGGTGCAGATGCGGCTCATCGGGTTGGAATAGTTGAACACTNTTGCATTTGGCGCAATTTGCAGAACTTTTTCGCAAATCTCTAAAATCGGTGGAATAATCCTTAGGCTATGAAACAGTCCCCCGGGTCCGCCGTTTTCGCCGTAGATTTGCGCNATGCCGTATTGCTGCGGGATTTTCCAGTCCTGATCCCAAAGCGCAAAGCGGTCACCCACTTCAATTGAAATGACCACAAAATCAGCGTTTAAGAGCGCTTTTTCAAGATTTGGCTCCGCCGAAATNGAATAGTCNAGATCATGGTCCGCAATGAAATCTTGCGCCACTTTAAGGGTCCGCATGGCGGCACTTNGATTGATGTCATTAAGAATAACTTCCGATCCACCCAATGCATGGCTTTGAAAAAAGTCACCCAGCATACAGGTTCCAAATTGCAGGCTTCCTGCGCCGACTAGTACAATTTTTGGCATCGCCGTTTTCCTTTTTGGGATGCCCTTGCAGTCATCCAAATCTGTTATCCGTTTTTGACTATATTTCGTCACTCATATGGTCTTAACAGGTCTTTTTTACCGCNCGGATGNGCANGCACTATTGNNCNGCNNNCTCTTNCCAAAGATCCAANCCCAACAGCTTNCGGCCCAANGGCGTCAGNTCGGCNGGGCCNTAGTGATTTTTTTCCCAATCGCGTGGATCNCCGGGAAAATCGGGTCTGTTCGGGGGTTCAATTTCGCGCCACAGTCTAATCCGTTCGGCCCGCTCGGCCGCATCCTCTGGTTCAGCCGGGGCCATGGATAAATACTGCGCCATACGCACGCGTCCGTCGGAATGATTGGGCCGCACACCATGGGCCAGAAGCGAGTTGAAGATTAGCAAATCACCGGGATCTAAAGTGACATTTTCACGGCTGAGACCGGTCATATCCGGCAGTAGCGGATTGCGGTCATCTGGCTGGGTCTTTACCCAATCTTCGAAGAACTCAAAAAGATAGGGAACCGCCTGAAACCCGCCAGTTTCGATATCCTGTTCCTTGATGGATAAAATGCCCTGCACGCCAATGGGCAGAGGCCGCGCGGCGGTATCCACATCCCAATGAATAAACCCTTCCGGATTTGCTTTGACTTTCTTGGGCGGATTGATGTTGGCNCGGTCGATGGCCACCCACAGATCTTCTTGATCCCAGATATCGACAAAGGCATCATAAACACGCTGCGCTTGGCGNTTATCCCACATGGTTTGGTGGTGGTAGATTTCCGTCATCCCGACATTGTTCAGCTCGGCGCGCACATGCGGGCGGCGCTGCGGCGCATACCATGTCGAGGGATCATCTTTGTCCTTTTCATCAAATTCCCAAAGCACCTTTTCAAGTCGCGCGCAATCGGCGCGGCTAACCGCATTTTTGACCACGACAAACCCTTTGGTGATCCAATGCTGCCAATCATCTTGGGATAAAACCCGCAGTGGTAATTTCTTTTGAATATCTTTAAGCTGGGTTGTTTGATTTTTACCCGTCGGGTGACTAATTTCCGCTGCTGTATGGGTGCGCATTTATAAGCTCCTTTCGTAATATCATCTATAGTGCTGTTCGCGTGGCAGGCCCAATTAAAGTGATAATGAACCATCCCTGCCCAAAAAGGCTATAATTTTCGGGACCACAAATTTGTAAATATTAACCGTTCCTCTCCTTTATTTTGAAGCATGATACGCAAAACTATCAAACCGCGCGCTGCGGCCTTGCCCGGTAAGATCATAGGCCAGCATGCCGACAAAAGCACCGGTAAATGAAGCGTGCTCGCCTCGGCCGGCTTCGTCCGAGATCAACGTGGCATCGCGCNGTGGGCCGGCGGCAATCCAATCGCCNGCTTGGCGATAGTAAAACTGCTGTTCAGCGTGATCGACATCAACGCGCAGCTCAACCGGTCCATCGGCCAAAGGCAGCGGCTGTGCGAGCNGCAGCTCAAGCGCACCCTCAGGGTAATCCCCGTTGCACGACATTAGGCTTAAAACCCGACCGACGCCCGCCTCATAGCTCACCACAAGCGCGTGGAATTTATGCCGGTTGTAATAGGTGGTTAGCCCCGCTGCCTGCTGGTANGTATCGGGATCAAACGTGGCGAGCGTTGTTTCGACCCGATATGAAAAATCGGTCTGGCGGCGGGCCACTAATGCCTGCTCAAACCAGCTGCCAATGCTTTCGCGCCCNATCAATGTCAGCCCATCCNCACCAGTGTGAAAAATCCGCTCAGGGTGCGGCGTGCGCAGCCATTGAAACTCATCCGGCAGNCCTGNGCGAAAACGATGCGATACTGACGCAATACCGACATCACGTTTTGCGGTTTGGGCGGCTTTGGGGGGCGGCACAGTTTCACGCGCCAGAGCGCCGCCGTGTTCCAGATAAAGCCAGCCGTCTTTCCAGATGCATTTCTCAATGCCNGTTTCGCGCCCCATAGGACAATAGCGGCCTTTCCNATTGGGATCGGGAATCGGTCTACCCATCAGAAATGTATGNTAAAATTCNCCATCCNGNGTTTCNACATANTGCCCGTGACCNGTTCTTTGAATGGGGTNATCNGGGGCATTGGAATGGCANATCAGATGCGCNTTTGGATGNAATTCNTAAGGNCCNGTGATNTCTTTTGANCGNGCCATNGTGACCGCATGATCATACCCCGTNCCNCCCTCTGCNGTGGTTAGNTANTAATACCCATCCCGCCAAAACAAATGCGGAGCCTCCACCAACCCAAGGGGCGAGCCTGCAAATATATTATGAACAGGCCCGGTAAGGCCACCAGATTCCGACCATCTTTGCAATAGGATACCATCAAAACTAGCATTTGCAGGGTTCCCGCCGGTCCCATCACCCCGATGGTTCCATTGCATGTTTAAAAACCACTTCTGACCATCGCGATCATGAAAAAGCGATGGATCAAAGCCGGAGGAATTTACATAAATGGGATCTGACCAGTCACCGTCGATATCAGGGCATGTAACGATATAGTTATGGGCGTCCTTAAAAGCGCCATCAAGACGCTTTACATCTGTATAAACCAACCAGAATTTTCCATTCGAATACGAAAGACACGGCGCCCAAATCCCACAGCTATCAGGATTACCGCGCATGTCTAACTGTGCGNCCCGCTTCAGAGGTCTAGAGACCAATTTCCAATTGATCAAATCCGTTGAGTGGTGGATTTGCACACCCGGATACCATTCAAAGGTAGACGTTGCGATGAAGTAATCNGGNCCAACCCGGCAAATCGATGGGTCAGCGTTAAATCCGGGAAGGATCGGATTGCTTATCATCAATCCCTTTTCATCCCTCTGCTAACAAATTGGCCGCATCCTCGGGCGAAAGTGCGGCAGGCCGCTCACAAGTGGTATTGACGGTAACAAATTCTTTTTGCTCGCCCGATTTCAATACCGATGTCATTACATCAACAGCATGAACTGCCATTTCCATTGAACATCGGTGCGGTCGGTTTTGTGCAATCGCTTGCGCCATATCGGCAAGTCCTGCGGCACGGTAATTGGCCATTTTTCCATCGATCTGATCCTTATTTGGGACAGAAAACGGATGCTCGAAAACAGGTTTTTCCAAAACATCACCATCTTTTCCAATAAGGTCCACATCGCCACCGAAAAAGTTAGGATCGGGAACATAAAGTGATCCTTCAGTGCCATATAATTCCATGTTTTCGTGCCGGTGCGCCCAGACATCCCAACTGGTTGATAAGGTTATTGTGGCGCCTTGTTCAAATTCCAGCAAGGCATGGATATTGGTGGGGGTTTTGACCGGTAATGTTTCCCCGCTGCGGGGCTCTGAGGTGATTAATCGGGTTGCACTTGCCGCACTCGTCAAGGCGGCAACCCGCTTAACTGGCCCGATCAACTGGATCAAATTTGTCACGTAATAGGGCCCAATATCTAGCATTGGACCGGCTCCGGGCAGAAAAAAGAAATCAGGATTTGGATGCCAATGCTCCATTCCATGGCTCATGACATGTGCAGTGCCACCAACAATGTCGCCCAAAGCGCCTTGATCAATCAACGCGCGCGCCTGCTGATGCGCACCGCCCAGAAATGTATCAGGCGCGGACCCGACCCGCAGCCCATTTTCAGCCGCAAGCGCCGCGAGCTCTTTGCCCTCTTGCAAACTCAGAACCAAGGGCTTTTCAGAATAGGCATGTTTGCCCGCCTGAAGAATTGTCCGCGTGGTTGAAAAATGCGCTGCCGGTATGGTTAAATTAACCACAATATCTATATCATCTGCGCACAGCAGGTCCTCTACACTTTGGGCCCGCACATTAAACTCATCTGCCTTTTCCTGAGCGGCTGATGGATTGATATCAGCAACTGCCCGAACTTCGATGCCCTTAAACAAAGGAGCCAATGTCAAATACGCTGACGAGATATTTCCGCAGCCTATAATTCCAATACCTAGTTTTGACATAAATCTGCCTTTCAAAATTTACTTGCTGCAGCAATTGATCTCTGTGCAAAGCGCACATCATCACTTGGATTGTCATGTTCCATGACAAAATAGCTGCAGTTGGTTGTGCGCACGGCGTCCATTATTTCTGACCAATTCATAGTTCCATGGCCAACGTCTGCCCAGCCGTCCTCAGAGACACATTCGCCTTTGGGTGCGATGTCCTTTAAATGCACAGAAACCAATTTACTGGCGTATTTTTTAACCCATTCGACCGGGCTTTCGTCTCCAACCGCAACCCAGGCCAAATCCAATTCAAGCGAAACGCCATTTTCGGATTGTAGAATAAGGTCCAATGGTTTTTCGCCACCCTCTAGGGTGTTGAACTCAAAGTCATGATTGTGCCACCCAAAGGTTAAACCCGCGTCTAAAATAGGCTTGCCAGCTTCAGAAAGGCGGTCTGCGAACTTTGTCCAGCCCTTGGCATCACCGGGGCGGTCATCTTGATCCAGAAATGGTACGATGACAGCAGTCATCCCCAGACGTTTTGCAATTTCAATTGCTTGGTTTGGCGTTTTTTCAACCAAGGTCAAATCAAAGTGACCTGTAGGCATGATAAGACTATTGGCAGACAGAGCTTTTTCAAGCCGATCCAAATCCTCGTACAACCCGCCATATGCCTCGACTTGCTTATATCCACATTTGGCAACCATTTCTAATGTCGCCTCAAGTGGACCGAATTTTCTAGAGGAATATAGCTGGTATGAAAAATCAGTCATTATTTAGGTCCTTTTAACCAAGTGTCGTAGTCCGAAACCAAAAGGTGGGTGGGCTCTGTATTTTCTTTAATTTTTGAGAACCGCCCAATGGGATCGCGAAAAATATTATCTGTGCGGTCATCATTGACGTTGGAAACCTCACCAATAAGCACCGAACCGCCTTGACCCCAAAACGCGTGCCAGCAATCGGGCTCCAAGGTAACGCTTTCGCCCGGCTGCAGCTTTAAATGCGCCCCAGCTGGCAGCTTACGCTCGGATCCATCGGTTCTAACGGTTACTTCGGCGTGTTGATCAATGTCCCCCGACGGTGAGGCTTTGAACAGCTCAAGCACCAACACGGCGCCACCCTTGTTGATGATATCTTCAGTTTTGAAATTGTGCCGATGCATCGGACTAATCTGCTGTTCGTGCGAAATCATGATTTTTTCCGCGTATAGCATTCCTTTACCGCGGTCGACATTATAGCGGCTTCCATTGCGCACTGTGAATAGAAAGAGCCCGAGATCACGAAAAATGCCTTTGCCATAGTCGGTGATATCCCAGCCAAGCGCATGATCTAGGATCATAGCGCTATCGGTTTGCACCCGCTCTTGAAGCGTGGCTGGTGTCCAATAGGCAAAGGGCGGCAATTGATAGCCAAACGACCGGATAAAAGCGTCACTTTCCAAGATAATCTCATTTATTTCAGAACGATCCATGGTCACAACCCACAAATGGCAGAACTTAAACCGCACATTACAAAAATTACTTTGTCATTGGCACGCTTTTTCAAAAACGACGCGTAAAGAGCAGCCGTTTTTGACTCTTCTCGCCGATCAAATAAAACAGAACACTCGATCAACTCATTGGAGAGTTTCCACATCCCACGCAGGTTATGACCTTTGGACACATTTCGCACTAAAGCCTCTCTTCGGACTGTAAATCGAACAGAGAAACCGTAGAGGCATTAATTCCGATAGGCAGTTCCTGACCGCTCGAAACCGGGAATGTACCACCAAGTCGAATCCTAAAGGGTTGCCCTGCAAATTCGCTCCAAACCAATGTATCGGCGCCCATTGGCTCAACAATATCTGCGGTTATTGTGGCGTTATAGTCCGATTTTTTGGCTGCTTCTCCAACGACCACATGCTCAGGGCGAATNCCAATCCATGCCTTCTGGCCNTCATTCAAGTCAACTTTTGCTGAATAATTTTTCAAGGGAATTTTGTGATCACCCACAGTGAAACACTGACCTTTGATGTCACCCTGAATGAAATTCATCGACGGCGAACCGATAAAGTCCGCCACATATTTATTCATAGGTAAATCATAAATTTCTGCNGGGCTGCCCAACTGCATGATCTTGCCATCCCGCATGATCGCAATGCGATCCGCAAGGGTCATNGCTTCAATTTGGTCATGGGTCACATAGATCATCGTGTTTTTAAGTTGTTGGTGAAGCCGCTTNATTTCGACCCGCAGGTCCACGCGCAGCTTGGCGTCCAGATTGGAAAGCGGCTCGTCAAACAAAAATACTTCAACATCCCGAACCAATGCGCGGCCAATCGCAACACGCTGGCGCTGACCACCAGAAAGGGCGCTTGGCTTGCGGTTCAAGAGCGGCTGAATTTGAAGAATCTCAGCGGCGCGGGCAACGCGCTCTTCAATCTCAGCCTTCGGGACTTTGGCGTTCTTTAGACCAAAGGACAAGTTCCCCTTAACTGTCATCTGCGGATAAAGCGCATAGGATTGGAACACCATCCCAATGCCGCGATCCGATGGTTCCGCCCAAGTGACGTTTTTACCTTTAATGAAAATCTGACCATCGGTAACTTCCAACAGACCAGCAATACAGTTTAGCAAGGTGGATTTACCGCAGCCCGAAGACCCGAGCAACACAAGGAACTCGCCCTCTGCGATATCAAGGTTTAGGTCTTTGAGAACTTCAATAGAGCCGAAACTGAGGTCAAGATTTTTGATTTCAACTGAATTTGCCATGTTCATTAGCCTTTCACAGCACCGGCAGCGATGCCGCGGACGAAGAGTTTGCCAGAAGCGAAATAGATCACAAGCGGGACGAGCCCAGTCAGAAGGGTCGCCGCCATGTTCACGTTGTATTCTTTCACACCTTGTACGGAATTCACGATGTTGTTTAATTGCACAGTCATCGGATAGGTATCTGGTTTGGTATAGATTACGCCAAATAAGAAATCATTCCAGATCCCTGTAACCTGCAAAATCATGGCAACCACGAAAATTGGCAGAGACATCGGGAGCATGATTTGAAAGTAAATGCCCCAAAACCCAGCACCGTCGACACGGGCCGCCTTGAAAAGCTCCTCAGGAACGGAGGTAAAATAGTTCCGAAACAACAGCGTAAGGATTGGCATGCCGAAAATGGTGTGCACAATCACTAAACCCCAGACAGAACCCATAAGCCGAAATTTGCTTGCATCACTATCAAACAGACGAATTATGTTGGTAATTCCATCGCCGCTTTCACGCAACAAGATCACTATTGGATAAATCATGACCTGATAGGGGATGAAGGCGCCAAAAATCAGAATGGTAAAGAACACTTCAGAGCCTTTGAATTTCCAATTCGCAAGCGCATAACCATTTACCGAAGCAATTGCGATGGAAAGAAAAACCGACGGTACAAGTATCCAGACCGAGTTCCAAAAACCCCGACTTAGCCCATCACAGTTAATGCCGGTACAGGCTTCTGCCCAAGCCTTAACCCATGGCTCATAGGTAACATCAACAGGCGGGCTAAAGATGTTGCCCATCCGAATTTCGGGCATGCCTTTTAGTGATGTCACGATCATTACATAGAGCGGCAGAAGGTAGTACAAACAGACAACCAGAAGCGTGCCATAGATCATGATATTGGTCGAAGAGAAAACTCTTTTGGGTTTTGGACCCGATGGGCCTTTGAGGGTGCTTGCAGAAACATCAGTCATTTTTATTACCACCGAATTCGAGATAGGCCCACGGGATAAGAACCACGAGTACACTCAGAAGCATCATAGTTGAGGCCGCAAAACCAAGGCCCAGGTTTTGTGACCCAAACATCTTGTCAATCACATATAATGCTGGAACCTGCGAAGCGATGCCGGGGCCACCACTGGTTTGGGCGACGACCAAATCATAGACTTTTATGATACCGGCTGAAATGATCACCAAGGCCGTCACAAAGACAGGTCTCATCATTGGTATGACTATAAATAGATAGGTCTTCCAAGCTGGAATTCCTTCAACGCGGCTGGCTTTCCAAACATCCTCATCGATGCCCCGCATTCCTGCAAGCATCAAAACCATAACAAAACCTGAACCCTGCCATACGCCAGCAATCAGGATGCCAAAGATAACGATATCAGCATTATTAAGCGGATCGAAAGTGAACGTTGTCCACCCCCATTCACGCACGACATTTTGCAAGCCAAGACTTGGGTTCAATAGCCATTGCCAAACCAATCCGGTGACGACAAAAGAAAGTGCGAAAGGATAAAGGATGATGGTTCGGATTGTGTTTTCAAACCGGATCTTGCGGTCAAGAAGAGCTGCAAGGATAAATCCGATGACCAAAGACAGGACTAAAGAGCACGCACCATAAATTGCCAGGTTCTCAATTGAAATTAACCAGCGATTTTCACCCCATAGTCGGTCGTAATTTTTAAGTCCGACCCATTTTTCCGGGGCAGGCAAAAGCCGTGACCGTGTGAAAGAATGATAAATCGTCCAAAGTGTACAGCCAACAAAAACAACTAACGCAGTCGCGATCATTGGTAGCGCTGCAATCTTGGCTGTCATGTTCTTGAACAAACGGGTGGGGCGCTTAGCCCCCGAACCCGTTCGTCCGGCATCAATTAAGGCCATCCTGTCTCCCATCGTTGGCTACCGGGTAAGTCAAAATACCCCCATTCTATGGGGTACTTAGAATTGCCGAGCATCAGGAAAGGGTTCTGCTGGGCCCTCGACACTTGTGCCGTAGGCCCAGCAGGAAGAATTTACTTAGTCAGCAGTCGCGATGATCTCGACATAGCGTGCCTGAGCATCTGCAACAGTGATTGAAGTGTCGTTCCAGAATTCGACCATAAGGTCAGCCATCTGGCCAGCAGTATCAGCTGAGAATGCATTCACACCGTCTGGCAGAACGTTGCCGGCTGCGAGGATCGCTAGACCCTTTTTCATGCAGTCGTTTGCAGCAGAAAGATCAACGTCACCACGGATCGGCAAAGAGCCTTTCTTAAGGTTAAACGCAACCTGAACTTCCTTGCTGATCATCAACTGAGCAAGCTCTTTTTGTGCGGCTTCGATCGCTGGATCGTCTTGCTTAGGGAAGTAGAACGCATCACCACCAGTGGCGATAATCTCGTTTACACCCAAACCAGGAAGACAGGTGTAGTCTTCGCCTGCAACTTGGTTGGCAACCTGGAATTCACCCTGCGCCCAGTCACCGTGAATCTGACCGCCGGCCTGACCTGTGATGACGAGGTTTGTCGCCTGGTTCCAGTCGTTTACGTTAGACCCTACGGAAAGAAGACGCGCATCAGCATAAGCTTCGAAAACTTTCGTCATTTCTGCGCTTGCAGCGGCATCTGCGTTCTTGTTTGTCAACACGTCTAGATAAAGATCTGTGCCTCCAACTGCAACCTGGATCGCGCCGAATGCAAGGTCTGTCTGCCAAGCCTGCTGACCCATCGCGAGCGGGACGACACCAGCGTCACGAAGTGCAGGAGCAGCGGCTACGAACTCAAACCAATCGCTTGGTACGTCCAAACCGGCCTTAGCAAAGGCATCGTGGCTAAGCCACAGCCACTGCGGCGAGTGAATGTTAACGGGCACACAGTAGACTTTGCCGTCCAATGTGCAGCTGTCCAAAAGACGGCTTGGGTTTACAACGTCAGCCCAGCCACCTTCAGCAGCGATGTCCGAAAGGTCAAGCATAAGGCCTGCTTCAACCAGTTCCTCAGCCTGACGGCCGTGGTTCAACTGTGTTGCGTGCATTGGGTCACCGCCAAGGATACGCGAAATAATAATTGGACGCGCTGTACCACCGGATCCGGCGATCGCACCATCAATCCATGTGTGCTCTGTCGCGTCAAACGCTTTGGCAAACTCAGAAACAGCTGCGGCTTCACCGCCGGATGTCCACCAGTGTGTCACCTCAAGATCAACTGCGCTGGCTTGGCTTGCTACGATAACTGCAGCTGCTGACAGCATGCTGCTTTTTAGAAATTTCATTAGTTAGTCCTCCCATAAACTAAATCGTTATAGAGGCAACCTATAACGATTTAGATTGATTCAACAAGTAAAAAATGCAAAGATATGTATCAAATAGATAATTTTTGAAAGTGCGCTTGTGTCGAAATCCAAATCAGGTGTTGGGCCACCTAAAATCATCGGTATAGATGAAAAACTAGCCTTCAAAAGTGGTCGCCCGACACTAAAAAGCATCGCTGAAATATGTGGTCTTGCGGTACCAACAGTATCGCGAGCCCTCAGCGGTGCAAGCGATATTGGACAAAGCACCCGCGACCGCGTACGTCAGATTGCAGATGAAATCGGCTATGTTCCAAATCGCGCAGGCGTGCGATTGCGCACTGGCAAAACCAACGTGATTTCTTTGGTTTTACCCACCGAGATTGATGGCTTGAACTATTCGTCTAGGATTATTGCATCCATTGCAGGCGCTTTACGCAATTCACCTTATCATTTGATTGTGACACCATTTTTTCCTGATGAGGACCCGATTAAACCGGTGAAATACATCGTGGAAACCGAATCAGCCGACGCAATAATAATCAACCAAATTCAGCCAGAAGATCCGCGGGTAAAATATTTGCTTGAACGTAATTTTCCCTTTGCGACCCATGGCCGGACTATGTGGTCAGAGCAGCATCCCTATTTTGATTTTGATAACTTTGAATTCGCGCGCCATGCCACTGATCTGCTTGCCAAACGGGGTAGAAAATCTTTGCTCTTAATTTCACCGCCTTTATCGCAAAACTATTCGCAGAATATGATTACAGGCATGCAGTCAGCCACAAAGGAAACCGACTTATTCTCGGATTATTTTGAGGAGCCTACGCAAAATGGAACGTCAAAAAGGTTAAACAACCAACTCATTGAGTATCTTAAACGTAACCCGGGTACCGATGGTATTATCACGTCTACAACCGTATCTGCTGTTGGGGCTATCAATGCCATAAGCGCTTTAGGGCGCCAATTAGGTAAAGATATTGACCTTTGCACCAAAGAAGTCGCGCCATTTTTCCGGCAGATTCGGCCTGAGATTTTAACCATCACAGAGGATGTCACTAAAGCGGGTAGTTTTCTGGCACGAGCGGCGCTGAGAGCAATTGATCACCCCGAAGAGCCCCCTTTGCAAATGTTGGTTACACCAGAAGATACCACCGAGATAAATACGGCAGTAACCTAGCCGACTTACCAAACTGAGGATTAAATTATGACACCACAAATCAAAGGCCCTGCGATTTTTCTTGCCCAGTTTGCTGGCGATGAGGCTCCCTTTAACTCTTTGGAAGCGATTACAAAATGGGCAGCTTCCTTAGGGTATAAAGGCGTTCAAATTCCCACTTTTGATGGCCGCCTTTTTAATCTCGACCTGGCAGCTGAAAGTGAAACATATTGTGATGAGGTAAAAGGGATTTGTGCAGATGCTGGTGTGGAAATCACTGATCTTTCCACCCATTTGCAAGGACAGTTGGTTGCCGTTAATCCTGCCTACGACTTGGTTTTTGACGCCTTTGCACCAGAACACTGCAAGAATAATCCGCAAAAGCGCCAGGCTTGGGCAGTGGATCAAGTGAAAAAAGCCGCGGTGGTTTCAAATCGGCTAGGGCTTACAACATCGGTGTCTTTTACCGGCTCACTGGCGTTTCCATATCTTTACCCTTGGCCACAAAGACCCGATGGTCTGATTGAGGAAGCCTTTGCAGAATTGGGCAGACGTTGGGTGCCAATCTTAAATGAATACCGCGACAATGGCGTGACGATTGGGTATGAAATTCATCCCGGAGAGGATGTTTTTGACGGTGCAACTTACGAGATGTTCGTTGATGCGACCCAAAACCATGATTGCGCTTTGATCAATTATGATCCGAGCCACTTTTTGCTTCAGCAAATGGATTATCTCGCATTTATTGATCTTTACCATGATCGCATCAATGCATTTCACGTCAAAGATGCCGAATTTAATCCAGACGGGCGACAAGGTGTTTACTCGGGTTATCAATCCTGGGTGAACCGGGCCGGGCGTTTCCGCAGCCTTGGCGATGGTCAAGTTGATTTTGCCGCAATCTTTTCAAAGCTGACGCAGTATGGTTATGACAGCTGGGCCATTTTAGAGTGGGAATGCTGCATCAAGTCTGCCGAACAAGGCGCAGCAGAAGGCGCGCCGTTTATTGCCAGTCATCTGATTGAAAGCCCAAAGTCAGCTTTTGATGATTTTGCGGGCGGCGCGCGCGACGCCGATACCATTTCAGCGATGCTGGGGCTGTCCAAATGAGGCGCGTTCGACTGGGCATGGTCGGCGGAGGCCAAGGCGCTTTCATTGGCGCCGTCCACCGTATCGCAGCACGCATTGACGACAGATATGAGCTTGTCGCAGGTGCGCTTTCCTCTGATCCGGACCGCGCAGCCGCTTCTGCAGCAGAGTTGGGGATAGATCCGTCGCGAAGTTACAATAGTTTTGCTGATATGGCCAAAGCCGAGGCCGCGCGGCCTGATGGCGTCGATGCGGTTTCAATCGTCACACCAAACCATCTTCATGCGGACGCTGCCGTTGCGTTTTTAGAGGCCGGAATTCATGTCATTTGTGACAAGCCGTTGAGCGTTTCCCAAGCTGAGGGCTTGC
>PBSX01000035.1 GCA_002726375.1 Marinovum sp.
TGGAAAGATGTGATCGAAGCCAAGCCTGATCTGATGTTTGATGAAATTCTCAAACGGTTTCGTGGCGGCGCTGAATTCTCCGCATCTGATTATGTGGCGGCATGGCGTAAACTGGGCGGGTTGCGGCAAAGCTATGCTGAAAAAAGCGCCGGATATGATGCTGTTTTATGTCCCAGCGCGCCCATTTTGCCGCCGGATGCACAGCGGCTTTTGAGTGATGATAGCTATTATGTTACTGAAAATCTATTGGCCCTGCGCAACACACGGATCGGTAATTTGATGGGGCTATGCGCAGTGACATTGCCCACTGGCACGCCAAGTTGCGGGCTAATGTTGATGGTTGGTCCGGGTGAAGAAAACCGACTTTTGCGGCTGAGCGCGGCGGCTGAGACTGCTTTGAAAAGCTAAAAGCCCCCTAAATCATCGAATTTCATGGGATTTTGCGACAATTTTCTGTGGAAATTCCTTTTTTTGATGCGTTTTTGTAGACGTAGCAGCCTCGCTTGGTTATTCTACAAGTAATCGGGGCGTTATGATCCCGAACTTTGAGGCTATAAAATGTTTCCTGAGCGGTTTTCGAACCTACCGGCTTATGCATTTCCACGTCTGCGCGCTTTGCTTGATCCGCATGCGCCGGGTGGCGATGTTTTGCATATGACCATCGGTGAGCCAAAGCACGCCTTTCCGGCGTGGGTTGCCGATGTGATTGCCGAGCACTCGGCCGAGTTCAATAAGTATCCGCCCAATGACGGCAGCCCCGAGTTGCTGCAGTCGATCGCAATATGGCTGCAAAAGCGTTACGATATAGCCATCAGCGCAGATGATCAGGTCATGGCGCTCAACGGCACACGTGAAGGGCTTTATAATGCTGCGATNGCGCTGTGCCCAGAAGAATTGGGTGGCAATCCGCCGGCGATTTTAATCCCCAATCCGTTTTATCAAGTCTACGCAGTTGCAGCCCACTCTATTGGTGCCGAGCCNGTGTTCGTGTCTGCGACCGCCAAAAGCGGATACTTGCCGGATTACACCGCTTTGCCGCCTGAGGTATTGAACCGTACAGCCATTGCCTATCTGTGTTCGCCCTCAAACCCGCAGGGCGCTGTGGCAAGCCGTGCCTATTGGCACGATTTGCTTGGGCTGGCTGAAAAGTATAATTTTCAGATTTTTGCGGATGAATGTTACAGCGAAATTTACCGTGATGCCCCGCCAGTTGGTGGGTTGCAGATGGCGGCAGAGTTTGGCGCCGACCATGAGCGGGTGGTGGTATTTCATTCCCTTTCAAAGCGCTCAAACCTTGCAGGACTCCGCTCTGGTTTTGTAGCGTCAGGCCCGCAAAGTATTGCGCGGGTAAAGCAATTGCGCGCCTATGCGGGTGCGCCGCTGCCGCTGCCGCTCCAGCGCGCGGCAACAAAAGTTTGGGCAGATGAAGNGCATGTGATCNAAAACCNNGCGCTTTATGCCGAAAAATTTGAAATGGCCGATGAAATTTTTGCNGGAGTGTCGGGGTATAATTCCCCCGAAGCGGGATTTTTCCTTTGGCTTGATGTGGGCGATGGTGAAGCAGCCGCACTAAAACTATGGCAAGACACCGGAGTTCGTGTCCTGCCAGGCGCATATCTATCTAGAGATGTTCAGGGCGAAAATCCCGGCAAGAAATANATTCGGGTCGCTTTGGTGGCCCCAAAAAATGAAGCAGAGCAAGGGCTAATCCGCCTGCGCGACTGTCTTTTNAAGTAGCGAGGCATCTATGGCATATAATCAAACCCACCAGCAGCAAACTTTGTTTGGCCCGCATGTTCATGCGGCATTGGAAAAGCGTGGTGTTGAATTGCTCGGCNTTGCACTGGTTGCCGCTAGCGCCCTGTTGGCAATGGTCATCATGAGTTATTCACCAGAAGATCCAAGCTGGCTGTCGGCTTCGGATGCGCCGGTCCAAAATATGCTTGGTGTTCCTGGTGCCACGATGGCCGCCCCAAGCATGTTAATCTTGGGCTGGTCCTGTTGGGCNATCGCCACTTTGGCGGCCGCGTGGGGAATTCGCTGTTTATTGCACAAAGGCGCTGAACGTGCTTTTGGCCGGTTGATTTTTGCACCCATAATGATCGCTCTGGCATCGATATATGCTGCAAGTTTGGTTCCTGTGGGCAGTTGGAGCCATAGTTTTGGCATGGGNGGGCTTTTTGGCGATACCGTGCTGCGCAACNTGCTGGCCACCATACCGTTGCCCACTGCCCAAAGTCTTTTGATTATATCGCTTGTTTCAGGCATTTCGGTTGTAATCAGTGGGCTTTATACACTTGGGTTTTCACGGCCAGAAGTGGCCGCAATTTTTAGATTTTTACTGGTTGGTCTGGTGGTGTCCTATGCTGCTCTTATGCGCTTGCTTGGTGTTGGCGCGCGCGGTGCATTTAAAGCCGCCGCGTCGCTGCAGCAAAAAGAGGCCCTTAGAAAAGTGCAAAGCTCAGATACAGCNCCCCAATCCATGCAGACCCAGATCAAGACAGCGGCAAGCCAGTCTTTATCCATTCCACGCGCTCCTGAAGCGCGGGGTTTTGCCGATGATGATCGGCCTGCGCGGATTGAAAAGCCCAGCTTTCTGTCGCGCATGCCGACTTTTTCAAAACGNGGNGAACAAATGCCCGAGCCTGAGTTGGTGGAACACCAATCGGATGTGGATGTCCAAAATATGCCGGGGGATGCACGGATCAGTGCAAGAATATCTGATGTGGTTAAATCCCGTATGCGCAGGGACACAGAACCTGCATTCTCTGGTGCGCGGGTTGAGCCGGCACTGAGCGGCGATCATATGGANATTTATGAAACAGATGATGTTGATATGGCTGACCCTGAGCCGCTTGATTTTGGAACGACCACGGGCCTCCAGCGGCCNAAGATTGAAGCAAAAAAGGTTGTGCAGCCACCGCTTAGAAAGCCGATGAGCCAATCCTTGCGGGCCAAAGAAGAAGCCCAGCCAAGATTACAGTTTGAAGAGAGCGCAAGTGACTATGAATTGCCGCCTTTGGGACTTTTGGCCAATCCAGTTTCAGTTATGCGCCACCATCTTTCCGATGAAGCACTTGAGGAAAATGCCCGTCTTTTGGAAGCGGTTCTGGATGATTACGGGGTTAAAGGCGAAATTGTAAGTGTTCGCCCCGGCCCGGTGGTCACCATGTATGAACTNGAACCTGCCCCCGGCCTAAAAGCCAGTCGGGTGATCGGTTTGGCCGATGATATCGCGCGTTCAATGTCGGCGCTTTCGGCGCGGGTATCCACTGTACCCGGACGCTCGGTAATCGGCATCGAGTTGCCAAATGAAAACCGTGAGAAAGTCGTTTTGCGCGAAATTTTATCCGCCAAGTCATTTGGCGATAGCAACCAAAAATTACCGCTTGCTTTGGGNAAGGATATTGGCGGTGAACCGATGGTGGCCAATTTGGCCAAGATGCCGCATTTGCTGATTGCCGGCACAACGGGTTCAGGTAAATCCGTTGCCATCAACACAATGATCCTATCNNTGCTTTANAAACTGACGCCGGAAGAGTGCCGGATGATCATGATTGATCCCAAAATGCTTGANCTNAGTGTTTATGACGGTATTCCGCATCTGTTAAGCCCAGTGGTCACGGACCCCAAAAAGGCGGTCGTAGCGCTTAAATGGGTGGTCGGCGAAATGGAAGAGCGCTACCGCAAAATGTCCAAAATGGGGGTGCGTAACATCGACGGCTATAATGGCCGTGTCGAAGATGCCCAGCGCAAAGGTGAAATGTTTAGCCGAACGGTGCAGACAGGTTTTGAAGATGCCACCGGCGAGCCGNTATTTGAAACCGAAGAATTTGCACCAGAAAAAATGCCATATATTGTCGTCGTGGTGGATGAAATGGCAGATTTGATGATGGTTGCNGGCAAAGAAATTGAAGCCTGTATCCAGCGCCTTGCGCAAATGGCGCGGGCCTCNGGTATCCATCTTATTATGGCCACCCAGCGGCCCTCGGTGGATGTGATCACCGGTACGATCAAAGCCAATTTTCCCACCCGAATTTCCTTTCAGGTGACCAGTAAAATCGACAGCCGGACGATCNTAGGGGAAATGGGCGCAGAGCAGCTTTTGGGCATGGGTGATATGCTATACATGGCCGGTGGTTCAAAAATCACNCGCTGNCATGGGCCTTTTGTCAGNGATGAAGAGGTCGAAGAAATCGTTAATCACCTTAAATCCCATGGGCCGCCGGATTATAAAAGCGGCGTTGTGGAAGGGCCGGATGAGGAAAAGGCCGACAANATTGACATGGTCCTCGGTCTGGGCGGTAATACAGACGGTGAAAATGCGCTCTATGATGAGGCGGTGGCAATTGTTCTACGCGATCGCAAGTGCTCAACAAGCTATATCCAGCGCAAGCTTGCCATCGGCTATAACAAAGCTGCCCGGCTTGTCGAGCAAATGGAAGATGCCGGTCTTGTCAGCGCCTCAAACCATGTNGGAAAACGCGAAATTCTAGTGCCTGAACNGCAATAACTTGCCCAGCGTTGTTACAAGAAGCTATTTGGGCTGGTCGCCGGAGCGGTTTTGCTTAAGATGGTGTCATGGTTTTAAAAAATATCTTTTTAGTGCTCGGATTTATAAGCTTCTCAGCACATCCACTACNGGCAGATATCTTGCCGCTTTCGACATTATCGGACTATTTGAACGATTTGCGGACGGTTGAGGCNGAATTTACCCANATTAATATGGATNGCAGCTTGGCGACAGGGGCGATNTACATCAAAAGACCNGGCCGNATTCGGTTTGAATANGATCCGCCAAATGACGCCCTGGTTTTGGCTGCTGGTGGTGAGTTGGCAATCTTTGATCCCAAAGGTGACGCCGGTCCGGAAACCTATCCCCTAAGCAAAACACCGCTCGGCCTCATTCTGGCAGATGATCTTGATTTGGCCCGAGAAAGAATGGTCACGGCCCACCGGTTTGATGGCACCTCGACCATTTTGGGTGTGCAAGACCCCGAGCATCCAGAGCGCGGCAAAATCGCGCTGATCTTTACCGGACCAGAGCCGCAATTAAGGCAATGGGTGATCGAGGATCAAAACGGTGATCAAACGGTTGTTGTACTTAATGACTTTGTCACTGGAAACGAATTGGGCGATAGCCTGTTCAATATTCTGCTAAACACAGAACGCCGTAAAAATCGCTAGATTTTCCCACAGCTTTTAAGTTGCCGGCGGTATGTTGCCGAGCGGTCAGCCACTTTATCAGCAACCGCTAGCAGCCATGACTTTTTAAGATGAGTGCCGCGCATAAATCCACCCTGGCCCTCATGATAGGCCAGATATTGATTGCGCGCATCCGACAGTGCGACCCCGCTGCGGCGTTTGGTTTCGGTCATATACCAGCCCATGAAATCGGCAGCATCGCGAATACTGCTGCGCCGGGCTGCAAAACGTCCGGTGGACTCTTTGTATTCAGACCAGGTTCCATCCAAAGCTTGGGCAAAGCCATAGGCTGAACTTTGGCGGCCGTTCGGAATCACCCCAAGAAAATATTTTCGTGGTGTTTTTGCGGCTTTTTTGAATTTGCTTTCCTGATGAATGATGGCCATTTGCACATTTACCGGAACGCCCCATTTGCGTTCAGTGGCTTTGAACGCCCGCAGATACTGTGGCCGCTGCTGTACGATCGAGCAGGCATTATCAAGGTTTCTCGGCGCGCTGCCCGGCGTCATAATTCCGCAGGATGCCACAAAAAGCACCAAAAGGAAGGCGTAGAATAGTTTTAACATATGCTGCTCGATCTATTTTTGATCTTTAGAAATTAGTATAGCAAATTTCGCCATTTTTTTAAAGTGATTCTCAGAGCAAACTACAATGGTTTGAACAATATTTGCCGATAAAGAAAATTGTCGCTCGCAGACCCTATAAATCCTTGTTTTGCCAAGAAAGACAATTTGTTTGTGTTAAATTTAGTTGCTTTTATACGAGAAAATCCTCTTGAAAGCGATCCAAAGCCCTTATAGTGCATAGGCATATGTTTAGCAAAAACGCGAAATATCATCTGGGCCAGGTCGTGCGTCACAAAAAGCACCCTTTTAGGGGCGTTATTTTTGATGTTGATCCCGAGTTTAGTAATACGGACGATTGGTATGAGTCTATTCCCGAGGACCACCGTCCGGTCCGCGAGCAACCCTATTATCATTTGCTTGCAGAAAATGATCACAGTTTTTACGTAGCCTATGTGTCAGAGCAAAACTTGGTAGAAGATGTATCCGGCGAGCCTGTGGATCATCCAGATATNCCCGATTTGTTTGGCCCGTTTCAAAACGGTCAATACCCGCTTCACTTTCAGCTTAATTAAGCTATGTGAGGGNTCAATACCCCAAGGCACATCCATCTTTGCGCGGNTCTGATGCGCCCTCTAAAACACCGTTTTGCAAAATCCNAATGGCTTGTGCGCCGCCAATCGGTTCAATGTCTTGGGTCACAGAATGGCCCAAATCAGCAAGTTTCTGCACCACGTTTTGCGCATAACCCCGCTCTAACTTTAAGGTGTCGCGATCATAAAAGCTGCGCGGCGCATCAATTGAATCCTGAGGCGAAAGCCCGAAATCAAAAATATTGCTGATGAGCCGGGCATGTCCTGTTGGCTGATACTGGCCGCCCATAACGCCAAAAGGCATTATTGGCTTTCCAGCTTTGCAGAGCATACCNGGTATAATGGTATGCATTGGTCGTGCCCCGCCTTTGAGCTCATTAGGGTGGTTNGGGATAAGGTTAAAACCTGCCCCGCGATTTTGGAACAATATGCCATATTTGTCACTGGCCAAACCTGACCCAAAGCCGTGAAAGATGGA
Organism: Marinovum sp.; assembly: GCA_002726375.1. Taxonomy (GTDB): domain Bacteria; phylum Pseudomonadota; class Alphaproteobacteria; order Rhodobacterales; family Rhodobacteraceae; genus CABZJG01. The sequence goes on from PBSX01000035.1 coordinate 6,840, forward strand.
ATAGATAAGCGAAACAGACATCCTGTCTTGATCAACAACCGTGATATAGATGGTATCTTTGTGAACCGCTTCGATGATCGGGTTTGGGGCTTGCCCGGCAGANGTAAGGCTAATCTCGCCTGCCAGCTTCTGCGCAAATTCTAAAGATAGCATTTGCTCAAGCCCCTCTGTGTTCGCAGGGTCTGCAATAATTGCATTACGCGCTTGATAGGCAAGTTTTGTTGCTTCGGTTTCNATATGGGTGCGCACTGCCCCAAATGGAGGCAGCGCCGCGAGATCGAAGTGAGATAGGATATTAAGCAGTAAAATTGCCGTTGCGCCTTGGCCATTTGGTGGATGCTCTACCAGATCAAAGCCATTGTAGGTTCCACGTATAGGGTGGGTATAAAACGCTTTCTGGTCAGCAAAATCGCTTAGCTGATGTGCCCCGCCAAACGCGGTGAGTGATTGCACCATATCATCAGCCACTTCTCCGCAATAAAACCCATCGCGTCCTTTGGCGGCAATCCGGCGTAGGACTTTCGCTTGTTTGGGGGCGAAAAACATATCGCCGGGCAAGGGGGCTTTACCATCTATAAGATAATCCTTTTTCGCAGAGACATGCAGTTTTGCGGTTAAACCGGCCCAGTCCAGCGCTACCCGTGGGGCCACGGGTACGCCATTTTCGGCATAATTAATTGAGGGGGCCAAAAGGGCCTCAAGTCCGAGTTTGCCCCAATCGTTACTTAATTGGCAAAATGCATCTATTGCGCCCGGAACGGTGACCGCCTCTGCNCTATGCTCGGGAACATGGTTTAAACCTCTGCTACGCATGTCAGTGGCAGATTGNGCGCTGGGCGCACAACCCGATCCGTTCATGGCTTTGATGTCGTCTGAACNGGGTGGGGAAAAAAGCACAAAACAANCCCCGCCAATGCCGGTCATTTGCGGTTCGCACAGCCCTAGCAAAATTGCCCCGGCAATGGCGGCATCCATGGCGTTTCCACCGCTTTGTAAAATATCAACCGCNGTTTTTGCAGCCAAAGGGTGGGATGTGGCGCACATGCCATTTTCGGCAAACACCGCCGAGCGCCCTGGTCGATGAAAATCGCGCATGCCTCATCCCTTTATTCNCTTTAGCAAAGTTGAGCATAGGCCAAAGTGATTGCAAGGCAACAGGTTTTCAAAGAAGGGGAATGTGAAACCCCAGCGCCGCATCTGTGGGGGCAAAAATAGACGCGGTGCTGAGGTAAGCCATGTTTAGCTCATGNACCGGTCTACTGGGCCTTTGCGGCTGCAATAGGCGGGAAAAAAGGTAAGTTTNTGGCATTGNAAAAAAGCATAAAATTGTNGTTAGTTNGGAGGGCAACNTAAGCCCTTAGGCCAATAGCCAACTTATTTTGTCCAGCGCTTCTTTGATAGCGCACAGAATCGCAAAGTTGAGAAATNATATGCCATCCGAACCCGCCCTCGGGTAAATCCTTGTCNTCAACATCTGGTCTTGGACTGCCTCTGTCGGGGATAACAGCAGTCGGAAAGGGGCGCCCGTTATCTTTTAGAGTTGCGCTGAAAAGACCCTGTTCATACTGCCATTTGATGGTAATTGGGCTGTTGTGAACACCGGGGCCGCCATGCTCTGCTATATTATTCAAAGCCTCTGCCNGAACCATTTCTATTTTTAAAAANTGCTCGGCNCTATGGCCCTGATGTAAAAAATCATCTCGAATCCCCGCCAAGGCGCCGCGCACTGAAAGAAAATCCTCGGGCTGGGTCAAGTGGACCGAATAGCGTCCTTTGCTCATTGCACCCGATCTTTCTTACCCGGCCAATGGATCAGAGAGCGCCTGATCGAGACCCGGGTAAATATCAAACACACTNTCCATGCGGGTGAGTTTGAACACCTTATCCACTGCGCCGTTCAGGGTACACAGATCAAGACGTNTTGCAGGTCCAAGGGCCTTTTTNGCATTTACGATTGCACCAAGCCCGCTGGANTCGACAAATGTGANCTTGCTAAGATCCAAAATAACCCGNGGCGGCGCTGTTTGTGCAGCATCGNGGATCAAATCCTTAAATNCGATTGCACTGGCGGCATCANTGCGCTCGGTTTCTACCAAGAGCGTCAAGATATCCCCACATTTCTTTTGGCTTATCTGCANGGTATGTCCTTTGATGAATAGCGTCAGAGAAACACTAGACGGCAAAGGTTACTTTTCTGTATGCTTGCGGTCGAATAAGACAAGGAGCAATCGGGTGCAANATGTTGTGATAAGTGGAGCGTCTAGAACGCCCATGGGCGGTTTTCAGGGCGACTTTAACGATGTTTCTGCGGCAAAGCTTGGTGGCTCGGCGATCCGCGCCGCGATGCAGGGCGCTGGGGTCAGTACTGTTGATGAGCTTATCATGGGTAATGTTTTGCCCGCAGGCCAAGGGCAAGCGCCTGCGCGNCAAGCGGGGTTTGCCGCAGGATTGGGCGAAGAAGTGCCCGCGACAACTGTGAATAAAATGTGCGGTTCGGGGATGAAAACCACCATGATGGGCTTTGATCAAATCGCTCTTGGTGGCGCAGAGATTATGGCGGTCGGAGGCATGGAAAGNATGTCAAACGCGCCTTATATACTGCCAAAAATGCGTGGCGGCGCACGCATAGGCCATGACCGCGTCACCGATCATATGTTTCTTGATGGTCTTGAGGATGCTTATGAGCCTGGCCGTTTGATGGGCAGCTTCGCAGAAGATTGCGCAGAAAAATATCAATTTACCCGTCAGGCGCAGGATGAGTTCGCGCTTGCGTCATTGTCCAATGCGCTCAAGGCGCAGGAAAGTGGTGCATTTGANGCTGAAATTTCGCCGTTCGAAGTCGTATCACGGCGCACCACAGAGATAGTGGCGGCGGATGAACAACCGGGNAAGGCAAGACCGGAAAAAATTNCCCAGCTGAAGCCTGCCTTTCGAAAGGACGGCACAGTCACGCCGGCCAATGCCTCATCCATATCCGACGGGGCGGCGGCATTGATCCTTGCCTCGCAAACCTATGCCGAGGCGCATCATCTTCCCCAGCGCGCCCGTATCTTGGGACATGCNAGCCATGCGCAAGCGCCGGGCTGGTTTACNACTGCGCCGGTTCCGGCCGCCCAAAAACTGCTTGAACGCATCGGTTGGAGCGTTGCGGATNTAGACCTTTGGGAAGTNAACGAAGCCTTTGCCGTTGTACCGATGGCCTTTATGCGGGACATGGGTGTGGCGCGCGACCGGCTTAATATTCACGGTGGAGCCTGTGCGCTTGGTCACCCTATAGGGGCCTCTGGCGCGCGCATCATTGTCACCTTGCTGCATGCGCTTGAGCGCTATGATTTAAAGCGTGGTGTGGCCGCCGTGTGTATCGGCGGCGGCGAGGGCACTGCTATTGCCATTGAGCGACCTTAAAGTGGTTGATTATTCGGCTTTATCTCNGCGCATTGCGGCGCTGTGCGAACATGAAACCGATGAAATTGCGTTGATGGCCACCATTGCCTGTGAAGTGCATCATAGCGATGAGCGCTTTGACTGGACCGGATTTTATCGGGTGACAGAGCCGCAGATGCTGAAAATCGGCCCCTATCAGGGGGAGCATGGGTGTTTGGTCATTCCTTTTTCACGCGGGGTATGCGGCGCTGCGGCCCGCAGCCAAGAGATACAGATCATAGCCGATGTTGAGGCTTTTG
>PBSX01000036.1 GCA_002726375.1 Marinovum sp.
CCATTATCATACCTTCCAAAGCGTCTTTTTCCATCGCCAATTCAGAAAGTTTGGCTTTGACCACGTCGCCTTGGGTGATAAGACCGATCATTTTGCCATTATCAACCACAGGTATGTGTCTGAACCTCTTATTTGTCATAATAGTCAAGACTTGATCTGCGGTTGCCTCGCGTCGGCAAGTGACAAGTTTTCGCGTCATAAAATCGCTTACAGGCGCGCCCAAAGCTGTTGCGCCACGATGCGATATCGCGCGTACAATATCTCGCTCTGATAAAATTCCGCTGGCTTCTTTACCGTTTTCAGAAATGACAACTGTGCCAATTTTATGCTGGGTTAAGACTGCCGCCGCCTCTACCAATGTAGTCCCCGGCGTCACGGTAATAACATCATCGTTCGTTTTAGAATTCAAAATTTGCTGCACCAGCATTCATTTTTCCAAAATAATATTACAATAAAGCAATCATATTTGTAATTATATTTTTGTCAAGATGATCTCTCTAAGTGATCAAGCTCTACGCGGATTTCTTTAGCCAGGGCCTCTACAAACTTGTTCATTCTATCCATACGGCGATCTTCATAATGGCGAATAAGGTAAAAACTGCGCGTTAATGAAAACTNATCAGTAAGAACGCGTTTCAATACCGGAGCAAAAGGTAAAGCAAAATCATGAACCACACCAAGCCCTGCCCCTGCTCGCAGCCAGTTGAACTGGACTGCGACGGAATTTGATGCCAGAGGCAGGCGCTGAACACCAAGATCAGTCAAATAATCAAGTTCTTTGTCAAATATCATATCAGCAATATATCCAATGAACCTATGTCCCTTTACATCGGATAATTCGATAAGGGGTGGTTTATCCCTTAGATACTCTTCCGAGGCCGCCAAATGCAATTTGTAGTCTGTTAACTTTTGCGCTGTCAGCCTACCTGTTTCGGGCGGACTGACAGCGATAGCAATATCGGCCTCACGTTTGGTTAAATTAATCACGCGCGGCAAGGCAACAATTTGAATATCTAAATTGGGGTTTTGGTCTAAAATTCTGGCGCACACTTGTGGTAACAGAAAGTTAGCACAGCCATCAGGGGCTCCAATTCGAATTTGCCCACTTAAAGAATTAGTTTGGCCAGAAATTTCTTCTGTTAAACCAAGCATTGCTTGCTCNACCCTCGCNGCATGGTCAAGCATCCGATTACCTGCNTCGGTTAAAGCATAACCAAAAGTTGAGCGCACAAATAAAGAAAGACCTAGTAGGTCTTCAATACGGGAAATCCGTCGGCCAACAGTTGCCGGGTCAAGCTTTATATGTCGTCCAGCCGCCGACAAGGTTTCATACCGAGCGACAGCTAGAAATATTCTCAAATCATCCCAATTTTCTGTCATCTCNCACCTTTGCAATTTTGCAGCACTATTTTGTGAATTTTCCTCTTTTCACCACATTTTTGCAAGGCTAACCTAATAATCAAATAAATAGGAGAGCTCTCATGCAAGAATTAACCCATTATGTTGGTGGTGCGAATATCAAAGGAACATCGGGGCGCTTTGCCGATGTCTTCAATCCCGCCACCGGTGAAGTTCAGGCCCAAGTGCCTCTGGCTTCGGAAAGTGAAATGGCGCANGCAGTAGAGGNGGCGGCAAAAGCCCAGTTAAGCTGGGGTCAGGTTAATCCTCAGCGCCGTGCACGCGTAATGATGAAGTTTGTTGACCTGCTTAATCGTGACATGGACCGTCTGGCAGAAGCGCTAAGCCGCGAGCATGGTAAGACCTTTCCAGATGCCAAAGGCGATGTNCAGCGCGGGCTTGAGGTTGTTGAATACTGCATCGGTGCGCCCCAATTGCTCAAGGGTGAGTTCACAGACAGTGCCGGTCCGGGAATTGACATGTATTCAATGCGNCAGCCTTTGGGGGTCTGTGCNGGTATTACGCCNTTTAATTTCCCCGCCATGATCCCAATGTGGATGTTTGCGCCGGCGATTGCCTGCGGCAATGCCTTTATCCTTAAACCGTCTGAGCGNGATCCCTCCGTTCCACTGATGCTTGCGGAACTNATGGAAGAAGCTGGATTACCCAAAGGCATTTTACAGGTTGTTAATGGCGATAAGGTGGCTGTAGACGCAATTCTTGATCATCCCCTGATCCAGTCGATTGGTTTTGTCGGCTCNACCCCGATNGCTGAGTATATCTATGGTCGAGGATGCAGCAATGGNAAGCGCGTACAGTGCTTTGGCGGGGCTAAAAACCATATGATAATTATGCCNGATGCGGATATGGATCAGGCAGCAGACGCTTTGGTGGGCGCTGGATATGGCGCAGCTGGCGAACGGTGTATGGCGATTTCGGTTGCTGTGCCGGTGGGTGATGAAACGGCAGACCGTTTGATTGAAAAATTAGTGCCACGAATTGAAAAACTGAAAGTGGGTCCCTACACTGCCGGTGACGATGTTGATTATGGCCCTGTGGTTACCGCCGCAGCTAAACAAAACATCCTAGGCCTGGTGCAAAGCGGCGTGGANCANGGCGCAGAGCTTGTAATTGATGGGCGCGATTTTAATCTTCAGGGCTATGAAGATGGATTTTTTGTTGGGCCACATTTGTTCGACCGCGTCACGCCAGACATGGATATCTACAAAAAGGAAATATTCGGACCGGTTCTAAGCACCGTTCGTGCAGGCAGTTATGAAGAGGCGATAGGTCTGGCGATTGATCATGAGTATGGCAATGGCACTGCAATTTTTACCCGTGACGGAGATGCCGCACGCGATTTTGCTAACCGGATCAATATTGGAATGGTGGGGATCAATGTTCCTATTCCCGTGCCCCTTGCCTATCACACATTCGGCGGTTGGAAAAAGTCTGCCTTTGGGGATTTGAACCAACACGGTCCGGATGCTTTCCGGTTTTATACTCGGACAAAAACAGTGACGTCACGCTGGCCCTCTGGCATAAAAGACGGCGGCGAGTTTAACTTTAAAGCCATGGACTAAAACACCAGTTCNAGATCATCTATAGCCGTTGTTTACGGCTATAGATGAGCGGACTAGGATNAAGGAGCCTTGGGATGGATTTTGCTTTAACCGAAGAACAAAATGCTGTGTTTGATATGGCCTATGCTTTTGGCCAAGAGCAGATNGCCCAAGAGGCACGCGCTTGGGAAACACAGGGCACTATTCCCAAAGACCTTTGGCCAAAGGTGGCTGATCTTGGGCTTGGGGGAATTTATGTCAGCGAGGATCAAGGCGGATCAGGTCTCGGCCGTCTTGATGCAACACTTATCTTTGAAGCTCTGGCCATGGCCTGCCCTTCTGTTAGTGCCTTTTTATCTATTCACAATATGTGTGGAGGCATGATCGACAAGTATGGCAGTGAAGAAACCCGCACGCGGTGGCTTCCAGATCTATGCTCNATGCGCAAAGTNTATAGCTATTGNCTTACNGAACCGGGATCAGGATCAGATGCGGCNGCTCTTANCACAAGGGCTGAACGAACCAATGAAAACTACGTAATGAACGGCACGAAGGCGTTTATTTCCGGTGGGTCCTATTCTGATGCCTATATCGTTATGTGCCGAACGGGCGACCAAAGCCCCAAAGGAATATCTGCGTTGGTAGTTGAAGCCGGAAGCCAGGGCCTGAGCTATGGCGCGCTAGAAGAAAAAATGGGGTGGCGATCACAGCCCACGGCGCAGGTCCAGTTTGATGATTGCACCGTTTCTATCGACAACCTTTTAGGAGATGAAGGTCAGGGCTTCAGCTACGCGATGGCTGGTTTGGATGGCGGACGGCTGAACATTGCCGCNAGCGCGCTTGGCGGTGCACAAGCCGCGTTGTCTGCCACNTTAGAGTACATGGGCCAGCGAAAAGCCTTTGGTAAATCCATTGATCAGTTTCAAGCTCTGCAATTCAAGCTTGCCGAGATGGAAGTGAAACTACAGTCCTCGAGAACATTTTTGCGCCAAGCGGCTTGGAAGCTAGACAATAGCGCGTCTGACGCTGGTAAGTTCTGTGCGATGGCCAAGCTGTATGTGACCGATTGTGCGTNTGAAGTGGCCAATAGCTGTCTGCAACTTCATGGCGGTTATGGCTATTTATCTGACTACGGCATTGAAAAAATTGTGCGAGATTTGCGGGTACATCAAATTCTTGAAGGCACCAATGAGATTATGNGNATGATTATTTCAAGACATNTGCTCGCAGCCCGATGAAAGATATCAATATTCGCATTTCTGGCCGGGCTGGCCGCATCACCTTGCAGCGCCCCGATGCTTTAAATGCCATGACCTATGAGATGTGCACCGCAATTGAGGCGGCACTTATGGACTGGCANACCAATGATACCGTTGATCTGGTAATTATNGATGCGCTTGGAACCCGCGCCTTTTGCGCCGGAGGTGANATTGCNGATCTNTACCAATCTGGACTGGATAAANATTATGCTTTTGGGCAAAAATTCTGGGCAGATGAATATAGACTAAATGCGCTCATCGCCCGATATCCCAAGCCTTACATTGCTCTTATGCAAGGTTTTACGATGGGTGGCGGCGTGGGCATTTCATGTCACGGAAGCCATCGAATTGTTGGTGAAACCAGCCAGATAGCGATGCCCGAATGTGGAATTGGTTTGGTTCCCGATGTNGGTGGTTCCTATATCCTGTCGCGTGCGCNAGGTTTCTTAGGAGANTATCTTGGTCTAACAGCGGATCGTATGGGGCCAAAAGATGCAATCGAGGTTGGCTTTGCAGATTATTTTATTCCGCAGGATCGTTGGGCGGCAATGACAAAGGAGCTGGAAAAGACCGGCGANCCAGAGNCCNTCAAAACCTATATCGCTGACGCGCCTGCNGGAAAATTNGCAGATGCTTTACCAATGATCAACACCGCATTCCAATCAGGAGATCTTTCCNCAATCGTTAGAGAATNNTCAAANCANGATAGTTCTTTTGCAGAAAAAACATTGAAAGCCATGGGCCGCAACTCACCTTTATCCATGGCCTGCGCNCTTAAAATAATTGAACATCTGAGGGANAGNTCNNGNNATCTTGAAATGGCGCTGCGCTGTGAATATCGCTTNACCGCACGCGCAATGGAGTTTGGGGACTTCCTCGAAGGTATTCGGGCCGCTATAATTGACAAAGACCGCACGCCAAACTGGCAACACAATATGAGCAGCGTTCCCACCGCAGATATCGAACATATGCTTTCCCCCCTTGGGGCAATGGAATTGCGTTTATAGGAGAGATGAAATGAACATTGGATTTATTGGCTTGGGCAATATGGGNGCCCCAATGGCAGAAAACCTGACTGCTGCAGGTCTAAATGTCACCGGCTATGATCCCGTTGGGGTCACTGCCAAAGATGTTGCGNTTGTAGGCTCGGCAGCAGAGGCCGCCNCAAATGCTGATATTGTCATCACAATGCTTCCCAATGGGGATATCCTGCGCGCAGTTGCGGATGAAATTATTCCCACTATGGCTGCTGGCGCTGCCTTTTTAGATTGCTCAACGGTTGATGTTGAAAGCGCGCGCCATGTGGCCCAAAGGGCTGCCAAGGCTGGCGTTTTACCGCTAGACGCCCCGGTCTCTGGCGGTGTTGGCGGCGCAACCNCTGGCACTTTAACCTTTATGGTTGGCGGCCCAGAGGTAGGATTTGCNAAGGCCAAACCANTATTCGANATTATGGGTCAAAAGGCTGTCCANTGCGGAGATTCAGGAAATGGTCAAGCGGCCAAAATATGTAATAATATGATTTTGGGGGCCACAATGATTGCCACCTGTGAAGCCTTTGCGCTTGCCGATAAACTTGGTCTAGAAAGGCAAGCTATGTTTGATGTAGCCAGCACCTCTTCAGGCNATAGTTGGTCGCTTAACGTCTATTGTCCTGCTCCGGGCGTTGGACCACAAGCCCCATCAGACAATGATTACAAACCGGGTTTCTCTGCTGATCTGATGCTCAAAGATCTACGCTTAAGTCAACAAGCGGCCACGGCGGTGGATGCAGACACGCCCATGGGGGCTGCAGCAACGAAGCTTTATGGTGATTTTGTAGAGCAGGAAAACGGAAGTGGCCAAGATTTTTCTGCAATGTTGCCGCGCTTTGCTGGGCGAAATCGGTCACAATAAAATACTTTTATTCTCAATACCTTTTGTAATGGCACTAGAAAACCGAAATACTATTGCGAGTAACTATGGTTTCTACCCAATGGTAAAAAAACTAAAGTTTGCTTCTGATATCCAAAAATTGAAATTTATGAGTTTAAAAAAATATTCAAAATGCAAAAAATTATGCATTTTATTGTTGACCGATTCGAATTGTTTTCGTAGCNTACCGTCATAAGTCGGCCAGTCCGACGGGGAGANAAANTTATAAGTGAAAAAGAGCCTTTAATCAGGCTCTTTTTTATTGGCCGCTGTCCTGTAACTTAGTGTCTTTTTTCATTCACATTGATTTCATGCTCATGACATCGGATAAATTGCATGATATCACGCGTTCATAAGCAGCAGAGGTAAATTAATGTTAAATCGCTTTGTCACAATATCTTTCTTTTTTGTGCTTTCATCGTTCTCATCCGCACAGCTTTTGTGGGCACAAAATGTTGAGGCAGGTGAAGGCTTATCCTTAGGGTTAGCTGTCCCGACACCTGAGATTGGGCAACCTTATATTGCAGAGCGGGTCGGCGACTGGAATATTCGCTGTGTGCGGACTCAAGATGGCAATGATCCATGTGAATTAGCCCAAATTATAATCAACGAGAGAAACGAACCTGTGGCTGAGATTGCATTATTTAAATTGCCATCTGGTCAACCCGCCGTTGCAGCGGCGAATATTGTTGTGCCACTTGAAACGTTGCTCAATATTCCTCTCACTATTTCCTTCGGGCCTAATAGCATAAAAAAGTACCCCTATTCATTTTGCTCCTCTGTCGGCTGTATTGCCCGTATTGGCTTGACCGAAGACGATATCGCACTGATGAAAAAAGGGTTAGTTGCCAATCTCATCATTGCACATCTGTCTCTTCCCAATGAAAATGTTATTTTTGAACTGTCTTTAAAGGGCTTTACGGCCGCCTATAAGAAAGCAACGATTATTCAAAACTAGCGGTTTTTAAGGAAATCCAAAACTGACTTTGCCGCGCAACTCCCGGGCGTCGAAAAGGGTGCTTTCANGCGATCTACTGTGCTTTGCATAGATTGAAATTGGGCAGTGGGATTCTTTAAAACATCACAAATTGCAGATGNAATCGCATCTGGTTGGCANGCTTCGCCGATATACTCGGGAACCGTACGCGTGTCGGAAACCAAGTTGACAAGATTAACGCTATCAACCTGCAGCATGCGCCCAATAATCTGACGAGATATCCAGTTCATATCATAGGCTACAACCATCGGCGTTTGATTGATTGCCAGTTCCAATGAGACTGTACCAGATGCAGCCAATGCGACATCCGCCNCTTTAAANGANGCTCTTTTAAACTTGCCNGCNTGATCCAAGNTAAATTCACGTGGATCCAGAACAATNGGCTTATGCGTCCATTGGCGAACCTCGCTCTGCACCAATTCAGCCACTGATGGGGCAGCAGGAAGTACAATATTGATGTCAGGATAACTGTCTTTCACCTTTGCCAAACTGTTTTGGAAAATCGGGGTTAAACGTTTGATTTCCGAGCGTCTTGAGCCAGGCAAACACACTAAAATAGGCCCCGAGTTTAGCCCAAAATGCGATTTAAACTCAGACACTTCCTGTGGTGTCGCGATGAGGTCTTGCACCACTGGATGTCCGACAAAATCACAGCTCATTCCTGCGTCCTGCATAAGTGGCGGCTCGAACGGAAAAAGGGCAAGAACATGGTCGATGTATTTTGCAATCTTGCGCGCGCGTCCGGGCCGCCAAGCCCATACGGTCGGCGCTACATAATGAGCCGTTGGGATATCATATGTCTGCTTGACCAAATCGGCTACTCGAAATGAAAATTCTGGAAGATCAATTGTGATTAACACATCAGGCTTTTCATCCAAAACTACTGAGGCCGTTTGGCGTATCCGCTTTTTCAGATGACGATACTGGCTTAGGATCTCGGAAATTCCCATCAAAGAAATTTCTTCCATCGGGAAAAGGCTCTTTAGCCCTATTTCTTCCATCAACGCACCACCAACGCCGATAAATTCGAGTTTATGGGAAATGTGTTGTTCAAACCCCTTCATCATCGCAGCGCCAAGTTTATCCCCCGAGGCCTCTCCTGCAATGATGAATATTTTCATAACTCGGGGTCCTGCGCCAAAATAAAAATATCCAGTGACTGGGCCAAGGACAGCGTGGTGTCACGATCAAGAACCAGCACTTTATCTGGGGAAATCACGATGCCGGATAATCCAGCCTTTGCCGCCTGGCGTATGGTTTGCGGCCCTATGGTTGGGACATCAACCCGCATATCTTGATTTACTTTCGGTCGCTTGACCAACACCCCACCTTGAGAAGATCGCAAAGAGCTCGACGTGATGGCAACAAAATCCAACAGGGCTTCGGTGCCTTGTAAGGTCTCGATCCCAAGAACATGGCCCCCTTCCACAACCACGCCCTGACCAATATCAAGCGTACTCATATGGCGAAGAATTTGATCTGCATAAGCAACATCAGCCAATAGAGCATCCGGCAATGCGCCAACAGCTGCACCCGCAAGCAGGGTTAATTCTAAAGCGATGTCCTGCGGGGCGACAACATCAAAGCCCTGATCTTCAAAAAGTGTAATCACGTACCGAAGAACTGTATCGTCGCCCTTTTGCAAAACTTTTATAAAATCAGGCGCAATGTTATGCATGAAGGCATCGAACTTTGCGGGATCAAGTTGGGGCCGCGACATTGCACCGGCCATAACTATTTTTGAAATCTCATGATGCTTTAACAGTTCAAATAGACTTTGCAATCTTTCAAACTGACAGACATGTAGGTTTTCTGATGCTAATTGGTGCGCCATGCCCTCAAATACGACACACAGCGCATCTGGGACAGCTTGATGCAGTTGCACTGGCAGACGACCATCCCCTGCAAGTATCGCAAGACCCGATGTCATATCATTCGCCAGGTGTTAAAAAAGAGCGATCTGATACGCCGGTAACAAAATCAACAATTTGCTGAACATAGTCACTTTCGGTTTCCTCGCCCAATCGCTTGGCGCGCTCTTGAAAAGCGCCCTCGCCTTGGGCCAGCATCTGAAAAGCAGCCCGCAAAGCTGTGATATCCGCACGCGGAACTCCGCGCCGTTTAAGCCCAACTAGGTTTAAACCATGCAGTTCACCGCGCGGCGCCTGCACCAACCCGTGGGGAATGACATCATTGGTCACCATGGTCACTGCCCCGATGATGGCGCCCTGCCCGATGCGCACAAATTGATGAAGCCCCGAAAGACCGCCAACAATGACGTCATCCTCTAAAACACAATGGCCAGCAACCGCCGCATTATTGACCAAGATCACCCGGTTGTGAATCTGCACATCATGCGCCACATGGCACCCGGCCATGAACAAGCCATCATCGCCAACCTGCGTTAGACCGCCGCCACCCGTTGTGCCGGTATTCATAGTAACATGCTCACGAATGCGGTTACGGGCTCCGATGCTAAGGGAGGTCTTTTCACCTTTGAATTTTTTGTCTTGTGGAATTTCGCCCAAAACTGAAAATGGGAAAACAACAGTTTCTTCCCCGATATCTGTTTTGCCGCCAACCACAACATGACTTTTCAAAGTCACTTTATCACCAAGCTTTACCTCTGGTCCAACATGGCAGAATGGTCCTATGTGACACCCTGCTCCCAGCTCGGCGCCCGGCTCTATAATCGCACTGGGATGGACAAAGGAATTGCTCATTCTACGCCTCCTGAGGCAAATCCATCATAGCAGTAAACTCGGCTTCTGCAGCCATTTCGCCCTCGACACTGGCGACACCGCCAAACTTCCAAACCTTTCCGCCCGGCTTACCGCGCAGAGTGGTCAGCTGCATTTCCAAAACATCCCCCGGAACAACTTTGCGGCGGAATTTACATTTATCAATGGCCATAAAATAAATCAGTAACTCTTTGTCAGCCAAATCTAACGCGGTTCCAACCATAACCGCAGCAGTTTGCGCCATAGCCTCGATGATTGTCACGCCCGGCATAATCGGATTACCTGGAAAATGGCCCTGAAAATGCGGCTCGTTCATAGTCACGTTTTTCAAGCCCTTGGCCGATTGTGTACCATTGATATCCACCACTTTATCGACCAGTAAAAAAGGATAGCGGTGGGGTAAAATTTGCTGGATGAGTTGTATATCTGCGCTCAGAGACTGACTGCTCATTTGAAACCTTTATCTTACGTGTTGTAATGTCCTAACGATCTGTGCGGTTTGCAGCAAGGGGTGATCTGCTTCGGTCTTATTATGAAGCAATTAAATCTGCCAATCAAAGGATTGGCGAATTTAATTTTCAGGTGTCGCTACACCGTCACCTAACCTTTGATCAATCAAAGTAATCGCTGATTGCGTAATATCGGCCTGCGGAAAAACAATCATACGCTGATCATCTTTTTGGATTAAAA
>PBSX01000037.1 GCA_002726375.1 Marinovum sp.
TCCGCATTAGCGCCTCTGCATCCTCTTGGGTGTAAATGTCATTGGTGATGACACCGATCGAGAACCGCTTTGACAAACTGCGTGCTAGGGCTGCTGTCAGCGACGTTTTTCCGGCGCCAACAGGACCGCCAATTCCGATGCGCAAAGGTCCGTTCATTTGGGTCATGTTTTAAATATCCGTGTTTTCAGTGTTTCGTGGCGCATGGAGGCAACGTCTGATAAAAAACAGGCGCTGGTCAGGTCCTCTGCGCTGGCGGATAGCGCGGCTGTGCCAACCTCTAAAATATCCGGCATCAGGCCAAGCAGTATACGCTGCCCTTGGGTTTGACCAAGCGGGACCAAGCGAACAGCTGCCGAAATTAAATTGGCGACATAAGCATGCAAGTAGGCGGCCGTAATATCCGCCCGATCAAGCCCTGCGCAAAAGGCTCCGTATCCCACCGCAACCGGATAGCAAAGGCCCAATATGTCATAGTCCCAAACATCCCTAAGGGTTTGGCAAAAGGCTTGGCCTTGCAGAACTGTCTCGGTGCGGCGCTCAGATGAGGGCGCAAGGGCAAGCGCCAAATCGTTCAAGCTAGTCAATGCGGCGCGATCTTCGGCGCAGTGGGCCAAAGACACTAAAATTGCATCGCTGCGCCCTGATCCCAAAGCGATTAAATCCTGAAGCCAGTTATGCAAAGTCGGCTCGTCTTTAACGTGGCCGGCCTCAATTGCCCATTCCAACCCATGCGAATAGGCAAAACTACCAATGGGAAAGGCCGGTGACAGCCATTGAAGCACGGTCAGAAGAGGTTTTTTTGCGCTCATAATGCCGTCAGTCATGGCTGTGGTGATGATGGGAGTGACCGTGATCATGGCTATGGGTTCGCCCCATGCCATANGCACCGCCCTCTGGGGTAAACGGCTCACTNACATGCTCGATCTGCCCACCAAGGCGGCGGATCATATCCTCTATCACATGGTCGTGACAAATCAGCAGACGGTCNTTTTCNATCTGGCAGGGGGTATGCCGGTTTCCAATATGCCAGGCCAGTGACACAAGGCTGTCCCCCCTAATCGCTGTTAGTTGCTCTTCGCGTGCGCGAATTTCAACAACACGGCCATCCGAAAGCATGAGTTGATCGCCCTGCTTCAGATCGGTGGTTTTTGGCAGATCAACAACGAACTCCGTGCCGCAGTCCGTGACCAGCTTGCGGCGGCGCAAAAACCGTTCTTCATAGCTGAGCGCGCAGATGAAATCAGGCGGCTCAGATGTGGGCACATCACGGAGTGTTTGTGCTGTCGGGTGCATGAAAGCTCCTAATATAGAAAATAGCGCTGCGCCATTGGCACAGTTTCAGCCGGCTCGCAGGTGAGCAATTCGCCATCGGCGCGCACTTCATAGGTTTCTGGGTGTACCTCGATTTGCGGTGTNGCAGTGTTCAGCTTTAGGTCTGACTTGCCGATACCTCGGGTATTTTGAACCGCAACAGTTTGCTTGGCCAGACCATAGGTTTGCCGCANATTAGCACTTTGGGCGGCATCCGAGACAAACGAAACTGAACTGTTTTCCAATGCGCGCCCAAATGCGCCGAACATCGGGCGGGTATAAACGGGCTGCGGGGTTGGAATGGACGCATTTGGATCGCCCATCTGGGCACAGACAATGCTGCCACCCATCACAACCATCTCGGGTTTGACGCCGAAAAATGCNGGGGCCCAAAGCACAAGATCGGCNCGCTTGCCCACCTCGATAGACCCGATTTCNTGGGAAATGCCATGNGCGATGGCCGGATTAATGGTGTATTTGGCCACATAACGCCGCGCGCGCATATTATCATTGTTGCCGCTTTCTTCGGCCAACGCACCGCGTTGGCGCTTCATTTTATCAGCCGTCTGCCATGTGCGGGTGATNACTTCACCCACCCGTCCCATGGCCTGACTGTCTGATGCGATAATGCTAAAGGCNCCCATATCNTGCAGGATGTCTTCGGCTGCAATTGTTTCNCGGCGAATGCGGCTTTCGGCAAAGGCAATATCCTCAGGGATGGATTTGTCCAAATGATGGCACACCATCAACATATCAAGATGTTCTTCAATGGTATTAACCGTAAATGGACGTGTCGGGTTGGTCGANGACGGCAATACATGGTCTTCACCGCAAATCCGGATAATNTCCGGCGCGTGCCCGCCNCCTGCNCCTTCGGTATGAAAGGCGTGGATTGTCCGGCCTTTCATCGCCGCCAGTGTATGTTCAACAAACCCNGACTCGTTCAGCGTNTCNGTATGGATCATCACTTGAACATCCATNGCNTCAGCAACGCTGAGGCAGNTGTCAATCGCNGCAGGGGTTGTCCCCCAATCCTCATGCAGCTTGAGCGCACAGGCGCCCGCGATAACCTGCTCTTCAAGNGCTGCCGGCAAAGAGGCGTTGCCTTTGCCAGCGAATGCCAAGTTCATTGGCAAGCTATCNGCCGCTTGCAGCATGCGAGCGATATGCCAAGGCCCCGGCGTGCAGGTGGTTGCCAAAGTCCCATGCGCCGGCCCGGTNCCGCCGCCCAGCATCGTGGTGACACCAGAATGCAGAGCATCGTCTATTTGCTGTGGGCAAATGAAATGGATATGGCTGTCAAATCCGCCTGCAGTTAGGATTTTCCCCTCACCTGCGATAATTTCTGTACCCGGCCCAATGATAATATCGACCCCCGGCTGGGTATCTGGATTGCCGGCCTTACCGATCNCTGCAATGCGACCATCACGCAAGGCCACATCGGCCTTGTAGATGCCTGTGTAATCCAAGATCAGCGCATTGGTAATGACAGTATCGGCCGCCCCCTCTGCGCGGGTCACTTGGGATTGACCCATCCCATCGCGAATAACTTTACCGCCGCCGAATTTGACCTCTTCNCCATATGTCGTNAGGTCTTTTTCNACTTCGATATATATCTCGGTATCTGCCAACCGCAGTTTNTCNCCNGTGGTNGGGCCGNACATGCTGGCATAATCAGAGCGGCTTATTTTGATAGCCATTTTCTANAGCCCTCCCATAACCTGTGCATTNAAACCGTATATCCGCCGNNCNCCNGCNATTTCGATCAATGTCACACTGCGCGTTTGACCCGGCTCAAAGCGCACTGCCGTGCCTGCTGCAATATTGAGGCGACGCCCATAAGCGGCCTGGCGATCAAAATCGAGTGCCGGATTGGTTTCGAAAAAATGATAGTGGCTGCCCACTTGCACCGGACGGTCGCCGGTGTTGGAAACGCTTAATTCGATCTCGGGCCGTCCATCGTTCATAACGATATCGCCCGGTGCACAAATAACCTCGCCGGGCTTCATAGCGACCCCTTTCGACACCACATAAAAAGACCAGCAGCGATCACCGCTGCTGCAATAAAGATCATCCAAGAGCTATCTGATCCACTATGGGCATGGTCTGTGAATTGCGGATGCGCAAAGCTGGGGGAAGCGGCGGCAAGAACAACGCCTAAAAGGGCTTTTTTCATTTTAAACTCCTAGCGAATTGGATTGTGAACGGTCACCAGTTTGGTGCCATCGGGAAAGGTTGCTTCGACCTGGACCTCGGGGATCATTTCAGGCACCCCTTCCATACAGTCTTCATAGCTGACCACTGTTGCGCCATATTGCATCATATCTGCAACGCTGCGCCCATCGCGCGCGCCCTCAACGACCGCATCGCAAATGAGTGCGATGGCTTCGGGATGGTTCAATTTCACGCCGCGTTCGCGCCGTTTGCGGGCCACTTCGGCCGCCATTGCAATCAGCAATTTGTCTTTTTCTCGTGGGGTTAATTGCATCTATAGTCTCCAACACTTTGGAAGCGTGTTTCGGGTGAAAAGGTCTAGGATTGGAAGCATCATCTTGCGCAATTCCTGACCATCTAAGGCCAAGAAGCGAAGCGCCAGAAAATCTTTTGAAAGCAGGCTAGAGCCGGATGTTNGGTTTAAATAGGCCGCAAGCTGCGCCTGATATCCAGCGGCGTCTGGCGCCCGGTAGAGCAAAGTGGCCATAGCCTGCATTCCACTTGCAACTGCCGGACGGGCCAGTTTGGCGGTAATATCACCCGCAAGAAGCGTTGTGTCGCGGTAGACCAAATCCCCATCAATGCTGACATCAATCCGGTCACGAAAATGCCCATTTAACTGGGTTTCCCCCATGGCAAGACGGCCGAACAAGACAGGCTCAATCACCAATGCCCGTGCAGATTTTTCCAAGTTCANGGTGAGGGTGCGCTCNAGTTGGCCGCCATCAAAAAATATTGTCTCTTGCGGTAACCAAGCCAGCATCGCCCCATCCGAAACAGTCAGCGCTGTGTTCACNTTTCCGATGCTATCAGCCTGAGCNCGATAAACCCTTTCGCAGGCCTGAGTGCTTATAACCATATGCGCGTTGCTTTTCGCACGCGCTTTTACTTCTAAACGGTCCCCCCCTGTGATCCCGCCCGAAGTATTGATCAAAACCGCTTCAACATGGTCATCTCGGTCTGGAAATAGTGCTTTAAGACAGCCTTTTTGGTAAAGATCGTCAAGTCGACTGGATTTTCGCTTCACCGAGGTGGTGATGCTAATTTGGCCCAGCGCTCTTGGTTGGTGCTCCAAAGCCATGTCTGCCAAATCTCGCATTCAATTAGTACTTTCCAGTTTAGATATATTGCCTCATTTTGGTTCACGTTAAGAAGCAAACGCACAAAACAAAATAGGTTTTTGCATCTATTGTGCGCAAAACACCACAAAGTAGCCTATTTGTTCATCGCGCGACCTAGAAGCGTCTATTTTTTAATCAATAAACACTCAGGCTCCACTTTTATGATGCCTAAACCTTGAGCTTTGTGCAGCGCTCATCCCCTCTCCACTTGTCAGCTGATGACGCAATTGAAGCTGGCAGGAGTGTGTGACGACCGACCGAATTGCAGCTCGCGCCGATCGCCACACGAAATGCAACATGTGTTGCAGGTGTGATGTTACTTGGCGGCCTTTGAAATCTCAAGCCGCAATAGACAACCGCCTGCGAGGAGATCTAAATGAAACTATTTAACACAACCCTTGCCGGGGTTATCGCACTCGGCGCATCTGTGCCGTCAGCCTTTGCCGCTGATACTATTAAAGTCGGGGTACTTCACTCGCTTTCAGGGACAATGGCAATCTCAGAGACAACTTTGAAAGACACGATGCTCATGCTGATTGATGCACAAAATGCCAAAGGTGGTGTTCTGGGCAAACAGCTTGAAGCTGTTGTTGTTGACCCCGCATCAAACTGGCCGCTGTTTGCGGAAAAAGCGCGTGAATTGCTCACCGTGCATGATGTCGATGTCATGTTTGGAAACTGGACCAGCGTATCAAGAAAGTCAGTGCTTCCCGTGATCGAAGAGCTTAATGGTCTTCTTTTCTATCCGGTGCAATATGAGGGCGAAGAAAGTTCGAAAAATGTGTTCTACACTGGTGCGGCGCCAAATCAGCAAGCGATCCCTGCCACCGATTACTTCCTAGACGAGCTGGGCGTCGAAAAGTTTGCACTTTTGGGCACCGACTATGTGTATCCACGCACCACAAATAACATCCTCGAGAGTTACCTTATTTCAAAAGATATCCCAGCATCGGATATCTTTGTGAATTATACGCCGTTTGGACATTCAGATTGGTCAAAGATTGTGGCGGATGTTGTAGCGCTTGGCGCAGACGGTAAAAAAGTCGGTGTTATTTCCACCATCAACGGGGATGCCAACATAGGGTTCTACAAGGAACTCGCCGCAGCAGGCATTTCGGCAGATGACATCCCAGTGGTTGCCTTTTCCGTCGGAGAAGAAGAGTTGTCCGGTTTGGATACAAGCAACCTTGTTGGTCACCTCGCAGCTTGGAACTATTTCCAATCCGCCGATGTTCCGGCCAACGAAGAGTGGGTTGCATCATGGAAAGAGCTGATGGGCGCCGAACGCGTCACCAACGATCCAATGGAAGCCCACTATATCGGCTTTAACATGTGGGTAAGTGCCGTCGAAGAAGCCGGCAGCGCTGATGTGGATGCAGTGCGGGCCAAAATGTACGGTCAAACCTTTCCGAACCTAACAGGCGGCACAGCGGTAATGTTGCCAAACCACCACTTATCAAAGCCAGTTTTAATCGGCGAAATTCAGGCCGATGGTCAATTTGACATCATCAGCCAAACAGAAGAAGTGCCAGGCGATGCATGGACAGATTTCCTGCCTGAATCCGCTGTTCTGATCTCTGATTGGCAAGAGTTAGGGTGCGGGATGTACAACACGCAAACCGAAACCTGCGTGCAGATCGAGTCAAACTACTAAGATCTAAATAAAAAATTGGAGGGCATTCTGCCCTCCAACCAATGCAAGGCATACCTCAATGAAATTTTCAATTGGCCTATTTATCGCCGTTTGGTTTGTCTGTTTCGGCACCAGCCTTTCTGCTCAGACGCTTTCAGATATTTTACAAAAACATGAAAGTATCATTGCCAAAAGCTCTCGAAAAACCATCAGCCCGGCCATTGATAGTCTTGTTGAAAGTGGCTTGCCCAGTGTTGAATTCATGCTCACAAACTGGCGCGAAAAGGCCATATGGCAAAACAAAGAAACGAAAGAATTCATTGCCGTTTTAGACGGACGGATGTTTGATCTAGACACGGCTGACGATATTGGCCTGTTTGAGAAAACCGGCTTTAAGCAGGTCAAACCGAACAGCGGAGTGCGCAATTTAATTTCCGGCGCTTTGGTTTCATTTCAACTGAACGCCCCCGACATCGAAGTGCGCAGGGCTGCGCTAAATTCAATTCGGCGAAATGATGATGCGGCCTACCTTCCGCTGCTTAAAGCATCTTTGGACATTGAAACAGATCCAGATCTTCAAACGGAAAAACAACAACTGCTGTCCTTGATGACAATCAAATACAGCACGCAGATACCCGAAAAACTGGCCGCCATTGAAGCGATAAGCCAATCACTGCAGATTGAGGTTCGGGCGCAATTAAACCGTGTTCTGTCCACGGAACGTCGGTTTGCCAAAATAGTGCCGACAGAGGCAAATATAGCGTGGGTTCTAACACCCGAAACACAAGGGTTTTCCAGCGCTGATGCATATGATTTATTGGTCGCTGGCGGGGTCGCCAAGCCGGTACTATCGGCGGGTGATGTTAAAGAAGCACTGGCCGCAAATATAGTTGCAGGCCGCATTGCGGGCATTCCAATCGGGCAGCTTGGCAATCCCCAAAGCCGCGAGGATGCCTACCAAAAATTGGCAGCTAAGGGGCTCGCCCCTGATACATTATCAGCGTCACAAATTGAAAAAATCGTTCAGGAGTACGTTTTTTTCGAAGAGTACGCCGAGCCGTCGCATGAAGTGACAGAGGCGGCTAAGGCGGCATTGCAAAAAATATCCTATCGGGTCTCATTCTCTCAGTTTTTTGATATTGGGCTTGATGCTATTTCACTTGCCTCAATTTACTTTCTCGCCGCAATCGGGCTGGCCATTACCTTTGGGGTGATGGGCGTCATCAACATGGCGCATGGCGAATTTATCATGATGGGCGCGTATACTGGTTTTGTTGTGCAGCAATTTGTACCGGATCAAACCCTGTCTATCCTGCTTGCAGTCCCTTTGGCCTTTGGAGTCACATTTTCCGCCGGCGTTGCCATGGAACGATTGGTCATTCGGTGGCTGTATAACCGTCCGTTGGAAACGCTGCTGGCGACATTTGGGATTTCAATCGCACTGCAGCAGGTTGCCAAAAATATATTTGGAACACAGGCGCGTCCGCTGACCTCACCTGATTGGTTGGGCGGTGCCTGGGTCATCAACGATGTTGTGGCAATCAGCTATATACGGATCGCGATTTTCGTTCTGGCTCTGATATTCCTTGGCGTCTTTCTTTTCATTCTGAAGCGTACCCGCTTTGGGCTTGAAACCCGTGCCGTAACCCAAAATCCAAGTATGGCTTCTGCAATGGGGATCAATCCAGATCGGGTCAATATGCTGACCTTCGGGCTGGGATCAGGCATTGCCGGAATTGCCGGCGTTGCTATCGGGCTTTATGCCAAAGTCACCTCGGAAATGGGCAATGACTATATCGTGCAAAGCTTTATGACCGTTGTGGTCGGCGGCGTGGGCAATATTTGGGGCACCCTTGCCGGCGCCACTATGGTGGGTTTTTTGCAAAAGGGGATCGAATGGCACAACCCCTCCAATACCCTCGCCGCCCAGACCTATATGATTTTATTCATCATTATATTCATCCAATTCAGGCCACGGGGAATTATTGCCCTAAAAGGCCGCGCAGCAGGGGATTGAGACATGGAAAATAAACGCTCCAAATATTCAATAAATGCGCTGATTTTCGTGTTGGTTTTGGCCCTCTTTACGCTGCTGGTTACGGTGTTTTCCGAAGGCATGGGTGGCGGTTTGATTTCAACATCTTTTGTCAAAACACTTGGTAAAACGCTTTGCCTTTGCCTTATTGCCATCGCGATGGATTTGGTTTGGGGTTATTGCGGTATCCTGTCGTTGGGCCACTTCGCATTCTTTGGCTTGGGCGGATACATGATCGGCATGTGGCTGATGTATGAACGCACACGCAGTATCGTCGAAAACTCATTGGCACAAGCGACAATACCGCCTACCCCGCAAGAAGTGATCGACGGGATCGGAACCCAGATATTCGGGGTAGTTGGCAGCAATGAGTTTCCCATTATTTGGGCTTTTTCTGACAGTTTGGTGGCCCAATTGGCTTTGGTGGTCTTAGTGCCGGGGGTCATGGCATTTGTGTTTGGGTGGCTGGCCTTTAGATCGCGGGTCACTGGGGTTTACTTATCAATCCTAACGCAGGCTTTCACATTAGCGCTTTCGCTGTACCTGTTTCAAAATGAAAGCGGTCTGCGCGGCAACAATGGCTTGTCAGGCTTGCAAAACCTGCCCAATGTGTCAGCCCCCCAAGATCAAGTTTCCCTCTGGCTTTTCTGGGCCTCTGCTCTTGCATTGGGGCTCGGATATCTGGGCGCCAGCGCTCTTGTAGCAGGCAAGTTTGGATCAGTTATAAGAGCCATTCGTGACAACGAGGCGCGAGTTCGTTTTCTTGGCTATAAAGTTGAGCATTATAAACTTGCGGTTTTCACTATGACGGCCTGCGTAGCCGGAATAGCGGGCGCGCTATATTATCCACAAGCTGGGATTGTTAATCCGGCAGAAATGGCGCCGATTGCGTCGATTTACCTAGCTGTTTGGGTGGCCATTGGCGGGCGCGGCCGACTATACGGAGCGGTCATTGGTGCTGCTTTAGTCAGTTTGCTGTCTACGTGGTTTACGGGCGGCCAAGCACCAGACATCAATCTTGGAGGTTTTTCGATAAAATGGGTTGATTGGTGGCAAGTGCTCTTGGGTCTAGGCTTTGTACTGGTGACGCTTTTTGCCCCGAAAGGTTTGGGCGGCCTAATCGACCGCTTGTCTTCGAAAGGCCCAAGCAAATGAGCTCTTTGCTGGAAGTATCAGGGGTGTCAGTCAGCTTTGATGGGTTCAAGGCGATAAACAACCTGTCCTTTCAAATTGCCGAGGCAGAGCTGCGCGCCATCATTGGCCCAAACGGCGCCGGCAAAACCACTTTCATGGACATTGTAACCGGTAAAACCAAACCGGATAGCGGCGTGATAAAATGGGGCAGCAAGAGCATTGATCTTCTTGCTCTTGACGAAGCAGAAATTGCGCAGGCCGGGATTGGCCGAAAATTCCAAAGACCTACAGTTTTTGAAGATCAAACCGTTTTTGAAAACCTGTTACTCGCGCTTAAAAATGATCGCAGGGTTTTTCAGGTATTGGCATTTAAACGCTCGCAAGATGCCGAGGAACAAGTGACCAAACTTGCCGGCAATATCGGTTTGGAAAGCCACATGGACAGGCCAGCAGGTGAATTGAGCCATGGTCAAAAACAATGGCTTGAGATCGGGATGCTTTTGGCGCAGGATCCCAAACTTTTGCTTGTTGATGAACCCGCCGCCGGGATGACGCGATCTGAGCGGGAAAAAACCACTGATATACTGGTGCAGGCTGCGAAAACCCGCGCCGTTGTGGTGGTCGAGCATGATATGGATTTCGTGCAGCGCTTGGATTGCAAAGTAACCGTCTTGCATGAGGGGTCAGTTTTGGCAGAAGGCCGTCTTGAGCATGTCACCGCCAATCAAGACGTTATTGATGTTTATTTAGGAAGATAGTGAAATGCTCAAAACATCAAAACTCAATTTATTTTACGGCAAGTCGCAGATCCTGTTTGATATCAACCTGACCGCTAAAATCGGTGAGGTAACCTGTGTTTTGGGCACCAATGGTGTTGGAAAAACCAGCTTGATGAGAGCAATCACAGGCGCACACCCGATTTCAGAAGGAAACATATTTTTCAATGGCGACGACATCACCCGCTCTGCACCCTATCAAAGAGCAAAAAGGGGAATAGCCTATGTACCGCAAGGGCGCGATATTTTCCCGATGTTAACTGTGGAAGAAAACCTGGAAACTGGTTTTTCATGCCTGCCGATTGAGCAGCATTTCGTGCCTGATAGCATCTCTGAAATGTTCCCCATCTTAAATGAGATGAAAGACCGTAAAGGAGGGGATCTATCCGGCGGTCAACAACAACAGCTGGCCATCGCAAGGGCTTTGATTACCCAGCCGAAAGTATTGATTTTAGATGAACCAACAGAGGGTATACAGCCCAACATCATTGCACAAATCGGCAAGGTTATAAAACGCCTAAAAGCCAATGGTGATATCGCGATCGTTTTGGTCGAGCAGTATTTTGATTTTGCCTATAAACTGGCGGATCACTTTTACACCCTAAAACGCGGATCGGTTACATTAGATGCAACCAAGACGGCGATCACACGGGATGAGGTTTTGGCCAACGTTACAGTTTAAGGGCCAAAGTTGTACTGCTGCCATTCGCGCGCTTAAATTACACCACTCACAGTCACGAACGGTCAAATTTCTACAAAACTGATTAGCCATTTGGACAAAGAACACTTGTTTGAATCTTTTTATCTCACGTAAAACAATGCGTATTTTCAAATCCGATCTTGATTTATGCCCGTTTTTGGGTTGAAGATTTGACCATGCTGCCACCAGAAATTAAATTCACTGAAAAAGACGGGTTTTCCATTGCCTATCAGGTGTGGGGAACGGGTCCGGAAACGCTAATCTATGTGCCGGGCATGGTATCGCATTTAGATGTATCTGCCGAAAGCCAACACTATTTGGATTGGCTGATGCTTCTTAGTAAACATTTCAAAGTGATCATTTTTGACAAACGCGGTCAGGGCTTGAGCGACCGCGATGCAACCGCCCCCGGTGTTGAGCAGCGCATGGATGACATTGATGCTGTCGCTGCGGCGGAAGGGGTAGATAAATTCTATCTTTTTGGCTATTCAGAAGGCGGTTCAATTTCACTAGTTTACGCAGCCACACACCCCAAAAAAGTCATGGGGGTCACAGTATTTGCGGGCATTCCGAAATTTATCAATTCCGAAGATTACAATTTAATGTCTGATGCAGATACCATCCTTGAGGGGTTCGTTCCCAATTGGGGCAAGGGCCTATCCGGATTTCTGTTCTGTCCACAAATGATGCCACACGCCCAAAAAGAAATGTCAAAGCTGGAACGGATGGTCTGTAGTCCAAGGACACTAAAAAATGTTTTGGAAACAAACTTTAAAGTCGATGTCAGAAGTGCTCTTTCAAGCGTCGAAGTGCCCTGTTTGATCTGTCACGCAAGAGACGACCGTGCTGTGCCCGTGGCCAATGGTAGGTACTTTGCCGATAAGATCAAAAATTCAAAATATGTTGAATACCCCAGTGGCGGACATTTTCCGCATTTCGGGAATATCACACAAATCGTAAGCGATATTGTGTCTTTCTTCGACGAAACCACCCAAGCGACCGACCCGTTAAGCAAAAGCCTAACAACTGTTTTNTTNACCGATATCGTAAGTTCTACNGAAAAAATGCTGGCGATGGGNGACCGAGAGTGGGCTAGAAAAATTATNGAGCACGATCAAATCGTGTCNACTTTGGTTGCTCGGTTCAATGGGACATTAATCAAGAATACGGGTGACGGGTCTTTGTGCGTTTTTGACGGACCTGTGCGGGCTTCAAAATGTGCAATCGAATTACGAAACCAATTGTCATCCATCGGTTTGGAAATCCGCTGTGGTTTGAATTTTGGCCAAGTTGAATGGGTCGAAAGCGACGTTATTGGCAAAACTGTAAACTTAAGCGCGCGGGTTATGGATTTGGCCAAGGCNAATCAAATTTTTGCAACGAAAGATACAATAGATGTACTTGCAGGTGCTGATTTGGCCATTAGCTCAGCAGGGACTTTTCAGCTAAAGGGCTTTAACGAAGAATGGGAAATATACGAAGTGTCGTAACATCCTATTTNCATGTTTCAATAATTNCCGACTTATAATTCTTGATGCNNAATTTGNACTGGATCANCGCAAAACTTNCTCAATTGGGCNCCCTTGCAAAGGGACATCCTGCACGCCCCGTACAGCGCGGCTAAATCGCTCATTTTTTTGGCTGAACGCCCTGCAAAAAAGACAAATGTATATCTATGGGGCGGCTTCACTTTTTTCTTCCATCCTGTATTACTTTTGTAACTATGGAGGTAATTAAATGTCGATGATCAATTGTATGCGCTTTCGTCCGAAAGAANNCCAAGCGGACATCNTGTTTAAGGCTTTGGCCAAATATNTAGANGAGTACCCTTATGAAAATTGTATCCACTACGNTGTGATAGATTTGGGCACTGGTGAATATGCACTATTTTGCGTTTGGGAAACGGTTGATGCCTTTATTGACGTGATGAACCGGGATCTTAAGACCAGTGAATTAATGCGCGAATATNTAGAACCCTATGAAGATNGTGAAGCTTTTCATTCTTTTTCNGGCCCCGACATAGACCTGACATCCTATCTATGAACCCGTGGTGACTTAGGTCAGTCGAAAAACGGCCTCTAATTTGATTTAACATTGATCCAATCACATTCCTCGTGCGTTNANTNTATGTGNTCATTTTTAGGTAAATGATCTCTCCCTGTAGGTTGACCTTGGCTGGGTGCTAAACCCAGCCATTTTTTTATAGGGGTTTATTTTCGGCGTTATCCAAAAAACCGAAAAGCACTCTGAGTATGGGTATTTAAAACCTAGAGCCCAAAGAAGTACGCGGAATAATCAAGATTAGTANTTCGATCAACTTATTCAAAGATTAGACAAATTCCGCCTCACTGCTTATAATGAAAGTGGTGAAACCGGCCAATGTTTCTTCATTATTTCAGGATCGCAGAAAGATGAACACTTATGATTAGCATGCATAAATCCGGTGATATTATCTATAAGGCTCAAGATAAGCCAAAGAGTATATTTATTATTCATAGCGGCTCAATTGAAATTTTGACCAAAAGTGGTGTGCCCCTTGCCACCTTGAATGAAGGGGAAATTTTTGGCGAAATTAGTGAAATTCTGGCAGAAAACCGCAGTGTCACAGCAAGGGCAAAAACGGATTGTTCCTTAATGCATATCGAAATCAGTACAATTGAAAGCAAACTTCAAACCACAGACCCGGCGATCAAGGGTATTATCCGGGCCTTGGCGCTTCGGCTGAGCGAAACCAGCCGAAAATATGAAGCGCTTTGGGATGAATTACAAATTTATAAGTCTTTAAAGCCCAAATAGTTTTGGCAGGTGAATTTTGAAAGAACGATTGAAATGCATTTAGAAACNGAACGGCTTGTTATCAACGCTTTCTCACCAAGTGATAAAAAGGTCTGGCGCACTATCGAAGCCAATCCAGAAGTCCGGAAATACATTGATGGCCAACCCCTAAGTCCAAAAGACGCGGACGCTTATATTGATGAGATTATNGAAAGCTACCGCACAAACGGGTTTGGGCGCTATGCGGTTCGACATCGCGAAAGCGGCCTGCTTATGGGCATGTGCGGTTTTCGNGCGACCAGCTATGGCCTTGATTTTGGCTACCGTTATGCGCCNNAATATTGGGGGCAAGGTTATGGCTTTGAAGCCGCTTCTTCAGTTTTGGATTATGGCCTNAACAGGCAAAAACTCGGCCCGATTGTGGCGCTTGCGTTCAAGGCCAACACCGCTTCGATCCACATAATTGAAAAGCTGAAATTTAAATCCCTGGGACCCGTTGTGATCGAGGGCGAAACAGTCGAAAAATATCAAATCGGTTAGAGCGCAAGATAAATAGGCGCAAGCGGATTGANTTTGGGCAATTTGCCTTCGCTCGNAAAATAGATATGCTGATTNAAGAGCGCTNAGGCGAGATACAGCAATGCAAAATGCCCTTTCCAATCGGTCAGATTACCCCTGCCTGAAAACCCATAGCTACCTGAACCAAGCTTCGCTCGGGCTGATCGGGGAACCGGCCGTTTCGGCCATGCATGATTTTCTTGAAACCACCGCGCGGCATGGCAATTTGCATATGTCCGATGCAGAAGAGGCTGCATTTTTGATGCCGCTGCGCAGCAATGCGTCCCGTTTGATCGGCTGTGCGCCNAAAAACCTAGCTATTGTTTCCAGCGCCAGCGAAATACTTGCTCAGATGCCGATGCTTTTTGCCCCGAAGCCCAAGTCAAAAATCATCGTTGTGACAACCGATTTTCCCGCCATCACCAGACCTTGGATTGCCGCCTGTCAAACCAATGAATGCCAAATGGTATTCGTTGATGACGTGGCTGGGCAGGACTTAACCTCCACACTCATTGATCAGATAGATGCGCAAACAGCAGCGGTGTGTGTAAGCTATGTGCAATTTTCAACAGGAACCTGTCTTGATATTCCCAAGCTGCGCGAAGCCNCATCCAAAGTTGGCGCAAAACTGGCGGTCGACATCACCCAAGCGGCTGGCGCGCTGTCGTTTTCTGTACGCGACTGGCACGCCGATATCATTGTTGCCAGTGGGTATAAATGGCTCGGTGGGCATGGCGGTATTGGCTTTGCAGTGCTGTCTGATGAGCTGTTGCAAAAGCAACCTNCGCTGATTGGNTGGTTTGGCGGCGAAGACCCGTTTGATATGGATGCACAGAGTTTAAAACTGGCAAAAACNGCAGCGAAATATACCCAGTCCACCCTATCCTATATTACGGCTATTGGGCTTAAAGCCTCAGTTGATGAATTGCTGAAATTAGGCTTGGACGAAATACACGGTCATTCGCACAAGCTTGCATCTGCTTTAATTTCGGGACTTAGCGGCTCTGATTGGATGCCTTTTCAAAGCCCTGATAGTCTGGGTTTTTCTCCACATATTATAACGCTCCAAAACCCAAACTGTGATGTTCGTGCAATCGAAGTCGCGCTGGTGGAAAACCGCATTATTTGCAGTATCCGAAATGGCCGTGTACGGGTGTCGCTTGCGCATTATAATTCTCAGAATGACGTGGAGGCTTTGATTAAAAGCCTGCAATAATTTATCCGCGTCAAATGTTGTTTAGGGCGATAGAAAACCGTATGGCACTCTAGTTTACCCAAACAGCAGAAAAGATTAACGCTTTTGATTAAATACTCAGTTATGCCGTAGGGGGATATTGTGGGCCATCAACGACCAAGTTTTTCACAGCTCATTCAGGATCGTGAATTCCTTGCCTTTGCACACCGTGGGGCCAACCAACTGGCGCCTGAAAACACGCTTGCGGCCTTTCAAATTGCCTATGATCTTGGCTACCGGATAATTGAAACAGATGTGCAATCTTCCAACGACGGCGTTCTCTATTGCTTTCATGATGATCATTTACAGCGCACCACTGGTGATCCTAGAAAATTTGAAGATGTGCACTCACAAGATATTGATCAGCTTCGTATAAACGGCACGCATCCGATCCCAA
>PBSX01000001.1 GCA_002726375.1 Marinovum sp.
CTGCCAGTTTCAGCGGTAAAGGCAATCCCGCAAAGACCGCGGTTGGTTCCCATGATCAAGGCCTCGCCAAACGGGCTGTCCATCCAGCTAAAGTTGATTGTAACTGTATCGCCTTGACGGGCAAATTCCCCAGGGCTCATTGCTTCCCATCTAAGGAAAAGATCATGTAGCCGTCCAGATCCTGACAATCCGGCCTGATGGGCTGTTTCCAAAGTGCTATGCCTTTGGTCGAGTAGGGCTTTGCACTGATCCAGTGTCAGATATTGCTGGTACCGTTTTGGCGATACCCCAACCCATTTTGAAAACAGTCTTTGAAAATGAGCCGGGCTCATATTTAACGTTTGCGCGAGTTGATCAAGCGATAGGGGGGCATCAGCGTGATCAATGGCCTCTATCGCCCGCCGCAAAACACTATAGGTATAACTGCCATCGTGAGAATTCATTTTAGTGCCTTTTTGCTTGCTTAAGGCCAAGCATATCCTTCCTAGCGCAAATGGGCGACCCGAATTTTGCGCAAACGGGTTGTTCTTGTGCGGATTTCAAGGCATAGGGCAAGCATGGCCAAGCAACTCGATTATCATACGATCCGGGAAATTTTTAGCCGGTTCAAGTCTGCAGAACCAACACCAAAAGGCGAGTTGGATCACGTGAACGTCTATACTCTTGTGGTGGCGGTTGCCCTTAGCGCGCAAGCGACGGATGCCGGGGTGAATAAAGCCACCAAAGACCTCTTTGCCAAAGTTGATAGCCCACAAAAGATGCTTGAGCTGGGCGAAGCCAGTTTGATCGAGCATATCAAAAGTATCGGGCTTTATCGTAACAAGGCCAAAAACGTCATAAAGCTAAGCCGCATACTGGTTGAGGATTACGGCGGCGAGGTGCCCAATTCCCGTGCTGCATTGCAATCGCTGCCCGGTGTTGGCCGAAAAACGGCCAATGTTGTGCTGAATATGTGGTGGCAACATCCGGCGCAGGCGGTGGACACGCATATTTTTCGCGTCGGCAACCGCACCGGCATTGCACCGGGCAAAGATGTCGACGCCGTGGAGCGGGCGATCGAAGACCATATACCGGCTGATTTTCAACACCACGCCCACCACTGGCTTATTTTACATGGCCGTTATCACTGCAAGGCGCGCAAGCCGCTATGTGGTACATGTTTTATTCGAGATCTTTGTGAATTTGAGGAAAAGCACTTATGAAAAAATATCAAATTATCGGTATTGGCAATGCGGTTGTAGATGTCATCTCTCAATCCGATGATGCGTTCTTGCAGCGTATGGGGATCGAAAAAGGCATTATGCAACTGATCGACCGGGACCGTGCGGAATTGCTGTATGATGCGATGCAGAACCGGACCCAAGCCGCTGGCGGCGCTGTGGCGAATACCTTGGCTGGCTTGGGTGCGCTGGGCCTGCGCACGGGGTTTGTCGGCCGTGTGAATGATGATGCCTTGGGACATTTTTATGCCGATACGATGATTAAAGGCGGTACTGATTTTCTAAACGATCCGATTACTGACGGCGAATTGCCCACCTCACGGTCAATGATTTTTGTCTCGGCAGATGGGGAACGCTCGATGAATACCTATTTGGGCATATCTGCCGAGCTGGGCCCCGAAGATATACCGGCGCAAGCCGCCGCAGAGGCCGAAACAGTATTCTTGGAGGGCTATCTTTTTGACAAAGACAAGGGCAAGGATGCCTTTATCCATTTGTCCAGAAGCTGCCGCGCTGCTGGCGGCACGGCCGGGATTTCCATCTCTGATCCGTTCTGTGTCGAGCGGCACCGGTCGGATTTCTTAAGTCTCATTGCCAATGAGCTTGATTATGTGATTGGCAACGAGGCCGAGGTCAAATCGCTGTTTGAAACAGATGATTTAGAAGAGGCATTGGGTAAAACCGCTGCCATGTGTGATCTGGTGGTGTGCACTCGGGCAAGTGATGGGGTTAGCGTCATCCATAGGGGGAAACGCATTAATGTGGCTGTCACGCCAGTGGTTCCTGTTGATGCCACNGGCGCGGGCGATCAGTTTGCAGCAGGTTTTCTTTATGGTCTTTTGAGCGGATACGATACCGAAATCTGCTGCAAAATGGGCAGCGTCGCCGCCGCCGAAGTAATTAGTCATATTGGCCCAAGGCCCGATCAGGACGTTAAGGAATTATTTATCCAAAGTGGCTTGCTTTAGCTCTATTTGATCATTTGGGTCCAAGTTTGGCATGCACTTCGTCGAGATCAATCTCGCCGATGGGCATTTTATTGCCTGGATTTTCAAAATCATATTTAAACAACCGAAAATCCTTATGGTAAATTTCATACATTAAATGCATTGAAAGATCATCAAAGTAATCTTAGACGGGATGTGCCCTTTCAGGCCCGTGGATGGCGGACTCGTTAAANCGTGGGATATCGGACACGTTAACTTTATGGGCGCTTGTGGTGGCATCTAGCACCTGCTTCATGCCCTCATTAAACTTTTCGGTCCAGAAAATTTTGTCGTACCGTCCACCATTTGCTACCAATGTTGCTACGTGTCCAGACATTGCAGACCAGTGGATATCCGGATCCATCGGTTTGCGCCAACGGATGGTATCGCGGACAAACAATAAAAACCTGCGAAAGGATTTGATTTGATCAAATTCCTGTTGACCATCTGGACCACCGACTTCGATGCCGTATTTTTGAATAACCAAAGGCACCAAGTTTCCGCGATACCTGTTTCCATTGCGCTGGATGCCGCAAATTTTGTCAAAAAACGAGGATAGAATGCGCGTGTAGGGGTTGCGCACACAGGTAAATGTATAGGTTTTTTGAGACACGACATTTTCGGTAATTCTTGCCTGACTTGCCTCGATGGCCCATTTATGAATGCCTCCTTCCGCATCATGTATATCTCCGTCATAAAAGGCATTGTGATCGGAAAAATACATAATCTGCCCAATTGTCGAGCACGCACATTTTGGAACAACGCGGTAAACAACGCTTTCACTTTCTGTCATCCATGTTCCTGGGAAACCCATATCAACCTTACCTTGCTGCGACCGATAAACTTAACTATGTTAAAAGCCATCGAAATTCGCTTTAAATTAAATTAAATTAAAATACTAATGCGGCACCTGTGCCAAANAACTGCATCTCTTTATAATNTTTCTTAAAGATAGGTAAACTATAATTGGCAAAAATAGCTNTTATATTACTGTGCCACAAAAATCCACAGGCCATTATTGATCAGGCACAGCAATTGACGGCTGTGGGTGACTACATAGCAATTCACTTTGATGCTAGCGCCCGTTTGGCTGACTATCAGCAAATTCGGCGCTCCCTTGCAGACAACAAAAATGTCACTTTTGCGAAAAAGCGAATCAAATGCGGTTGGGGAGAAT
This sequence comes from Marinovum sp., assembly GCA_002726375.1. Lineage (GTDB taxonomy): Bacteria > Pseudomonadota > Alphaproteobacteria > Rhodobacterales > Rhodobacteraceae > CABZJG01. The sequence goes on from PBSX01000001.1 coordinate 3,384, forward strand.
GGTCGCTTGTTCAGGCCACACTCAACGCAATACAAGCAGCCAGTGATGCTTTTCCGCTGGCCTCGCATTTTTATATGTTGTCCGGTGATTGCATGGCGATTAAATCTGCCCGATATGCCCATCAGTTCCTAGACGAGCGGGATGTTGACTATATCGAGAGTTTTGACTTTTTTGAAAGTGACTGGATCAAAACCGGCATGAAAAAGGATCGGTTAATCTATCGCCATTTTTTCAATGAACGGGCGCGAAAGTGGTTGTTTTATAAATCATTAAACTGGCAAAAACACTTGGGGTTATCACGGCAGATACCTCATGATTTGAAAATTCAAATTGGCAGCCAATGGTGGTGTTTGCGCCGCCGCACCATTGAGGCCATTTTGGAATTCACCAAAACTCGAAAAGACGTGGCGCGTTTTTTCCGCACGACATGGATCCCTGATGAAACCTATTTTCAAACTATTGTTGGCCATCTGATCCCTGCGGTTGAGATCGACTCGCGCACTCTGACGTTTTTGGTGTTTTCAGATTACGGTATGCCTGCCACATTTTATAATGATCATTATGACTTTTTGGTGGCCCAAGATTTCCTTTTTGCCCGTAAGATAAGTCCGGGGGCCGCTGACCTAAGAGAGCAGCTTGGACAGCTTTATGCGAGTGATAAAACCAATTTTGAAATTTCTGATGATGGAAGAAAGTTATATCTATTTCTAACTCAGGCAGGGCGAAAAGGACAACGGTTTGCGCCTCGTATTTGGGAAAAGGAAAGTCAGATAGGGCATGGCCGAACACTCTTTATTATCGTGTGCAAAAAATGGCATGTTGCAAAGCGCCTTATGAATATTTTGCAAACCCAGTTAGAGGTGCCAGCTTTGGGTTATCTTTTTGGCGAAGACCCTGAAAGTCTTCCTTACCTCGGGGGAATTCTGTCCAACCAGAGCAAGAAAAATCGCCACCGCCGTTTGTTGATGCGTTTGCTTTTTGGACATTTTAAAAGCGATCGAATGATGATCTGTCTTGATCCCAGTGACATAGAGTCCTTAAAAGATTTTCAGTCTGATCCAGTTGAAACCCGAATTGTTGAAATCAACTGCTTGCTTGATGATCAATACCTTCTGGGCCATGCCCAGCGGATAGGGCTGGTAAAAGAGATCGCCGAAAATAAATCAACCGAACGAGTTCTTCCGAGTATTCGAAACCAAATTCACCAGGAAAGCGACGCAATAAGGCAATCTAACTTTGAAAATAGATTTGTGGTTTCGCAAGCAGCGCAGGATGATGAAAATATCAAGCAATTGATGGCATTTTGCGATCTTGACCAATCGGAAGCAGCCCGCATTATAGAACAGAAGTGGATCTTTTCAGATTGAGGACCGACATGAGCTATACATATGATACCGATAATGTTTTTGCCAAAATATTACGCGGCGAAATACCGAATAAAACTGTTCTTGAAACAGAGCATTCTCTGGCGTTCGAAGATATTCAACCTGGCGCACCACTGCACGTTCTGGTGATACCCAAAGGGTCTTATGTGAGCTATGATCACTTTGCCTCAGAAGCTTCAGACGCTGAAATTGTGGATTTCACTCACGCTATTGGCAAGGTTTGTGAACTTTCCGGCGTGCAGCCCAACGCGGGTGGCGGCGGCTTTCGCCTTATAGCGAACACAGGGCCGGACGGGTTGCAGGATGTGCCGCATTTACATGTGCATGTTTTGGGCGGACGTAATTTGGGACGTATGCTGTCACATCCTAGCTCCTAATTTTTGATGTCGGCCAACCTAGGGCTTGGTAATCTTTTCGCTTGATTGATCAGTTTCTGCTTGGGCAGAGGTCAACGCCAAAAATACATCTTCCAGATCGGATTGTTGGGTTCTGACATCGCGGATCGTAATTCCGGCATCACGGACGGATTTCAGCACATCTTCGGCGCTTATTTGCGCTGAACGGTAGTTGATCACCAAGGTGCCATCCGGCCGAAGGNTCGCCGAGGTGTCACGATGCTGGGGCAGTGCGCTGACGGGTTCAATCGGTTGGATCACAAGTGTTTTTGCATCCAGATANCCCANCAGGTTTTTTGTGCTGTCTTGCGCNACGATCTGGCCTTTGTTCAGGATTGCNATNTCNTCACACATTTGCTCGGCTTCTTCGAGGTAATGGGTGGTCAAGATTATCGTCATCCCATGATCGCGGTTCAGCCGGCGGACGTTTTGCCACAGCATTTGGCGCAATTCGATGTCCACCCCGGCTGTTGGCTCATCAAGCACTAAGATCGGCGGAGTGTGCACCAGNGCCTTGGCCAGCAGCAAGCGGCGGCGCATCCCACCAGAGAGCGTTCGCGCATAGGCTTCGGCCTGCTCGCTGAGCCCGACCATTGCAAGGATTTCATCGCTGCGCCGTTCACTGGNAGGAACTCCATANAGCCCCGCTTGCACTTCAANCGCACGGCGCGGCGTAAAAAACGGATCGAGGTTAAGCTCTTGCGGCATCACCCCAATGGAAGCGCGCGCTTGGCGCGGATTGCTATCCTGATCAAAGCCCCAAATNTGCACTGATCCAGCNCTTTTGTTGACCANTCCAGCCAGAATATTAATCAAAGTTGATTTGCCAGCGCCATTAGGGCCCAAAAGTCCAAACACTGAACCTCCTGGAATCGTTAAATCAATACCATCAAGCGCCGGGCGTGTTGGGTTGCCGCGGCGCTGGGCATAGGTCTTTTGCACACCATGAATTTCGATAGCGGTCTGCTGTAACACGCTCTTGCCCCTTGTTCGCTAATCGCTCATAAGACAGGTAAAGCACAGACAGCCAAAAGGGAATGGGTCGATGACAACTCCGGCACCACAAACCAAAATTGTTGATAGCTATCGTGTGTCGTGTGATGGCGGCGAAGGCGCGCTGGGGCACCCGCGTGTTTGGCTGCAAATCGCCAGTGACCAAGGATGGGTTGAATGCCCTTATTGTGATTGCAGAATGGTGCACCGCGATTTTGCCGAACAAGTCGAGGCCAGTTCCTAAAAATTATGCTGGCGTAACAAGCAGAGTTTTTGTGCCAGCTCGATGTATAAAGGCAATGGCCAAGCGCTTTAGGCTGATGTAGAAATTCAGGTGTAGCAATTTGATCAAGGACACCGCGAAATGAATTTTGGCAAAGGTCACCACCTGCACTTGATCGACGGCTCGGCATTTATCTTTCGCGCCTATCATGCATTGCCGCCGCTGACCCGCAAATCCGACGGGCTTCCGATCGGGGCGGTTAGCGGTTTTTGCAATATGCTGCAGCGCTATGTGGAAACCAATACCGGGCCCGATGCGCCTACCCATGTCGCCGTTATTTTTGACAAGGGCAGCCACACGTTTCGCAACGATCTTTATGATCAGTACAAAGCCAACCGTGATGAAATGCCCGAAGANCTGCGNCCGCAGATGCCGCTGACCCGCGATGCNACCCGCGCNTTTAATATCGCCTGCGAAGAAATGGAAGGCTATGAGGCNGATGACATCATNGCCACGCTTGCGGTGCAGGCNCGTGATGCNGGCGGCAGGGTNACTATNNTNAGNTCTGACAANGACCTGATGCAATTGGTGGGCGGCGGCGTTGAAATGTATGATGCNATGAAAAACCGCCGCATTGACCGCGACGGGGTCCATGAAAAGTTTGGTGTCTTTCCGGAAAGCGTTGTGGATGTGCAAGCGCTGGCAGGAGACAGCGTCGACAATGTCCCCGGCGCGCCAGGCATCGGGGTGAAAACCGCCGCCCTTTTGATTAATGAATATGGCGATCTTGATAGCCTTCTGGAGCGGGCCGGTGAAATCAAACAGCCCAAGCGCCGCGAAAGCCTCATGACCAATGCCGATCAAATACGGCTGTCNAAANAGCTNGTACAGCTTGACTGTGCAACGCCGNTTGCCTTTTCGATTGATGATCTGGAAGTGCGCGATCCTGATCCAGAGGTTTTGCTTGGCTTTCTAGGGGATATGGAATTTCGCACCCTGACCAAAAGGATTGCTGATAAGCTGGGCGTCGAAGCGCCGGTTGTTGCCGAGCAGACAGCTGTGGTGGATGACGGGGTGAGCCAACCTGAAAAGGTCGCCTTTGATCCCAGCGCTTACGAGTGCATCCGCGATTTGGGCGCTTTGCAGCTTTGGATCGATAAAATTCAAGAGCGCGGCACTGTGGCAGTGGACACGGAAACCACTTCGCTGAATGAAATGCGCGCCGAACTGGTGGGCATATCGCTCTGCGTCGAAGCGGGCAGCGCCTGCTATATTCCGCTAACCCATAAAGAAGGCGCTGCGGATGATTTATTCGGGTCCTTAAAAATGGCCGAAGGGCAATTGCCCATGGATNTGGTNCTNGATGCGCTTAAGCCTTTGCTTGAAAGCCCATCGATCCTGAAAATCGGCCAGAATATGAAATATGATGCGAAAATATTTGCCCGCNACGGTATTCGCGTTGATCCCATAGATGACACCATGCTGCTGTCTTATGCATTGCATGGCGGGCTGCACGGCCATGGCATGGACGCGCTNTCTGAGCGCTATCTGGANCACAGCCCGATCCCGATTAAACCACTGCTTGGATCAGGCAAATCTGCAATTACCTTTGATCGGGTNAGCATTGAAGAGGCCGTTCCCTATGCGGCCGAGGATGCCGATATCACCTTGCGGCTGTGGCAAACCCTTAAGCCGCGCCTGCATCAAAGCCGCGTCACGCGGGTCTATGAAACCCTTGAGCGGCCCTTGGTGCCGGTTTTGGCCGACATGGAAATGGCAGGAATTAAAGNTGANCGCGATACNCTGTCGCGCATGTCCAATGCCTTTGCCCAGAAAATGGCCGGGCTTGAGGCCGANATACATGAGCTTGCTGGCGAAAGTTTCAATGTGGGCAGCCCCAAGCAACTGGGCGAGATCATGTTCGACAAGCTGAGTTATGAGGGCGGCAAAAAAGGGAAAACAGGGGCTTATGCCACAGGGGCGGATGTTTTAGAGGATCTCGCCACGATCCATGATTTGCCCAAGCGGGTGTTGGATTGGCGNCANCTGAGCAAGCTTAAATCCACCTATACCGATGCGCTACAGGACCACATCAACGCTGAAACCGGCCGNGTGCATACGTCTTACGTGATNGCGGGTGCTAACACTGGCCGCTTGGCGTCNACTGATCCCAATTTGCAAAACATCCCCGTGCGCACCGAAGATGGNCGGCGCATNCGTGAGGCNTTTATTGCCGAGCCGGGGAAAGTTCTGGTCAGTCTTGACTATAGCCAGATCGAGCTGCGCATATTGGCCCATGTGGCTGGGATCGACAGTCTAAAGGNCGCTTTTCGCGAGGGTCAGGATATTCATGCCATGACGGCATCTGAAATGTTTGATGTGCCGCTGGATCAAATGACGCCGGATGTTCGCCGGCAAGCCAAAGCGATCAACTTTGGCGTCATATACGGCATTTCCGGTTTTGGGCTGGCGCGCAATCTGCGCATTCCGCGCAGCCAGGCACAGGGCTTTATCGACCGCTATTTCGAACGCTTTCCGGGCATTCGCGAATATATGGATGCCACGGTTAAATTTGCCAAAGACAACAGCCGGGTTGAAACCTTGTTTGGCCGCGTGATTCATACGCCTGAAATTAATGCNAAAGGGCCGGCTGCCGGATTTGCCAAACGNGCNGCNATTAACGCGCCTATCCAGGGCACGGCNGCCGATATTATTCGCCGNGCGATGATCCGTATGCCNCAGGCAATTGCCGGGCTGCCCGCNAAGATGTTGCTACAGGTGCATGACGAGCTGTTGTTTGAGGTNGATGANGATCAGGTTGATCCGTTGGTTGCGGCCGCCAAAGAGGTGATGCAAGAGGCCGCTGATCCGGTGGTGCATTTAGATGTNCCGCTGGTGGTTGATGCCGGTCAAGGCGCCCATTGGGCCGCTGCGCATTAATCGCAAAAACCACAGCCGTAAAAAGCTAAAATTGCGCAATTGTTGTCTATTTCGGCGGTTTTTGGCACACCTGCGCAAAACTGACGTGATACCGACGCGATACAGTCACCTGTTTTTGGCTGGTTTATAGGGTCAGAATTCCCAAAGATATGGGTTTGACGGCCTAGGGTCACCAGTGCATGGTGGCAAGGANAATTTAACAAAAGGACGCCCNATGGGAANGCTNCACAAAAANTATATCTCTGGGGAATGGGCTGCTGGGGAAAGCGAAATTGAAAACCGAAACCCGTCGGATTTATCCGATCTGGTCGGGCTTTACGCGCAGGCCTCGTCCGATCAACTTGAGGCCACCTTGGACCAAGCTGCCGTGGCCCAAATCGAATGGGCAGCCNATGGGATCGAACGCAANTATGCCGTTTTAAACGCCATCGGCACTGAGATGATGGAGCGCGCAGAAGAGCTTGGCACTTTGCTGTCACGCGAAGAAGGAAAACCCTTTGCCGAAGGCAAGGGCGAGGTTTATCGCGCCGGTCAGTTCTTTACCTATTATGCAGCGCAAACCCTGCGGCAAATGGGCGAAAATGCTGAATCTGTGCGGCCGGGTATTGATGTTGATATTCGCCGCGAACCTGTTGGTATCGTTGCCATAATTTCGCCTTGGAACTTTCCGACCGCCACTGCGTCATGGAAAATTGCCCCCGCCTTGGCTTACGGCAATGCGGTGGTGTGGAAACCGGCCAATCTTACCCCGGCATCTGCCGTTGCGCTGACCGAAATCATAGCCCGTCAGGATATTCCCAAGGGCCTCTTTAGTCTGGTAATGGGGGCAGGAAGCAGCATCGGACAGCGTTTGGTAGAAAGTCCTAAAGTGAATGCGATTTCTTTTACCGGCTCAGTGCCCGTTGGCAAAGGAATTGCGCAATCAGCCGCACAAAACCTTACCAAGGTGCAGATGGAAATGGGGTCAAAAAACGCCCTTGCGGTGATGGATGATGCCGACCTTGACCTGGCTGTTTCTGTGGCTTTGGGCGGGGCATTTGGCGGCTCGGGTCAAAAATGTACCGCCTCATCGCGCTTGGTTGTGCATCAAGCCATCCATGATGCATTTGTGGAAAAAATGATCGCTGGAGCGCAAGCGATGAAGGTTGGCCATGCTTTGCAAGAAGGCACCCAAATCGGCCCCGTTGTAAGCGCCCAGCAACTGCAAGAAAACCTTGATTATGTTGCTCTTGGGCAATCAGAAGGCGCGGAACTAGCCTGCGGTGGGGCACGTTTGGAAATGCCGACAGACGGCTTTTATATGTCACCCGGGCTGTTCATCGGCAGCTCAAATAGCATGCGTATAAACCGCGAAGAAATGTTTGCGCCTTTGGCGGCTGTGATCAAGGTGGGCAGCTATGATGAGGCCTTACACGTTGTAAATGATACAAATTTTGGGCTGACATCCGGAATTGTGACCAAAGACCTCGCCCGGGCAACGCATTTTAGGCAGCACGCGAAAACCGGCTGTGTCATGGTTAACCTGCCCACTGCTGGTACGGACTATCACGTACCATTTGGCGGGCGNGGCGACAGCTCGTANGGACCGCGCGAACANGGCAGCTATGCGGCCGAGTTCTATACAACNGTGAAAACCTCTTATATCTTTTCGGGGCAGCCTTCATGATGATCGTNGACAACCTTCAATATGCAAATTGGTCGGAAAAGATNTTCCGCCAGATGCGTGAAGGTGGTGTGGATGCAGTTCACGTTACGATTTCCTATCACGAAAATTTTCGCGAAACAGTTTTGAACTTTGAACAATGGAACCGTTGGTTTGAACAGTATCCCGACCTGATTATGAAAGGCCTATGGGCCGAAGATATAGATCGGGCCAGAGACAGCAACAGAACNGCGATATTCTTTGGCTTTCAGAACCCTAGCCCGATTGAGGATGATATCGGCTTGGTAGAAATTGTGCATAGTTTAGGGGCACGTTTCATGCAGCTTACCTATAACAACCAGTCGCTTCTGGCCACCGGCTGTTATGAAAAAGAGGACACAGGTATCACCCGAATGGGTCGTCAGGTGATCAAAGAAATGAACCGCGTNGGCCTTGTTGTGGACATGAGCCATTCTGCAGATCGCTCAACCATCGAAGCGGCAGAGCTTTCCGAACGGCCTATTGCAATCACCCATGCCAACCCTCACGCTTGGCANCCTGCTCTGCGCAACAAGCGGCATGATGTTTTAAAAGCTGTCACAGATGCGGGAGGTATGTTGGGGGTTTCACTGTATCCGCATCACCTCAAAGATAANTCAGATTGCACGTTACAAAGCTTTTGCGAAATGATTGCCCGCGCNGCAGATTCATATGGTGTTNACAGTTTGGGAATAGGCTCGGATTTGTGTCAGGATCAGCCAGACNGTGTTGTTGAATGGATGCGGGTCGGGCGCTGGAGCAAAGAAATAGATTATGGGGAAGGATCGGCCAGTGCGCCCGGATTTCCCCCGATGCCAAGCTGGTTTCAAGACAACCGGGATTTTGGGAACATTTCCAAAGGCCTTGCTCAGACCGGTCTTTCACAATCCGAAGTAAACGGGATTATGGGGGGAAACTGGCATCGGTTTTACAAAGAGAATTTTGTGCCGATGTAAATATTGTTTCAGGCTTTTTAGATTAATGCCTCGGCAGCACGATTTGAGATAGAAATACTATTTATGAACCGTCTTCATTCAATTCCTGCGAAGGAATGATGGGAAAAAATGTACCTGAAGAATAGACCCCAAACCATTGCTCCTGATTATGTGTTTCATGGATGGCAAGGTCAATGAGCCTATAAAAACTCTTGCGGTCAATCAAAGCTTCAAGTCCAGCTCTTATGTGGACATATGGTGACGGCTCCCCGGTTTTTGGGTCGCGCACGATCCGTATTGGGTTGGCTCCACTGGCAATTGAAAAATCACCAACCTGTGTTTCAAACTGTAGAGTTTGCTCTTTGCCCTGTTCCAATGCGGTGAAATCAATGGCCACAAATGGAGCATCGTCCACAGTTATCCCAACTTTTTCAACAGGCGTAACCAGAAAATATTTATCCTCATCCTTGCGAAGCACTGAAGAAAAAAGCTTAACTAGCTCAAACCGTCCGATGGGGGTGCCAAGGTAAAACCACGTTCCATCGCGCGCAATGCGCATATCAAGATCGCCGCAAAACGGCGGGTTCCATTTTTCAACTGGTGGAAGTCCACGGGTCTTGGTCGCGGCCATTACCGTTGTTGCTATTGAGTCAGCCGAGGCAGGATCTAAAGGTTTTGCGCTCATTGATATTGCCACTCCAATTGGTGATATCACCCTCTTAGCAAAGGATATATTTTTCAAGCCAGATTTTTCACGAATAAGGGTGTTGGATTTTAAAAAACCCTTGCGTTTCGGCTAAATTGGTTATAATTTATTACCAATAAGGAAGTTGCCATGGAAATGCCCACCCCCGACCAAAACGTGTTAAATCGGAAACCGGAACTGGTTAAAAGGTTGCTGAGCGTTTTGCCGCGAGATGCAGTGATCGATCATGAAGCTGAGACCAAAGCCTATGAATGTGATGCACTTTCGGCATATCGCTGTCCTCCGATGGTCGCTGTTTTACCCAGAACAACAGAAGAAATCTCGGCAGTTTTGAAAATCTGCAATGAAATGCGGGTCCCGGTTGTACCTCGGGGTTCAGGCACTTCATTATCTGGTGGTGCTTTGCCCACAGCTGATAGTGTAATCATAGGTGTTGCACGTATGAACGCTGTCTTAGAGACCAATTATCCAGACCGATATATCAAGGTACAGTCCGGCCGAACGAATTTGAGCGTCACGGGTGCGGTTGAGGCCGATGGCTTCTTTTATGCACCTGACCCCTCAAGCCAGTTGGCCTGTGCCATAGCGGGCAATATTGCAATGAATTCCGGCGGCGCGCATTGTTTGAAATATGGCGTGACATCAAACAACCTTTTGGGGGTCAAATTTGTGACCATGCAAGGGGACATTATAGAAATTGGTGGCCCGCATCTGGATGCAGAAGGGCTTGATCTATTGGGGTTGATTTGTGGCTCAGAGGGTCAATTGGGCATGGTAACCGAAGCCACGCTGCGTATTTTGCCAAAACCAGAAGGCGCGCGCCCGGTGTTGATCGGATTTGATAACAATGAAACTGCGGGCGTTTGTGTGGCCGATATTGTAAAGGCTGGTGTTCTTCCTGTTGCGATCGAGTTTATGGATAGGCCATGTATCCAAGCAACCGATGCTTTTGCAGGCGCTGGATATCCGCTTTGTGAAGCCTTGCTGATCGTTGAAGTCGAAGGTAGCCAAGCGGAAATTGAAGAGCAATTGGAAAAAATCACCGCAATTGCGCGCAAGCATGATCCGGTCGAATTGCGAGAGGCAAAAGATGAAGATCAAGCCAATAGAATTTGGCTCGGCCGAAAATCGGCGTTTGGCGCCATGGGCCAATTGAACGACTACATGTGCCTTGATGGAACTATTCCTGTAACTCAATTGCCTTATGTTTTGCGGCGCATGAATGAATTAAGTGAAGAATTTGGATTAAANGTCGGCAATGTTTTTCATGCAGGNGATGGCAACCTACACCCTTTGATTTTGTACGATGCCAACAAGCCCGGTGATCTTGAGACCTGCGAGGCATTTGGGGCAGAAATTTTAAAGCTCTGCGTGGAAGTTGGCGGTTGCTTGACCGGTGAACATGGTGTCGGCATTGAAAAAAGGGATTTAATGCCTGTTCAATTTCAAGCTGTTGANCTTGAGGCGCAAATGCAAATTAAAGATGTATTTGACCCCAAATGGCTTTTGAACCCAGCCAAGGTCTTCCCCTTGGACAGTTCAGCAGAGCGTCGCAATTCCAANGGGTCNTTGAGTTAAGCAAATAGATATATGAATATTTTCCAGCCAAAAACCGAAGCTGAGGTGGCACAGGTTATCCGCGAGACAAATCGAGGATTAAGCATCTTTGGGGGNGGTACGCGCGGCGTATGCGAACGCGGCGGCAACTCTCTTGAAACAAAAGGACTGAGCGGCATCATTGACTACCAACCAGGGGCGTTAACAATGATCGCTCAAGCGGGAACACCGCTAAAGGAAATAGCAGCAGCATTGGACCAAGAAGGCCAAAGACTACCGTTTGAGCCGATGGATTNCCAAGCGATGCTGGCTTTAGGAGGATCNCCTACAATTGGNGGTGCATTTGCAGCAAACATAAGCGGGCCAAGGCGCATTCAAGTCGGGGCAGCCCGNGATTTTTTGCTTGGGGTTAGATTTGTGGATGGCAGCGGCAATATCCTTAAATCAGGTGGCAGCGTGATGAAGAATGTTACCGGATACGATCTGGTTAAATTACTTGCAGGAAGCTACGGCACATTAGGTGTGATCACGCAGGTTGCATTCAAAGTCCTGCCTATTGCGGAAACCCAATCCACTTTGATCCTGGAGGGTTTGGATGATGAAACTGCCATTGATGCTTTGACCACGGCTATGAATTCTCCCTTTGATGTATCAGGAGCAGCACATGCGCCAAGCGAAAAACAAACCTATTTAAGAATTGAAGGTTTTAACGAGTCGGTTCTTTACCGCACCGAAAAGTTGCAAGCCCATTTGAAAAAATTTGGCGAAGCACAGGTGGCAAACGCCAGTCAAAGCGAAAGCCTCTGGTCTAAAATACGCAATGTAGATGTTTTTGCAGATAAAGATGCAGATATTTGGAAGTTATCGGTCAAACCAACCNCTGCCCCCAAAATTGTTTCNGCCATTGGCTTTAATCAGCATCTATATGACTGGTCAGGCGGTTTAATTTGGGGGTCTTTACCTAAAGGTAGCAACCCTCGGCAGCCATTATCAAAGTTTGGAGGTCATGCGACCCGGGTGCGAGGTAAGAGTGGGAGCATTCCCAAGTTTCAGCCCCAATCGCCGTTGGTTGCAGATNTATCAGAAAAAATCCGCAGTAAATTTGATCCGCGGGGCATACTTAATGCGGGGCTTATGGGGTAAATATGCAGACATTTTTTGAACCAAAAAGCCTAGATGATTCAGACATGAGCCGGTCTAATTCTATTTTAAGGTCTTGCGTGCACTGCGGGTTTTGCACAGCGACCTGTCCAACCTACCAAGTGTTAGGGGATGAATTAGACAGCCCNAGAGGCCGCATATATTTGATCAAGGACATGCTTGAAAACGAGCGGGTGCCAGATGAAAAAACAGTTCAACANATCGATAGATGTCTGTCGTGCTTGGCCTGCATGACAACATGCCCTTCCGGTGTGCATTATATGCATTTGGTTGATCACGCACGCTCTTACATTGATCAGAATTATAAACGACCTCNCTTTGATCGTATGNTGCGTTTCGCTTTGTCTAAAATTTTGCCCTATCCCATCCGATTTCGNCTGGCTCTTGCAGCCGCTAAATTGGCGCGCCCTTTTGCGCGATTGATCCCCAGCAAGCGTTTGCGCGCGATGATTGCTCTGGCGCCAAAAAACATACCTCCAGTGAGCCGAAATGATGATCCACAATCCTTCAAGGCAAGTGGGGTAACCAAAAAACGAGTCGCCCTCATGACGGGCTGTGCCCAACGCGCATTGAACACGGATATCAACGACGCAACCATTCGTTTATTACAGCGATTGGGTTGCGAAATTGTGATCGCACAGGGTCAGGGGTGCTGTGGTGCATTGACCCACCACATGGGAAAAACCAATGAAAGCCACGCGGCGGCGGCTAAAAACATTAAAGCCTGGCGTTCAGAAATGCAAAATCAAGGATTGGATGCGATTATCATTAATACCAGCGGTTGCGGCACGACGGTCAAAGATTATGGCCATATGTTTCGCAATACCGAATTGGCAAAGGACGCTGAAGCGATTGCTTCCATCACAAAAGATGTCACTGAATTCTTGGTTGAACTAGAACTGCCCGAATGCAAAACTCAGGACTTGAAAGTCGCCTACCATGCGGCCTGTTCTCTACAACACGGCCAAAAGGTTAAAAACCCACCTAAAATGCTTTTAAAACAAGCTGGTTTTGACGTTGTAGAGCCTGCAGATTCGCATTTATGCTGTGGCTCAGCGGGCACATATAATATTCTTCAACCAGAAATCTCAACACTTTTACAATCCCGAAAAGTACAAACACTGGAAGCAACAAAGCCCGATGTCATTGCCACTGGAAATCTTGGATGTATGATGCAAATTGGCAATGGTACATCAGTGCCGATTGTCCATACCATTGAGCTTTTGGATTGGGCAAGCGGTGGCCCTGTTCCGGCAGCATTGGCCAATGCTTTAGAAACGTCACCTTGAAATCCTAAATTGCTTTAATCGGCAAACAGCTTTAGGAACTACAGCAATGGGTTAAAACGTGGCAATGCGTCAGTTGCGGAGGCGGTTTGGTGCGGTATTTTCTAGCATTTGTTTTACAAATATTTTCGCTTACAGGATCTATGGCAGACATCAGTGACCTTACCAGTTTGGAAACCTTGGATCAGGGCCGTGACTGGATGGCTGTTGGAAGGCTCTCTTACAAGAATGGTCAGAGCTTTTGCACCGCAACGCTCGTTGCGCCAGATTTGATATTGACCGCATCACATTGTGTTTATGACTTCACTACAGGCGAAAGGCTTGACCTTGGTCATTTGGAATTTCAAGCCGGTTGGCGAAACGGGCGAGCTGAGGCATATAGCATGATCGCAAAGTCGGTGACTTTTCCGACCAATCACGTTTCTGAAATGCCAAAAATTGAAAGTGTAAGAAATGATGTTGCTTTGCTAAAGCTTTTACACCCTATCAAAAAACACTCAGTTCAACCCTTTGCAATTGCCGCACTGCCCAATGACCAAAAGTCGGTGGCCGTTGTTTCCTATGCGCTGGGCCGGATAAATGCGCCATCAATTCAAAGCAGCTGCGATATTTCTGACCAGACAGAAGATATACTTTCACTGAATTGCGATGTTGATTTTGGGGCTTCGGGCGCTCCAGTTTTCTATTTTTCCGAACAGGGACCAATGATTGTATCAATCGTATCTGCCGTGGTGCAAACGGCTCAGGAAAAATTAGTTTTTGGCCCATTGCTTGAACGGTCATTAAGTCGACTTCAAAATATCTTGGCCAATGGGGATGGGTCATAGGGCATTTATGAGACGATCAACCCAAATGGATATTTCTGGGAATATCATCATACGCCTAATCTTGTAAAAGTACTTTTGCTTACCCATGTCTTCTGTGCGAGCGCCACGATTGGGCTCGTAAATTATCGCCTGGTTTATCGAGACAGGTTTAACTTTTGTCGCTCAATGGAGGACTCTATGAGACATTTTGACTTTACACCACTATACAGTGCGAGCATTGGATTTGATCAAATCGCTGATTTGATAGACCGTGTGTCGTCGGGTGATAACCCAAACACAACTTATCCACCCTATAACATCGCAAAGACAGATGATGACGCCTATCGTATTTCTATTGCAGTGGCCGGCTTTTCTGAAAAAGACCTAATAGTTGAGGTCAAAGAAAGTGCTTTGATGGTTGCGGCTAAAAAATCTGAGACCAAAGATGCAAAGAGCTATTTACATCGAGGTATCGCCACAAGAAGCTTTGAACGCAAGTTTGATTTGGCCGATCATGTAAGGGTTACTGCGGCAAGTTATGCGGATGGCATGTTAAACATTGATCTTAAGCGAGAAGTCCCCGAGGCGTTAAAGCCCCGCCGGATCGAAATTGAATCTGCAGGTTCATCCATTATTGATGGAACATCAATAAACTAAACAACCGATGCTTTGCGCTTTTCCCGGTGGCTAAAATCAGTGGGCTGCCGGGGATACAACACCAATAATTGGCCCTAAAGACCGGCTATGGCCCACCCGGTTAATAAGGGGTGCATACATCTGGGACACATTCCCATCCAAGTACAAAGCCGAATTCAATCCCAGATGATCCTTGAATAATCTTGCAAATTTATGAAATATGATCGGCGTATTTGTTATAACCAAGTGAGCCCACTGGCCTTCCTGTGATGTCCCGACACCATTTCTGATAAACTGAGACGAGCTATTTTCTAGGAATCTTGGGTGTAATTTTCCACCGATTACCAACATAGGCCCAGATTGAGTGGCGAAAAGGCAGTTTGGATTTTCTTTTAGGTAAGCGCTGGTTTCCAAAACCTGTACCGAGTGTTCTGAGATACAAAAAACTCCATTGGGCAACATCCCAAAATTTCCAGGCCCTGCCTGAGAAACGGCCCTGCGCAACACCTTACCATCTTCAATATAAAGCCCCACTGGGGTAAGGTCTGGCCGGAACATACCGCCATTCATTGCAAAGTCTAAAGTTAGGCCTTGGCTTTGAAGGTATGTATCTAGTGTTTGAAAGCGACCAAACACATCATTGTTATCATTTTTTAGAAAAATTCTAAGGTCATCTTGTTTGATATTGGCGCTGCATATCGAGAAAGGAATATCTTCAAACTGGTCATTTTTGCACTCAAGCGCATATATCGGACTCGCCAAGAGAAGTAATAGCGCAAGGCTACGGATCATTTATCATCCAAATCTTGACGCACGGTGTCTTGTGAAAAAAGTCGGCGTGTCTCATCCATTCGGTCAAAGGTTTCATCCAATCGAAACCTCAGGTCTGGTGTGAACTTTAAAGTTAATTCTTTGGAAATTGCCCGGCGGATTTCGTATTTATTTTTGGCAAGCAATGCAATCAAATTCTCGCCGCCTTGCCCACCCAAGGGGCATACATAGGCCGTGGCTACCTTTAGATCTGGGGATGCGCTGACTTCACCTACTGTGACTGAAACCCGATTAAGGTCTGGGTCATGTATATCACCCCGAGCCAAAACGTCCGATAACGTACGTCTTATGAGTTCCCCAACGCGCAATTGGCGTTGGGATGGACCGGGACCGTTGTAAAACTTATTCTTTGCCATAAGTTTTGTCTACGCGCTTGATTGGGCTTTGCCAAGTCGCTCGAGTCGCGTAAAGACAGAAAAGACTTGTAAAATGGAGTTCTTCGTTATGCCTGATCCAATTGGCGTTGTTGTTACAGGGGCTTCTGGCCGAATGGGCCAAATGCTGATCAATACCGTTGCCCAATCCGACCGAATGAATTTGGTTGGGGCTATTGAACGCTCAGGGCATCCCTGGCTTGGACAAGATATTAGTCTTTCAATGGGGATGGCGGAAATTGGTGTAACGGTTGAGGAAGACCCGCTCCCCTCGTTTTCTAAAGCCAATTGCGTGATCGACTTTACATCCCCAGATGCGACCATGGAATTTGCTGCGCTTGCCGCGCAGGCCCGCATCGTGCACGTTATTGGAACAACAGGCATGGACGACAAACATTTTGAAAAGATTGCGAGCGCGGCACGCCATGCGACAATCATCAGAGCTGGAAACATGTCTCTTGGGGTTAATTTGTTGGTGAAATTAACAAAATTAGTTTCAGAAGCCTTGGATGATGATTTTGATATCGAGATTATTGAAGCGCACCATAATCAAAAAGTTGATGCCCCTTCGGGCACAGCCTTGATGCTGGGAGAGGCGGCAGCAGATGGTCGCGGTGTCGCACTGAAGGATGTCACAGATGTTAATCGAAACGGGATCGTTGGACGCAGAAAGACCGGCGATATTGGATTTGTATCTGTGCGCGGTGGTGACATTGTTGGTGAACATGATGTGATGTTTGCAGCAACAGGTGAACGCATACATCTTCGGCATTTTGCTACGGACCGGTCTGTTTTTGCCCGTGGGGCGCTCAAGGCAGCCTTATGGGGTCAAGGAAAGCCACCAGGTGAATATACAATGTTCGATGTTCTTGGCTTGTCTTAATGCGGTAGAGGAATATCTAAAACCATAGCAGGATGGTTTGGGGTCTTTGCCTATGCGTATAGTATCGTGTTTCTTTTATTTTGCTCTTTTCAGCGCTGTCTCTTCAGTCGCGTGGTCTGAGTATCTAGTTATTAAGGACAAAAATGCATTTATCGCGGAGATCAAA
>PBSX01000038.1 GCA_002726375.1 Marinovum sp.
TATAGCAGGTGGTCATATTGGGCGGGATCACAAAAGCATCCCCTGCTGCAAGATCAAAGGGATCGCGCCCCTCGCCCTCTAGTGTCATCTGGCCTTCTAGCACAAATGTAAACAGGATGTCGCTTTCATGCCAGCTGCGCTGTGCAGCAGCGCCATCCGGGCGGATCACCTGAACGCCCGCAACATTTTGGGTGTTTTGGGCAATAGTTGTATCGCGGCAGGTAAAACCGGGGATGCGAAAGGGTACCCATTCAGCCTCGGGCGCTTTGTGATGCACAAACTTTTGCCCGTGAAATTGCCGCTCGGGGTTCGGCGGTCCGTTGGGCAGCTCCATCTCGTGATCAATGGTGGTGACATGCTCAGCGGGAACACCAATTTCTATCACTTCGATATTTTCGCTCGCATAAAGCACACGGTGGCGAATTTCGGGGGGCTGGATCACGCAGTTGCCAGCAAAAAGCCGAAACGGCTCGCCCTGATCCTCATAGACCAGATCCACCCAGCCGCGGTAGCAATAGATCAGCTGAAAGCCCACCGTATGGTAATGCACCATATCCGGCACCGGCCCGCCGTCGGGAATGCGGATATGACTGGCGATAATAGACCCACCCAACCGGTCGGGGATTAAATCGCGGTAATGCATACCGGCGCGGCCGATCACCCAGGGGGCCTGATCGGCCAGTCGGCGCACCACAAAACTATGCTGTGTATTTGGCAAAACCATAGGGGTGTTTAACCCATCAATTTCGATCTCTGTACCATTGGGGGCGGTAAGCTGCCGATCGCCGTTGGCAAACTGGTCAGGATGCTCGCATAAAATCCGCAAGCGTCCTGGATCGCCCTGAAACGCCGCGTCGATCCGGACCCGAAGTCCATGACCGGAAAATACCGCCACCTGCGGATCATCAGCCGGGTAGATCATATCCATCCGCAGTCCCAACACCTTGGTATAGAACGGAATATCCTCGCTTAAAGCGCGTGTGGGCAAAAGCGCCTCGGCAATTGTTTTCGACATTGCTTCAATCCTCCGATGTAAACTCTGCGCAACCTGTGAAGGTTATACAAGTGGCAAGCGGAAAAAACATCGTAGAATTGAAAAAGATACGGCTTTCCAGAGAAAGAAATTTGGTTTAACGTTAAACTAATTATAAAAACCAGACATATGAGAACTAGCAGATGAACGATTCCCCAGCGGATAGCCTACGCCAAGCGGCCCTTAATTATCATCGCCACCCCAAACCCGGTAAGCTCGAAATTCGTGCAACTAAGCCTTTGGCCAATGGCCGCGATCTAGCGCGCGCCTATTCCCCGGGCGTGGCCGAGGCTTCGCTTGAAATTAAAGCCAATCCGGAAACCGCCAATCATTATACATCGCGCGGCAATCTGGTGGCGGTGATCAGCAATGGCTCTGCAGTTCTTGGGCTTGGCAATATCGGCGCCTTGGCTTCAAAACCAGTGATGGAAGGCAAGGCGGTTCTGTTTAAAAAATTTGCCAACATTGACTGTTTTGACATCGAAGTGAATGAAAACGACCCAGAAAAACTTGCAGATATTGTCTGTGCGCTCGAACCCACTTTTGGGGCAATTAATCTAGAGGATATAAAAGCGCCCGATTGCTTTATTGTCGAGCAACGCTGCCGTGAGCGGATGAATATTCCAGTATTCCATGATGATCAGCATGGCACCGCAATTGTTGTCGGTGCAGCGGCAACCAATGCCCTAAGGGTGGCCAATAAGAAATTTGAGGATATCAAAATCGTATCCACCGGTGGCGGCGCAGCCGGCATTGCCTGTCTAAACATGCTGCTTAAACTGGGGGTTAAGCGGGAAAACCTCTGGCTGGTTGATATTCATGGCTTGGTCTATGAAGGGCGAACCGAAGATATGACGCCACAAAAGGCAGCTTTTGCCCAAGACAGCGCGCATCGCAGTTTGGAAGATGTGATCCCCGGCGCGGATATGTTTTTGGGCCTGTCTGGACCAGAGGTGCTAAGCTCGGATATGGTGGGCAACATGTCTACCCAGCCGATTATTTTTGCGCTGGCCAATCCCACGCCCGAAATTATGCCAGAACTGGCGCGCGCCGCAGCGCCAGATGCCATCATCGCCACGGGCCGCAGTGACTTTCCCAATCAGGTCAATAATGTCCTGTGCTTTCCGTTTATCTTTCGCGGTGCGCTGGATGTGGGCGCAACCGAGATCAACGACGCGATGCAAATTGCCTGTATCCAAGGCATTGCAGATCTTGCGCGCGCCACCACGAGCGCCGAAGCTGCCGCCGCCTATCAGGGTGAAGCGCTTACCTTTGGGCCCGATTACCTCATCCCAAAGCCTTTTGATCCAAGGCTCTCGGCGGTGGTCTCAAGCGCTGTTGCCAAGGCAGCGATGGACAGCAATGTGGCTACCCGTCCGATTGAAGACCTTGAGCAGTATTGCGAAAGCCTCAATCAAAATATCTTTAAATCTGCCCTGCTGATGCGGCCTGTTTTTGATGCTGCAGCTGGAAATTCACGCAAGATTGTATTTTCTGAAGGTGAGGACGAACGAGTTTTGCGCGCCTCACAAGCCATTTTGGAAGAAACCAGCGAATTACCCATTCTAATCGGCCGCCCCGATGTCATCCAGCAGCGCTGCGAGCGACTTGGGCTGGATATACGTCCGGATCAGGATTTCAACATTGTTAACCCTGAAAACGATAGTCGATATCGGGACTATTGGGGCAGCTATCATGATTTGATGGCGCGCCGTGGTGTTACCCCCGATTTGGCCAAGGCGGTCATGCGCACCAACACCACTGCAATCGGTGCGGTCATGGTGCATCGGGGCGAAGCCGATAGTCTAATTTGTGGTACATTTGGTGAATATCGCTGGCATTTAAAATATGTCGACCAAATCCTAGGCAACGATACCCTTCAGCCCAGCGGTGCATTATCGTTGATGATCCTAGAAGACGGGCCGCTGTTTATCGCCGATACGCATGTCTGGGTCACACCAACACCTGAGCAGATAGCAAAGACAGTGATTGGCGCTGCGCGTCATGTGCGGCGCTTTGGGCTGCGCCCGAAAGTCGCCCTTTGTGCACAGTCACAATTTGGCAATATCGATAGCGATACAGGCAAGCGTATGCGCGCCGCATTGGCAATTCTGGACAGCCGTGATCTTGATTTTGAATATGAGGGTGAAATGAACATTGACGCCGCACTAGACGCTGATCTGCGGCAACGCATTTTGCCGTCAAACCGGTTGGATGGGGCTGCCAATGTGTTGATTTTTGCCCATGCTGATGCTGCTTCTGGGGTACGCAATATTTTAAAAATGCGGGCAAGCGGTTTAGAAGTCGGGCCGATTTTGATGGGTATGGGAAATCGGGCGCATATTGTATCACCGGCAATAACCCCGCGCGGATTGCTCAATATGGCGGCCATAGCCGGTACTGATGTCAAGCATTACGGCTAAGATTTGATCGCGCACTTGCACCACCGCGATAAGGACGCGATACCGACGTGATACAGATGCCGGGTTTTGGTAGTTTTCCGCCCTCTATGGTTTTCGCTGGTGACCAC
This sequence comes from Marinovum sp., assembly GCA_002726375.1. Classification (GTDB taxonomy): domain Bacteria; phylum Pseudomonadota; class Alphaproteobacteria; order Rhodobacterales; family Rhodobacteraceae; genus CABZJG01. Next base: position 3,564 of record PBSX01000038.1, read on the forward strand.
CACGTAGGGCTTTTTCCAACCGGTCCGCATAGGCGCTGCGCTCAACAGCGCTCAACCCAATTAGGTGATCAAGCAACATACTGCGCGCCTCTTGCATCCGCATTTCAGCGCGGCTTGAGTGACCTTGCATCACCTTTGCAAAGGCATCGCTATCAAAGGGGTCAGCACGCAGCACAGCAATCGCCTGTTCAAATCCTTGGGCAATTTCAGCGCGTGAATTTTTAGTCTTGCCGCCAGCGGGCCGCATTTTACGCCCCAACTCGCGGCGATGCTTTTTGTCCAATGCCCGCAGATAGATCGATCCGCTGTCAAGGACTTTGGCCGCCGGGTGTGGACCGCCGCCTTGGAACCGCCAGGTTGCCCCAACCACAACGCCAAGGACCGCCATATTCAGCGCCAGTGAGATCACAAATATGACCTTCCATAGCCGCTGTGGCTTTTGGGTTTTGCTTTGCTCGGGTTCCATCTTCAGCCCTCCAGATACGTTAGATCAAGTCCTGCAAACGGATCAAGAAAATCAATTTGATCAGTGGTCTGCATTGATATGAATTCTAAGGAACTTATTGATATATTTGTTGAAAATGCGCCAACACAAATTCCCATGACCGCTGCAGCTGTTAGCCCAGCCAAGGATGGCATGCCGCCAATATCACGCCATAGCTGATGCCACCACGGCAGTACAAATGATTGTTTTACCGATTGTTGATGCAAGGCTGACTGCTGCTGCGATGCATCAACAATGCGCTCAACAAGCGCGGCAGACGGCGCTGGAACGGCCTGTCTAGCGGCGGCAAACAGATCGTCTAATTCGTCATCTGGATTTTGGTCAGATTGTGTCATCTTGGTATCCTAACGCCGTTTTACGGTTTTGCAAAAGAGCCTTTAGTTTTTGTTTTCCCCGGGAAATCAAGCTTTCCACTGCTTCGACCGAAAGCTGCATTTCACTGGCAATTTCCGGGTTCGCCAAGCCGTCCAGATGGCGCATACTAACGGCTTGGCGCTGCCGGTCTGGTAAGTCATCTAGCGCCCTGTAAAGCGCGTCAACGCGGGTCTGATCCTGCAATCTGCGGCCTGCGCTTGGACTTGGGTCTGCCGGCTCTGGCAATTCATCAAGAGGAGCGGTGCGCGTTTTCCGCAAACGGTCGGTACATAGGTTGGCCACCACCCGATAAAGCCAAGTGGTGACTTGTGCCTGATCCTGCTTCCAGTCCGGCGCAATTCGCCAAAGCCGCACAAAACTTTCTTGAGTTACATCTTCGGCATCTGCCCGGTTGCGCAATATATGATAGGCTTGTGCAAAAACTTTTGCAGTCAGCCGTTCGGTCAAAACACGCGCGGCCTCTTGGGTGCCATTAGCATAGGCCACCAAGAGTGCGTTGTCGCTAAGCGATGCGAGCTGATCAAAAGGCATAATTTACTGACCTGCGCCTAAAGCTACAAAAGTTTGCGAATGCTCTAAGGTTTATTTTTCTTTCGACCTTTATGCCCACGTTCTTTTACCGATGCAAACTCCTCGGCACTAATCATCCCATCACCGTCATTATCGAGATGCTTGAACATTCTATCAGTATTTGGCGCTTTGCGGGCAGCTTGCATTTCAACAAAGCTGAGCAGCCCNTCGCCATCTTTATCAAGTTTTTCGATCATTTTGGCGTGACGTGATTTCGCCATCTCAGCCGCCCGCGCCATATGCATTTTGGTGATTTCCTCGGCTGAAAGGCTACCGTCTTTATTGGTGTCGATTTTGTTAAAATGGGCCTGTGCATGACCAGCGACTTCGTCGGGCGAAATCATTTGATCACCATTTATGTCCAGCTCTTCAAAACTTGGGAAACGATCCGGACGATCGCCAGCATGCTTGTCGGCCATAACAAGGGTTGTTGATCCAGCCAAAATCAAAGCTGTTAGGGTGAGGATAGGTATTTTTCGCTGCATTGTATTTTCCTTATTCAGTTTCTTGCCAATTTTATTGTTTGGTAAACATAGAACGTGCCTTGGCGCATTTTCCGTCGAAAAAAATAGAGCTTTGATTACTTAGCATCGCGAACAAATTTATTGCGACAAGCAGCCACAAGGACTAACGCCCTGAATTGAACTAAAGCAGTAGCACGCTCTAAAAGGTTTAATTGGTCTATTAATGATGGAAACTCTCAACACAGTTGGTTCGCCTGAGGGTCAAAGGAATCTGTTATCCGCAGTTCTAAAAGGCTGGCGTAGAAAGTGTCCTAGCTGCGGTCGGGGCCAGCTTATGGATGGGTATCTTAAAATCCGGCATAGCTGCAGCAACTGCGGTGCTCAGCTCCACCATCATCGCGCCGACGATGGCCCAGCTTACCTTACAATTTTACTAGTCGGGCATATTATAATGCCGCTGCTGCATTACGCATTTGTTAAATGGCGCCCAGATCCCTATACTATGCTCGCTATTTTTGGTGTTGGCTGTATTGTATTATCGCTCTATCTTTTGCCTAGACTAAAAGGTGTTGTTGTTGCCTTCCAATGGGCACGACATATGCATGGGTTTTCAACCGAGCAGCAATCCAATAGCGAACAGGGCAAAGATGACCGAAGATAAAACNACAATCAGAAATGCAGCAACCGTGATTGTCGTTCGCGACCGCGATCACACGCCGAAGGTTTTAATGGGTCAAAGGGGTTCAAAAGCTGCCTTTATGCCAAACAAGTTTGTTTTTCCGGGTGGCGCTGTTGATATTCAAGATGGCGCCATTGACCTAAAAGCATCCATCACCGAACCCTGTCGCTCGCGTTTGCAAAAAGATGCTGATCCCACGCTGTGCGACGCTCTNTGTGTTGCGGCTATTCGCGAGCTATTTGAAGAAACTGGTCAAATACTTGGCCAATCCGGTGTTTGGTCGGGCCAACCACCAGAGGATTGGAGCGCATTTGCCAAAAACGGCTATCTTCCAGATGCCAGCAGTCTTCAGTTTGTGTTTCGGGCCATAACCCCTCCGGGCAGGACACGCCGGTTTGATGCTAGATTTTTTATGATTGATGCAGATAAGTTGCAAACAGACCTTGATGATTTCACGGCAGCAAGCGATGAGTTGTCGCATTTGCAATGGATCGCGCTTGAGGACGTCCGCGCTTTTGATCTACCGTTCATTACCGAAGTCGTTTTGGCAGAAGTAACAGCCCGCATCAAAGATACGGCCCCGCCAAAGTCAGTTCCATTTTTTAGAAACGATGATGAAGAAAGTTTGTTTTTGCGTTTGCGCGGCCACAAGGAACCCTATGAAGATTAAGCATGCAGCACCAAGATCACAATACTGACCACCAAAAATCCGATCCCACCAAGTTCGCGCCCAGTGATCTTTTCGCGAAAAAANAAGACGCTGGCTGCAAGGCTTAGAATAAGTTCAATTTGCCCAACCGCCTTGACATAGGCCGCATTTTGCAAAGTGAAGGCNGTAAACCAGCCCAGCGAGCCACCAAGGCTGGTCAAGCCAACCCATATGGCTGTTTTGCGCGCATTCCAAACCGCCATCAACTGGCCAGGTTCACGCAGATAGAGCCAAATGGTCATCACGGCCATCTGCAATGTAATCACCAACAATAGCGTCACACTGGCCCGTAAAATCGCACTATCAAAGCCGACTTCTAAAGTGGCGCCTCGATAGAACACGGCTGAAATTGCAAACAAAAACCCAGATAATATGCCCAGCCCTGTGGCCNGGCTGGNAAATCTTGAAAGCCCTGTGGCACCTCCAAACGGTTGGTCAGACAATAAAAGAACACCGATTAACCCAATCAAAATGGCCACAAGACCAATCAATGATACACCTTCNCCCAAAACGAGAATACCTACACAAACCGCTTGGATCACTTCGGTTTTTTTAAANGTAATGCCAACGGCAAAATTGCGGGTTCGGAACAAAGCAACCACACAAACCGTTGCCAATATCTGGCTTAGGCCGCCGACAGCGGCATATCCCCAAAACGCCAGGGAAAGCTGTGGAGGGGCAAGATCATTGATCCAAAAATATCCGGCAACCGCAATCCAGAAAAGCGGCGCAGAATAACAAAACCTGGCATAGGTAGCGCCGGCGGTGGACAATTGCCCACTGCTAAGAACTTTTTGCAGCATGAACCGTACGGTTTGCAAAGAGGCCGCAATCAAAGAGGCTAAAATCCAAAGCTCCATACTTCCTCTAACTTTGTTTTCAGCGATTTGGCCAGAGTAAATAANACGCCTTAAAAGTTTTGATCGCCTTCAATAAATTTCATTTTGAAATTATGCGGATGTGCCAAAGCCTTGGAATAATTTGCGAGGCAACAATTTTCCAAACAGAAAACACTGTTTTTATAATTTGCGAGTCGCCTGCAATCGGTTTTTCCCAACTCGTGTGCCTTTCGGCAACTGCGCCCTTGAAACCCATATGAATTCTGCGGCATAGAACCTTTATGGCTAAGCTCTATTTTCAATACTCAACTATGAATGCCGGCAAGTCGACACTGCTTTTGCAGGCATCGCATAACTATCGCGAGCGCGGTATGAACACCTATTTGCTGACAGCTCAGTTCGATAATCGTGCAGGCGAAGGCCAGATTGGGTCAAGAATCGGCATTAGCCAAGATGCAGATACGTTTGCCCCGGGGCAAAACCTTTATGATGGGATTGAGGCGCATCTGTCCAAAGCTACTTGTGCTTGTGTTTTTATTGATGAGGCACAGTTTCTTGAAGAGACGCAGGTCTGGCAATTGGCCCGCGCCGTTGATGATTTAAATGTTCCCGTGATGTGTTACGGCCTAAGGGTGGATTTTCAGGGCAAGTTGTTTCCCGGTTCTGCTGCACTTTTGGCGCTGGCCGATGAAATGCGTGAAATTCGCACGATCTGCCATTGTGGTAAAAAAGCGACGATGGTGGTGCGGCAAAACGAAAGAGGCGAGGCCATGACCGAAGGCGAGCAAGTGCAAATTGGGGGAAATGAAACCTATGTCTCGCTCTGCCGCCGCCATTGGAGAGAAGCAACAGGCAACTAATTGTGGCTCAAAGGGGACGCGCCGCTCAATGAAGGCGCGCACCCAATTCCACCGGTTTATCCGGCCCAATAAGCACAATACCGCCGTCTGGATCGGATAGGCCAAGGACCAGCACTTCGGACATGAATTTTCCGATCTGCCGAGGCGGAAAATTAACTACTGCCATCACCTGCTTGCCAATTAAATCCTCAGGCTGATAATGCACCGTGATTTGGGCAGAGCTTTTCTTTTCGCCCAGTTCACCCCCGAAATCGACCCAAAGCTTGATCGCAGGTTTGCGCGCTTCTGGATAGGGTTCGGCTTTCGTGATTTGGCCCATACGGATATCAACCTTAAGAAAATCATCAAAGCTTATCTCAGCCATTGGCAAGCTCCCGTGATCTGTCTGCAGCTGCGGCCACTGTCTTTTCCATCAATGGCCCAAGGCCACTGCCCTCATTCATGAGAACTTCAAGGCCCGCCTGCGTGGTGCCATTTGGGCTGGTCACATTGACCCGAAGTTGTTCAGGTGTTTCGTCAGAGGTTTCGGCCAATGCACCAGCGCCCGCAACAGTAGCTTTGGCCAATTGCATTGCCATTGCAGAGGATAACCCCTGCGCGCGGCCTGCTGCGGCCAGCGCATCAATCATATAAAATACATACGCAGGCCCCGATCCCGACACGCCTGTCACCGCATCAAGCTGGGCTTCTGCCTCGCACCTAACTGTTTGGCCAATGGCTTTTAACAACTGATCTGCAACCTGTAACTGACCCTCTGAGACGTGAGAATTTGCACTTACAGCAGTGATGCCCTTGCCAATGGCGGCCGGTGTGTTGGGCATTGCACGGATCACCGGTGTTTGCGTGCCTAACATGCTTTCATAGGCTTTAATCGGCGTTCCAGCAGCAACAGACAAAATAACTGTTTCCGGTGCATCGCCAAAGGCCTCGATTTGCGGCAGGGCCTGCTCCATTAGCTGTGGTTTTACCGCCACCAAGATGATCGCAGGCTGGGGCGGCAAGCTTTGATTGACATGAACGCCCTGCTCTAACAGCCAGCCCGAAGGTTGCGGATCAATAACCCAAACTGCTTTTGGATCCAAACCATCACGCAGCCAACCGGCAAGCATTGCCGATCCCATTTTCCCGCATCCAAGCAGTACCAGACCCTGACGGGATATATCATCAAAATTCATAGTGCCCCCAATGTGACTGATCTTTTCACTTTGGGGCGATGTTACGCGCGTCCGTAAGCCTCTGCAATGGCGACCTGTAGCGCCTGCCTCGGGGATTGATCGCCGTAGACAACCAATTGCAGCGCCGGATAATAGCGCTCGGCAGAGCTGACGGCAGACGAAATCAATGTATCAATTTGTTCCGGGCTCGCAACCTGACCGCCGCTTAAAACCAACCCATAACGGTACACCATCAGGCTGTGATCCTGCCAGAAAGTGAATGCGCCAGCCCAGCATTGGTCATTGATTGAGTTTAAAACCTCAAACAAAGCGCCTTGTTTTTCCTTGGGAGGCTGCATTTCAAACGTACAGATTAGCCTTAAGGTTTCATCAAAGCCTGACCATGCCAATGTAATGGAATATGTTCGCCACTGACCTTCCACCGACATGGCAATTTGATCATCCGCAATCCGATCAAAATCCCATTCATGGTGTTCGGCAATATGCTCAACAATGTCGATAGGATGAATTTCTTCTTCGTAGAAGTGTTCTGTTAGTGCCATAGCGCCACCTCTTTATTTTATTAGCGTGGGGATATGGCAGCATCCCCAAGCGCTTGGTGCCTGCTCTACAGAGTGCGGTTGATGACCACTACCCTTACTACATATGGTGATGCTCTTTGCTCTCCCTGTAAAGGGAAATCTTTGGTCTACACATAATAATCTGTGGATAGATCAGTTCTGGCTCTTGAATGAGGCCAAGCTGACACAAGGCCGCCCAATGGTTCAGGCGGCCTAAGAGTGCAGTCAGGATTTAGGAGATTTTTCGCCGGTTTTCGCCGGTTCCTCTAGCACATCTAGGCGCAATTTAAGGGCTTCGTTCTCTTCACGGGCCTTGCGCGCCATGGAATGCACTGCATCAAATTCTTCTCGGGTCACAAAGTTTTGCTCAGACAACCAGCGATCAATCAGCGATTTCATTGCATTTTCAGCTTCTTCTTTAGCCCCTTGGGCCACCCCCATCGCATTGGTCATCAGTTGCGACAAATCATCGAGCATTTTATTTTTGGTCTGCATGAGACTCTCCAAAGTTGCTTTCTCTCTTATATGGTCACTCTATGGTCAGTCTCAAGGTTGACTTTTTTGTCAAACCAGATGAACAGAAGGGCAAAGGTAAATTATGATTTCATTTCCCAACATATCCCCCGAGATTTTCTCGATTACCATTCTTGGAATGGAAGTGGCTTTGAGGTGGTATGCCTTGGCCTATATCATCGGACTTATACTGGGTTGGCGGATTGCAGTATTGGCCGCCAACAGGCCAGCGCTGTGGCGCGATAATCTTTCCCCGATTGAAGCGGTACAAGTCGAAGATCTGCTCACATGGGTGATAGTGGGCGTTATTTTGGGCGGTCGGCTTGGCTATGTTTTCTTTTATCAACCGCTCTATTTTCTCTATCATCCCTTGGAAATTGTGATGATTTGGCAAGGTGGCATGGCCTTCCATGGGGGATTAGCGGGCGTATGTGTCGCCGCATTCCTGTTCTTCCGGCGGAATTTGGTGCCATACGATTCTGGTGCTGACTTACTGGCACTGGCTGCGCCTGCCGGGCTTCTTTTGGGACGTGTGGCCAATTTTATAAACGCCGAACTGTGGGGGCGGCCCACTGATGTTCCGTGGGGCGTTATTTTCCCAGGAGAGGCCGCTCAGGCCTGTGGCCAAATTGCCGGCCTTTGTGCACGCCATCCATCCCAGCTTTATGAAGCTGTCCTAGAGGGTTTACTTTTAGGCGGGCTGTTACTGTTTTTAGCGTTTAGAAAGAATGCTTTGAAAAAACCCGGCCTGATCACGGGCATTTTCTTTGCCGGCTATGGCATCGCGCGCAGTATTGTTGAACTGGTGCGTCAACCAGATGCCCAGTTCCAGTCGGCAGAAAACCCATTGGGCTATGTCTATGAAATTTCTGGTATGGGCATCACTATGGGGCAAATTTTGTCTCTGCCAATGATCGTAGCTGGACTGTTTTTAATTTCGCGCGCCCGTAGGCGCAGTATCTCATGACAGAGCTGACGAAAGTCTTACATCACCGCATTACTCAAAATGGCCCGATGTCGCTAGCTGAATTTATGGAAACCTGTCTGCTGCATCCTACGCATGGTTATTATACCCAGCAAAATGTCTTTGGCGTCAGCGGTGATTTTGTGACAGCCCCGGAAACCAGTCAGATGTTTGGAGAATTACTTGGCCTATGCCTTGCGCAAACCTGGCAGGACCAAGGCTGCCCCACGCCTTTTGTTCTGCTTGAACTTGGCCCCGGCCGCGGCACTTTGATGGCAGATATTTTGCGCGCAACCGCACGCATTGAGGGCTTTCACCAGTCCATGAATCTGCATTTATTTGAAGCCTCAAAAAAACTCATTGATCAGCAAAGAAAAAGCCTAAGGGGCTTTGATCCGGTTTGGCTTGACAGTTTGGCAAACTTGCCAAACCTGCCGCTGTTTTGCGTTGCAAATGAATTTTTCGACGCTCTGCCTCTACATCAATATCAGCGCAAGGGGGAAGGCTGGCATGAACGTCAGATTGGCTTAACCGATGGTAAGCTATCGATCGGATTGAATAAAAACCCAAGCGTCACGCCGCAACTTACAGCCCGAATTGAAGACACGGCAGAGGGCGATATTGTGGAAATCAACCCACAAACCCGCGCTATAGCGACCCAAATCGGCAGCCACATAGAGACCTACAAAGGCGCTGCTTTAATAATCGATTACGGGGATTGGCGCTCGCTTGGGGATACGGTTCAAGCGGTAAAAGACCATCAGTATAGCGATCTTCTTGCAGCCCCCGGCGAGGCCGATCTGACTGCACATGTTGATTTTGAAGCGATCATGAACGCCGCCTCTTGTTCTGCTTCGCGGCTCACACCGCAGGGGGTTTTGCTTGAAAGGCTTGGCATTACGCCGCGCGCTCAGGCGTTGGCCAAAAAGCTAAGCGGCCCAGCACTTGAGCAACACATTGCTGCGCATAGACGCTTGACGCATCCAGATGAAATGGGAAAAGTGTTCAAAGCCCTTGCACTCTTTCCAAAGGCTTCCCCACCGCCACCGGGATTTCAAACATGACACTTGAACGGATCACATCACAGCTTTTACAGCCATTATCACACGGGTTTTACACCCGATTGGGCGGCGCCTCTTCTGGCATTTTTGCCGGTCTTAATTGTGGCCTGTCATCTTCTGATCAAGCTGAAATCGTTTCAATAAACAGAGCTCGTGTGGCCGAACACATGGGCATAAAATCGCAAAATCTTGTCACCGTTCATCAAATACATTCTGCCGAAGCACTGATAATTGATGCAGCAATACGGCCGGCCACTTCGGCGGATGCATTAGTGACCGCAACCCCACAGCTTGCTCTTGGCATACTTACTGCAGATTGCCAGCCGGTGCTGTTCGCCGATCCTAAAGCCGGCGTCATCGGTGCGGCGCACGCAGGTTGGCGCGGGGCTTTGGCCGGTATTCTGGAAGCAACCTTAGAGGCAATGGAACGCCTCGGTGCGGACCGCAACAGCATCAGCGCAGTGATCGGCCCCTGCATAAGCCAAGCCGCCTATGAAGTGGGGCAAGAGTTTTTTGAACGATTTGCAGATCATGACCCAAACGCCTTGCAGTATTTTATAAACAGTCAATCCGTTGGGAAATACCTGTTTGATTTGCCCGGATATGGCCTAAACCGTTTGCGCACGGCTGGTGTTAAAACCGCCACATGGACGCATCATTGCACCTATGCAGATGCACGGCGGTTCTATTCCTATCGCCGCACAACACATAAAGGCCAAGCTGATTATGGCCGGATGATTGCCACTATTAAATTAGGGGATTGAACGGCCTTAGGGCTGCATTGCCAAACGCTCTTCAAGCACTTCAAAAGGCACGCCCGGGTCTTCTTTGGCTGCGCGGATCACAAGGGATGTTTTGACGCTTCCCACATTTGGAGCAGTCAGCAATTCACCCGTTAAAAAAGACTGAAAGCTACTTAAATCCGGCGCCACGCATTTCAGCATGAAATCAACTTCGCCATTGAGCATATGACATTCACGTACCAACGGCCAGGTCACGCAGCGCTCTTCGAATTCGCGCAAATCAACCTCGGCCTGACTTTGCAGACCGACCATTGCAAAAACCTGAACCTCAAAGCCAAGTTGCCGGCTGTTAACCTCGGCGTGATAGCCGCGAATGAACCCAAGCTCTTCTAGCCCGCGCACCCGCCGCAAACACGGAGGCGCCGAAATCCCGACGCGGCGCGCCAGTTCAACATTTGTCATGCGCCCATTGGCCTGCAATTCTGCTAAAATCAGCCGGTCAATAGAGTCTAAACGGGTTAAAGGCATCACAACGCTCCGCTAATTTTCCGTTTCTTACAGCAATTGGGGGGGCTTGCGCAATATTATTTCAATTTTCCGCAATATTATTCGCAGCAGTGGGCCTGTGGCTTTGCCTGAAAGATAATTGGCTCTAAGGGGTTTTACAGCTGCTCTTAGGACGATATATGCCTATGGAACGTTCGAAAATGAATAGGTAGATGATGTCTGATACCCGCCATACCAAAGTTTTAATCATCGGCTCTGGCCCAACCGGATACACCGCCGGGGTTTATGCCAGCCGTGCGATGCTAGCGCCCATTTTGGTGCAGGGTATTGAGCCGGGCGGGCAATTNACCACCACCACCGAAGTTGAAAACTGGCCCGGAGATACCGAGGTTCAAGGCCCTGATTTGATGGTCCGTATGGAAGCTCATGCCAAAGCCATGGGCACTGATATTATCGGCGACATCATCAGCGATCTAGATCTTAGCCANCGGCCNTTTAAGGCCAAGGGTGATAGCGGCGCAACTTATACCGCCGACGCTGTGATCCTTGCCACCGGCGCACGTGCCAAATGGCTTGGCCTTCCGTCCGAAGAAAAGTTCAAAGGATTTGGCGTTTCTGCCTGTGCCACCTGTGACGGGTTCTTTTACCGAGGACAAGAGATCGTTGTCATCGGCGGCGGCAATACNGCCGTGGAAGAGGCNCTATTTCTNACTAATTTTGCAAGCAANGTTACNNTGATCCACCGCCGCGATGAACTANGGGCGGAAAAGGTTCTACAAAACCGTTTGCTAAAGCATCCAAAAATTGAACCACTCTGGTTTCACGAACTGGACGAAGTGGTGGGCACTGATGCCCCGCTTGGTGTTGAGGCAGTGCGTGCAAAGAACACGCAAACCGGTGAGATTACAGAAATTCCCTGCAAAGGCGTTTTCATCGCCATTGGCCATGCGCCAGCCAATGAACTGGTCAAGGATGTCTTGGAAACCCATAGCGGCGGCTATGTAAAGGTCGAAGCGGGCAGCACCCGCACCTCAATCCCAGGCGTGTTTGCTGCCGGTGACTTAACCGATCACATCTACCGTCAAGCTGTGACAAGCGCTGGAATGGGATGTATGGCAGCATTGGACGCAGAAAAATTCATTGCCGAGCAAGAGTAACATAAGCGCCTGTTCCAAAGGGATTAAAGCAGAAGCTCGCCGCTCATCAGTACATGGCCTGACCCAGCCACTTCTACCCCGGTGATCGCATTGGCGGGGCCAAGAACTTTAACATTCGCCTGCCCCGGCCGGCCCATCCAATGACCCTGTTCGGCGATAATTGACGGCTGTTTGATCAATCCGTGATGCCACAGATAGGCAGCCATGGCGCCAGTGGCCGATCCGGTAAAGGGATCTTCGGCCGGATTGGGCGGCAACATCAAAAGCCGCGAAAAAGTATCCACCCCCTCGCTGATGCCNTGCAGNGACACCCAAAAGGGTTCCATCCAATCTGCAAAGGAATATTTTTCTCTCGCCTTTTCAAGGGATTGCGCATTTATTTCCAACTTACGCAGAACCTCATGATCCTTCACAACAGCAATGCAGAACGGCAAACCGGTTGAGACAATCTGTGGCGGCGCAATAATGTCAGCGGCATCAATTGTGCCAATGTCCGCAACAGTTTTAGCATCAATAACCGGCCCAAATTCAGGCGCTATTTGTGTCATCATAACCTTTGGCCGGCTCGCACTTAGGTCAATGCGAATAGGGATAATCCCAGCGCCTGTTTCCAAGGTCAANGGCTCGCCTGCTATTTTCCCTTGATGCAGTAATGACAAAACGGTTGCAATGGTCGGATGCCCGGCAAATGGTATTTCACCGCTGGCAAGAAAATACCGAACTTTCACATCTGCCTTTTTTGAAGGCTCTACAAAAGTACATTCCGAAAGCGATGTTTCACGCACGAACTTAATACAAATCTCATCTGAGAGATTTCCCGCGTCATGCACAACCGCGCAACCATTACCGGCGAGCGGTTCAGAAGCAAAGGCATCCACCCAGTCTGTTTGATATCCCATTTATNACATCCATCTCAGATTAAGCTCTTATNNATACTATAAGGTTAACCTAGCGATCAGGGATCAATTTCACCAGCCNGCGTTGGTATGAAGTTAATGTACCGTGACCGGGGANAAATGATTTTGGCGGGCAAGCATAAAGGCCATCTGCCGNTCTTTGACCAAAGCCANCCTTTCGCCATCAGATTTATGCACCGCATACAGAATTTCGCCATCTTCAATTTGATCACGCAATTCACTGGGCAAATCTTCGGCCATGACAGGCCTTACATAAACGATGCGGTCCTGTTTATCGCTATCTTTAAATGCCTCTATATTCATTGCTCTAGCCCCTTTTTATTTTAATTGTTTGCACCACAGTATCGGGAACTGTTTGGGAAAGGTCCACATGCAAAAGACCGTTTTCTAAAATTGCCTCGCCCACATCAACACCTTCGGCCAAAACAAACGAACGTTGGAATTGCCGCGCGGCGATCCCGCGGTGCAGAAATATCCGATCATCAGCATCATCAATTTGCCGCCCGCGCACCACCAGTTGATGGTCCTCAACCGTGATCGAAAGATCGGCTTCCCTAAAACCTGCAACAGCAAGAGTGATACGGTATGAGCGATCCGAGGTTTGTTCGATGTTAAACGGCGGGTAGCCTTCGTTGCCAGATTTTGCCGTGCGTTCCAGCAAACGCTGTAGTTGCTCAAACCCAAGCATATGGGGATAAGAGGCAAGCGTAAGTTTTGTCATCAAAGTGTCCTTTATAAAAGCGACAATCCTGAATGCGGCCCCAAAAAGGCGACCTTACCTTGGATATGGGGACCAACTTGATGCAACTCAAGGGCTTTGCAGCAAAAAGTCCCTTGGTTACACTGGTATCTTAACGACTCAGTAGGTAGGCTATGACCGCATCTTCCGATATTTCGATGAAAAATGAAGAAGTCCTGCGAATCGAGCTAGGAGTTTTTCGCCGCGAACATCGTGATCTTGATGACGCAATTACCGCACTTAGCGAAAAGGGGACTGCAGATCCGTTAACACTTCAGCGGCTGAAAAAACAAAAACTGAAGTTGAAAGATAAAATTGCCCAAATAGAAGACCGTTTAACACCGGATATTATTGCCTAGCTGCTCACAATCGCTATAGTGCTTCGCTTAAACTCGGGGATTGTGAATGAAACAGGCAAAAGTTGGGATCATTATGGGAAGCCAGTCAGACTGGTCCACCATGCGCGAAGCATCCGATATTCTTGATGTACTTGATATTGCTTATGAACATAAAATTGTCTCAGCGCACCGAACGCCAGACCGGCTTTGGGACTATGGTGCACAGGCTGTATCACGCGGCCTTCAGGTGATCATCGCAGGCGCTGGCGGCGCGGCGCATCTGCCCGGCATGATGGCATCAAAAACTCGTATTCCCGTGATTGGCGTGCCAGTACAGACCAAAGCACTTTCAGGCGTCGATAGCCTCTATTCCATCTTGCAAATGCCGCGTGGCTATCCGGTGGCAACCATGGCCATTGGCGCAGCCGGCGCACAAAACGGCGCCTTGATGGCCGCTTCCATTCTAGCCCTTCAAGACAGCGAGATCGCCGCACGGCTTGAACAGTGGCGCGCCGATCTCAGCGCTTCAATTCCTGATGAGCCGCACGATGAATGAGCCCCTTGCATCCGGTGCGGTGATCGGCATTTTAGGTGGCGGCCAATTGGGGCGGATGCTTTCGGTGGCGGCCAGCCGCCTTGGGCTTCGCACCCATATATTTGAGCCCTCTGATGCACCGCCTGCCGCCGATGTGGCCCATGCGGCGACCGCTGCGCCCTATGAGGACAGCGCAGCGCTGAAACGCTTTGCCGAAGCGGTGG
>PBSX01000039.1 GCA_002726375.1 Marinovum sp.
CAAAGCACCTCTTCGCACCCTTCTTTGAGATGAAATATACAGCCCTGCCCACCTTGCAGCCCGGCCAACTGGCCACGCTCAAGCCCCAGCCAGAGCCCGCGCAGCACGCGGCCGACAATTCCATGTGCTACAATCACCGTTGGCCGCTGCAAAGCCTCTAAAACCAACCGGATACGGGTGCTGAACGCGGCATAGCTTTCACCCCCGGGGCTGTTGCAATACACCTCAAAGCGTTCACTTTGACTGGTATTGGCAAAGTGCGGCTCAAGCTTTTCAATTTCGCCGCGCCGCAAACCTTCCCAGCTGCCAACGCTGATCTCGGCCAGCTCAGGCACAATTTTAGGCTCTGCGGGCACATCACGCAGCGCAATCTCAGCCGTCTCACGCGTGCGGCTCAAGGGGCTGACCCACACATCAACTGCGCGCCAGTCTTCAATCACTGTGCGCAAAAGCTGTCCCTGATCTTCTGCCTGCCTGCGCCCGAGCGCGGTCAGGGGGCTGTCCTTTTGACCCTGAAACCGGCCTTCAAAATTCCACTCGGTTTGCCCATGGCGCAGAAAATAAACTTCTGGAAAATTCTTCATCCAAATACCTTTTGACTTCAACATAGCAGAGTCAAAAAACAAAAATAGACATTCCAGAACCTAATTTTCCAGACGGTCGCACCTGAAACCCGAAATCAGAATAGAAGTTTTCTTTGCCTCTGGCCGACATTAGTCCGATAGTTGCGCCTTTGCTGGCCCGCTTTTTTGTTTCGTCAAGCAACATACTAACAAGGGTTTTCCCGATGCAGTGCCCCTGAAACGCAGGCCTTACAATGATATCCTGCAAGTAAAAGTTCAGCGCACCATCTCCTATCACCCTTCCCATTCCAACAAGCTCATCTTTAAAGTAACAGGTTATATGAATGAGGCTGGATGATAGCGCTTCTTGCGCAGCAGAGGCTTCTATCTGCCCCCACCCGCATTCAACGCGGAGGCGAATGAAGTCAATTGGGTTTGGAGGATCATGTCTGAAAGACAAACCAGCGGGGTCAAGTACAGCGTTCATATCGGTTTCAAATAATCACCTCGCGCCCAATCCAAACGGCTACCAGTCCATTATCTGGCTTTATGTCCTCTTTCTTACCTACAACAAACACAGGTTTGTAGTCTTTTTCTTTGTCAAAATACTCAAATAATCCCATGCTCAAGGCTCAATATGCAACCATGGGTCTTAAAATCACTTTCGGTTAATCAACATAAGCCCCCCCGCAACAAGGATCAAACCGCCAATGATACTGCTGCTGATCTGCTCGCTCAAAATAAGCCATCCCAAAGCGACACTAAACACCGGCGATAGAAAACTAAACGACGCCACGCCCGAGGCTTTGTAAACGCTCACCAGCCAAAACCAGAACAAAAAGCCAAAACAGGCCACCACAACCGATTGAAACGCCAATCCGATCCAATGGATCGGTGTCGGATCGCGCATCAGATCACCGAAAAACAGCGATGCCCCGAACAGTAGCGGCAAAGACACCACAAGCTGCACAAACAATTGCGTCTCGGGCCGCTCGCGCGCAAGGCCAGTCATCCGCACGCATAGCGCAATACCCGCCCAGGTCACCGCAGCGCTGAGCGCCAGAATATCGCCCCAAAAACTGGGCTCGCGCAGCTCACTGCGATCAAAAACAGCCCAAGCAACGCCGCAGATTGCCAAAACAAGCCCTGCTACACGCAGCCCGCTCAGCTTTTCATTGGGCAGAAAGAAATGCGCCGCCACTGCCAGCCAGATCGGCATGGAGTAAAATAAAATACTTACCCTTGAGACCGTAGTCAGGTCCAAGGCCAGAAACAAAAATATAAATTCGGCTGAAAACAGCGCGCCCAAAAGTACACTCGGCCATAGATTTTCCCGTGCAGGCAACATCGGTTTCCCGCGCCAGCGCATCCATAGCGCCAAAACAAAAACCGCCCCAAGCGAACGCAGCGCCGCAAGGTACACTGGCTGAAATCCCCCGTTGGCAACTTTAATCACCACCTGATTAAAGGCCAGCAACAGGGAAAACCCGATAAGCATTACAGCGCCTTGGGCATCAATAGAGCGTTTATCCGACATAGCAGAACACAAAAACAATCTTTCGGCCGCGTCAAGCCAAACCTGCTTGAATTAAAATTATCTGAGGCATTTCCANTCTGTGCTATGCTGACCGGATAGAACCGAAAGAGAGCCCATGGATATTTTACAAATNACATCCCTTTTACTTGTTTTCGCCGCCACATTCGGGGCNATTAACTATCTGATTTTCAAGCTGCCAAGTGCGATCGGTATNTTAGTTGTTTCACTTCTGGCATCCTTGGGCACCATGGGGGTAGACATACTGCTNCCGGATCTTGGGATTGCGGAAAGNATCCGCACAACCATTTCGGAAATTGACTTCTCAAAGGCTCTGCTCGAAGGCATGCTGGGGCTTTTGCTGTTTGCCGGCGCGCTGCATGTCAAATTATCGGACCTGCGTAACGAGTGGAGCTTGGTCCTTCTTATGGCCACAATAGGGGTTGGAGTATCAACGCTTATTTTCGGGCTTGGAATTGCATGGATGACCGGCATTCCCATAATGATTGCATTGGTCTTTGGGGCCTTAATTTCCCCAACGGATCCAGTGGCAGTTTTGGGCGTTTTGCGTGAAGCTAATCTAAAAAAATCACTGGAAACCAAAATCGCAGGCGAGTCATTGTTTAACGATGGCGTTGGATATGTTGTATTCCTGGTGCTTGTCGGACTTGCCTTTCCAACTGNCGATCATCATGGCAGNGGGCTTTCTGCAGCGATGCGTTTGTTTATCCAAGAGGCCTTCGGCGGCGCCATACTCGGTCTGGTATTGGGATGGGCCGTATTTCGGGTGATGCGCCAAATTGACGATTATGCGCTAGAGGTGTTGCTAACCCTCGCTCTGGCATTTGGCGGCTATCAATTGTCGGTCTGGCTTCATGTCTCGGCGCCGATCATGGCGGTTTGTGCCGGGTTGCTGATCGGCGATATCGGCAGCAAGCATGGGATGAGCGCAGAAACCCGCCACTATGTTGATGCCTTTTGGAGCCTGATTGACGAAATCTTAAATGCGGTTTTGTTTTTAATGATCGGCTTTGAGGTTTTTGCCATTGCCTTTGATGGCTCGATTTTACTGACCGCAAGCTTTGCCATTGCCTTGGCGCTGGTAGCCCGACTGGCTGCGGTTGCGCTACCGGTTTTGGCGCTTCGCCCGTTTCGCCAATTTTCCCGCGGCATCATTCCAATTATGACATGGGGCGGGCTTAAGGGCGGTATATCGGTAGCACTGGCGCTTTCGCTGCCGGACAGTGAGTGGAAGCCCTTGATCCTTACAGCCACCTATGTGGTTGTGATTTTTTCCATTATTGTTCAGGGACTTACGGTATCCAGATTGGCCAACCGGCTTGGCCGCGAACCAGACCTGATGTAAATAAATCTGCTTTTATTGTCGGCGGCGCCCAAGATGTGCACCGCCGCAAAACTTGGCCTTTAGGCTGCCGAACGTGCGGCTTTTGCCTTGCGCCGATGCCGGGCTTTTTGGGCGCCAGTGGGGCCTTGTCCGCCGCTGCCTGCATGTTCTTTTGACCGATTTGGCCTACGTGTTCCCGCCCCGCGCGATTTGCGTTTTGGCTTGCCCTGACCGCCGCTGTCCATGTCTTCCCAAGGACGACCTGAGGCCACAGGGATGGAAATTCCCATGGTTTTATGGATCGCTTTTAATTCACCGATCTCTTCCGGTGCGCAAAAGGCCACCGCAGCGCCAGACGCGCCGGCCCGCGCCGTGCGGCCAATGCGGTGGACATAATTTTCCGGCACATTTGGCAGGTCAAAATTATATACAAATCGCACATCTGGAATATCCAAACCGCGTGCGGCAACATCTGTTGCAACCAAAATCTTTGTCTGCCCAGACTTGAAAGATCGCAAGGCACGATCCCGCTGGCCTTGTGATTTATTGCCATGTACGGAGTCTGCCGCAAACCCGGCTTTTTCCAAAGTCTTTTTTAGCTTTTCAGCCCCGTGTTTGGTGCGTGAAAAGACCAAGGCCAATTGATCACGGTGTTTGTCGATCAATTCAATAAGCAAAGCCGGTTTTTCCGATTTTGCAACGAAATGGATAGACTGGGTTATTTTATCCGCAGCTTTGCCCGGCGGGGAGACTTCGACCCGTACCGGATTTTGCAAATAACTGGCTGATAGCTCGCTCATTTGCTTTGGCATGGTGGCAGAAAACAACATGGTTTGCCGCTCTGGTGGCAGCAAGGAAGCGATCTTACGCAAACTATGGATAAAGCCCAGATCAAGCATTTGATCCGCCTCATCCAGCACCAAAAAAGTAGTGGCATCCAGCGTGAGCGCGCGGCGATCAAGCAGATCAATCAGCCGCCCTGGTGTTGCCACCAGTATGTCCGTGCCCCGCGCAAGTCGTTTTATTTGCGGGTTGATGGATGCTCCACCTACAACCAAGCCTATTTTTAGCGGTGTATTTTCCACAAAATTACTTAGATTGTCGCTGATTTGTTTGGCCAACTCGCGGGTTGGCGCCAATATCAAACCGCGCACGGTTTTGGGCGCAGGCTTTTTGCCGGTAGCAAGTAATTTGCTCACCAATGGCAGACCAAATGCGGCAGTTTTACCAGTTCCGGTTTGTGCCAGACCCATCACATCTTTGCCGTCTAGAACCGGTGGAATGGCATGGGTCTGAATGGGTGTGGGTTCGGTAATTCCCAATGCAGCTACACGCGCCACAAGTTTTTCGGGCAAGCCCATTTCTTGGAATAAATTCAATGTCGTCCTTTCGCCGTCAATGCCATAAGCTTGACGCACATTCATTTGCCCGCCTACCAACATAGGCAGTCAGGTCGCTTGGGCACATGACGTCGCCTGAGCAGGTCAAATACCCGATCAAGTGCCATGCGTGTGTGCCCACGCGTGATTTTGGGAACGCTGCGATAACTCATATGCGGCTCATTTTAAGGCGGGTCTTGCCCACCGGCCTGTTGACTGCTCACGCGGCAGGAATTAACGCTTAGATAGCGCAGTGAAGGTTTTACACTAAAAAGTCAATGATTTTTCTGCACTGCGGCGAATTCAGCCCTTTGCACCGCAGAGGAATTAATTTAAGTGATGCTCTGCAAATGCGCTTAAGGACAGCCAATGCCGGAAACCATAATTGAACGTTGCGAAACCAAAGGTTTGCGTATGACTGGCCAGAGGCGGATCATAGCTGGCGTACTTGAAGACGCTGATGATCACCCCGATGTGGAAGAGCTTTACGCCCGCGCCTCAGCGCTGGATTCGGCAATTTCAATCGCAACAGTGTACCGCACGGTTAAACTTTTTGAAGAAGCCGGTATCCTTGAACGTGTCGAGTTCGGAGATGGGCGCGCGCGCTACGAAGATGCCGAACGCGATCACCATGACCATTTAATTGATCTCAACAGCGGTGAAGTGATCGAATTTGTTGATCCCGATATAGAAGCTTTGCAAGAAAAAATTGCTGCAAAGCTGGGCTATCAGTTAAAAGGCCATAAGCTTGAACTTTACGGCGTGCCAATCAAATCCAAGACCTAGACGACTTTCGCAGTTGAAACGTCAGACTTAAAAGACTTTAATCAGGCTGTAATCTAGCCGTTCTGTTAATAGTGTAAGGAGTTAAAATGACTGAGATTGATATCGCCTATCTGCCTGTGATTGGCCGCGGAGAACAAATTAACATTATCTGCGCCATGCACGATATTAAGGCAAATTACCCGGCGCCCAAAACCGCCGACTTTAACAAGGACACAGATGCGCCCTTTGGCACGATCCCTTGGATGAAAGATCATTCCAACGGGCTAGAATTGAACGATTCGATGGCAATCGTTCAATATCTGGTAACTAAATATCCCGGGCCCCTGACGCCCAAAAGCCCCGAAGAGGCCGCGCGGGTGGCGATGTACTGGGGCTGGGCGCAGGATTACTATTCTTTTGTCCTGTCGCCATTTCACGACATCATCACCGGCCATAGCGATGCGTTCTGGCGCAATCTGCGTCTCACTGACACTTTGGCCGAGGGAGGCAAAGAAACTGGCATTGCCAACCTAACAACATTGCATAAAAACCGGCTCGGGGTTTTAGAGCGACATCTGACGGCTCATAATGCAGGTCCATTTTTGACCGGCGATGCGTGTTCTTATGCGGATATCTTTTTATATACCTGCGTTCGCTCAGTTCAGGACTGTGGCGGCTTTGGTATTTTACGCGATGCTTGCGGCGGCGCACCCTTTGCCGATTGCCCGACAATTTTGAAAATTGCTGAAACGGTCGGCGCAATGGATCAAGTGATTGAAGCCGTCGGCACAAAATTCGCCGAATACCCGATTTAGACCGCAGTGCGCTGGCTTAGGAGCCAGCGCGCAACCTCTCCCTTGCGCTGCATATATTGGCGCAAATCAAAGCGCTTCACGGCCTATTTTTAAGGCCGGCAGAATTATATTTCAACCGAGATGAGATAATTATGGACAACTTACGCGGCATCATTTTCATGCTTATTGCGATGGCCGGTTTCGCGGTTGAAGATGCACTTTTGAAAATTCTTGCCCGTGATCTCCCAGTTTCAGAGCTGTTAATCCTTATTGGGCTTGGGGGATTTTTGCTATTTTTTGCTGTGGCACTTGCCCGCCGCAAACCGATGTTTAGTTCACATATGCGCAACAAGCCCTTCGCCATCCGCTTTGTTGCAGATATCTTCGCCCCGCTGTTCTTCCTGCCGGCTCTGGCCTTAATCCCGCTTACCACGGTCACTTCGATCTTACAGGCGGCACCGATTTTGGTCACAATGGGTGCTGCATTATTTCTCAAAGAGCAGGTCGGCTGGCGACGTTGGAGCGCGATTATCATTGGCTTTATCGGTGTGCTGATCGTGGTGCGACCCGGCATGGACGGGTTTCATCCCGGATCTATCCTAGCCCTCATCGGGGTGCTTTTCCTCGCCTGCCGCGATTTATCATCAAGGTTGATCCCAGCCGAGCTTTCCTCTTCCACCGTAACCGCCTATGCATTTTTCGCCAGTATCATCGCCGGTGGAATTGCGCTGCCGTTCTTTGATCCATTGATCTGGCCAGAACCCGCTCACTGGCCACTTTTAATCGCCTGCGTACTCAACGGGGGCATTGCGTATTTCTTTATTGTATTGGCCACCCGCGTGGGTGATGTAGCCGTCATTGCCCCGTTTCGATACTCGCGTTTGCTCTTTGCGCTGCTGATTGCTGTGACGGTACTAAATGAATATCCAGACTGGCAAACGCTTTTTGGGGCCGCAATTATCATCGGCTCTGGGCTCTATACCTTTTGGCGCGAAAACCTGCGCCGCGAACCGCCCGCTCAAACCACCTAAAGTGACGTCACCCCATCCCAGTTACCGCTATCGCTGCACTGCGGAAAGCTCTGGCCATTTGCGCAGTGATTGCTTATGAAGCGCCAAACTACCACTTCAACGGCCGCTGTATTAAAGGACCCAACATGAGCATTATAGACGATATTTTCGCACGAGAAATTCTCGATAGCCGCGGCAACCCAACAGTGGAAGTGGACGTCACGCTCGAAGATGGCACTATGGGCAGCGCAGCTGTGCCCTCGGGTGCATCGACCGGCGCGCATGAGGCGGTGGAAAAGCGCGACGGGGATAAAACCCGCTATATGGGCAAAGGTGTGCTATCCGCAGTGGCCGCCGTCAACGGTGAAATTGCCGAAACGCTGGTGGGCTTTGATGCCAGCGAACAACAGGCCATTGATGCGGCGATGATTGCATTGGATGGAACACCAAACAAATCTCGGCTCGGGGCAAACGCGATCCTTGGTGTGTCTTTGGCGGCGGCAAAAGCTGCCGCAGACGCAAGCGCCATGCCGCTTTACCGTTACGTGGGCGGCACCGCAGCGCGCATCCTGCCTGTGCCGATGATGAATATCATCAATGGCGGCGAACATGCTGACAACCCAATAGATATTCAGGAATTTATGATCATGCCGGTGGCGGCGGAAAACATCCGGGACGCAGTGCGCATGGGCTCAGAAGTGTTTCATACGTTGAAAAAACAGCTGTCCGAGGCCGGTCTTTCAACTGGTATTGGCGATGAGGGCGGTTTTGCGCCCAACCTTAGCTCTACGCGCGATGCACTCGATTTCATTCTTAAATCCATTGAAAAGGCAGGCTACACACCGGGTCAGGATATCTATCTGGCGCTTGATTGCGCCGCCACCGAATATTACCGAAATGGTGCATATGAGCTTAGCGGCGAAGGCATTTCGCTCAGCTCTGAACAGAACGTGGCCTATCTGGCCGACCTCAGCCGCGATTATCCCATTCTGTCCATCGAAGACGGCATGGCCGAGGATGACTGGGAGGGCTGGGGCATGCTCACCCGCGAGCTTGGCAATAAAGTACAACTGGTTGGGGATGATCTTTTTGTCACCAACCCCGAGCGACTGGCCCGCGGCATTGCCGAAGGCTGCGCCAATTCAATGCTGGTCAAAGTTAATCAGATCGGGACTCTGTCTGAAACCCTAAAGGCTGTGGATATGGCGCATCGCGCCCGTTTTACCAACGTGATGTCGCACCGCTCTGGCGAAACCGAAGACACCACAATTGCCGATCTGGCGGTGGCCACCAATTGCGGTCAGATTAAAACTGGCTCACTGGCACGTTCGGACCGGCTGGCAAAATACAATCAGCTCATTCGCATCGAAGAACAGCTCGACGATAGTGCCGAATACGCCGGCCGCAGCATTCTGCGCGGCTAAAGCGTCGGCGCGCCAGCACAAAAAAAAGCCTGCGGCGCGCTTTACCATTCTGCGCCGCCTGCGTTTGCAGCTGGGCTGATTTTTTCTTTGCCAAAATACTCTCGCCGAAGGCAGCTTTGTCCGTCTGACCTCGGGAACTGAAGCACTGCTACGAGCCTTCAACAGCCGCCAAGGCTTTCGCCAATTTGGGCAAGCAGGCTTTTTTGTACAAAGCGCGGGTTTGCCAAGCCGCCCCCGACAGGCTTTCAGCACGCGCTTTTATCGCATGGGAAACCGGAGTTATCGCATCAGGCGCAGCCTCGAATGCCTGCAGCAAAAGCGCATCGGGATCACAGCGATCAAGCCCCTCTTCACGCAGGATATGTTTGGGAAAATCTTTGGCATTCAGAGTTATAATCTGATCCGCTGATCCTGCAATCGCTGCCGCCAGCACATGGCAATCCGCCGGATCGGGTAGCCAAAGGCGGGCCTCTAAAGAGGGCGGCCAGCAGATCTCTGCCTCTGGCCATTTGGCGCGCAACAGCGCAACTTCCCCACGCGCAAAAATTGGACCCTCGGGGCCCAGCTTACCGGCTGCATGCACCCATTCGTCAAAAATGCGCGCCGACCAAAGCGGCTGCCAGCCCATCGCAGCTGCCGCGCCCAGCAGCATCTCGCGCATCACCGTGGGATAAAGCACGCAGGTATCAAGCAAAAGCTTCATAGGCGGAAAAACAGCGCTTTTAGATAATGGCTTTCCGCCAATTGCGGGTGCACCGGGTGATCGGGGCCGGCAAAGCCCGTATGGATTAAGGCACTGGCGCGGCCTGCGCGGCCAATGCCGCGGATCGAAGCGGCGCGAAAGCGCGTCAAATCGGCCGCATGCGAGCACGAACAAAGCCCAAGATAGCCGCCCTCGTCCACCAAGGGCGCTGCCAGCCGTGCCAGCTTTTCGTAAGCTCTCAAACCGGCTTCAAGCGCCGGCTTTGAGGCGGCAAATGCAGGCGGGTCACAGATCACCAGATCAAACCGCGCACCACTTTCAGCCAGCGCGCCAAGCACCTCAAAAGCATCGCCTTTTCTGGTGTCAAAGCGCGCGGTCACGCCGCCCGCTTCTGCGCCCTGCTGCGCCAATTCAAGCGCTGCGGCAGAGCTGTCCACTGCCAGCGCCGCGCTTGCGCCGCCTGCCAAAGCAGCCAATGCAAAGCCGCCTACATGGCTAAATACATCCAGCACCCGCGCGCCCTTGGCCAATTTGGCAGCAAACGCTTGGTTGGGCCGCTGGTCATAGAACAGTCCGGTTTTCTGTCCCGCCTGAAGATCGGCCATATAGACCGCACCACTCATCGCGACCGGAACTGGCGTTTCTGGCGCAGCCCCAAATAACACCGCATTTTCCCCATCAAGCCCTTCAAGGCTGCGCGCGCGTCCAGCCGCGTTTTTCAACACGCAGTTCACCCCGGTGACCGCCACCAGCGCGGCGCACAGCATCTCAATACAGTTCTCGGCCCAGACCGCATTCGGCTGAATGACGGCCGTATCCCCAAACCGATCAATAATAACCCCCGGAAACCCGTCAGCTTCTGCATGCACCAAGCGATAAAACGGCGCGTCATATAGCCGCTCGCGAAGCGCAAGCGCTGTTTGCAATTGGGCGGTGATCCAGGCTTGATCTATTTGCACCTCAGGATCACGCGCCAGCACCCGGGCGACGATTTTCGAGGCCGGATTGACCGTGACCAGCGCCAGTGGCTGGCGCTCTGCGCTCTCCAGAACCGCAAAGCTGCCGGGGGCAATTTTCCGGCTGCGCCGGTCCATCACCAACTCATTATCATAGACCCAAGGAAACCCATGGCGAAATTTTTGGACCATGGCATTGGGGCGCAATCGGATACGGGGGCGTTCGGAATTTATCATGCCCCCTCTTACGCAGTTTGCACAAAATTCTAAAGCCTCAATTGCACCTGACGAGAAACTCTTGCACAGTAATGCTGGGTGGTGTAACTCAAAATTCGTTAGCGCTAACATGTTGTGTTTGCAACAATCACAGATTAAGGACCTTGGCCATGCATCCTACCATAGCGCGGGTAACTGAACGCATCGAAACCCGATCACAAAACCGCCGCAACCAGTATCTAGAGCGCATGCGTGCTGCAGCCGATGCGGGGCCTCGGCGCGCGCATTTGACCTGCGGTAATCAGGCCCATGCCTATGCTGCGATGAGCGATGACAAATCCGCACTGGCTGAGGGGCGCGGGCCAAATTTGGGCATTGTCAGCGCGTATAATGATATGCTGTCCGCGCATCAGCCGTTTGAAACTTTTCCCGATCTGATCCGTGAAACAGCACGCAAATCTGGCGGCACAGCACAGGTCGCCGGAGGCGTGCCCGCCATGTGTGATGGGGTGACCCAAGGTCAGGGCGGCATGGAGCTGTCGCTGTTTTCACGCGATGTGATTGCGCTGGCCACTGGTGTGGCACTGTCGCACAATACGTTTGACGGGGTGATCTATCTTGGGGTCTGCGATAAAATTGTGCCCGGGCTGGTGATCGCGGCGGCCACCTTTGGCTATCTGCCGGGAATATTTTTACCGGCCGGACCGATGCTGTCTGGCTTGCCGAATGACGAAAAGGCCAAGGTGCGTCAGAAATTTGCCACGGGCGAAGCCGACCGCGCCGAATTGATGCGCGCCGAAATGGCCAGTTATCACGGACCGGGCACCTGTACCTTTTACGGCACGGCCAATTCGAACCAGATGCTGATGGAATTTATGGGGCTCCACCTGCCGGGGTCTTCTTTTGTCAATCCGAACACCCCGCTGCGCGATGCGCTGACCGAATATGGCACCCGGCAAATGATGCAAATCACGGCCCTTGGAAATCAATATCGTCCACTGTGCGATATTTTGGACGCACGGGCCTTTGTGAACGGTATTGTTGGTCTGATGGCCACCGGTGGGTCAACCAATTTGGTGCTGCACCTGCCGGCCATGGCACGCGCGGCTGGCATTGAACTTACGCTAGAGGATTTTGATGATATTTCATCAGTGACGCCACTGATGGCCAAAGTCTATCCCAATGGGCTGGCTGATGTGAACCATTTTCATGCGGCCGGCGGTTTGAGCTATATGATCGGTGAGTTGCTGGCAGATGGATTGCTGCATCAAGACGTTAAAACTGTGGTTGGTGATGGGCTTGATATGTACCAAAACGAGCCAAAACTGACCCCTGCCGGAGTTGAATTTCATCCTGCAACGACCCAAAGCCAAAATGAAAAAATCCTGCGCCCTGCGCGTGATCCGTTTCAATCCAGCGGCGGGTTGAAACAGCTCAGTGGAAATCTGGGACAGGGGATGATCAAAACCTCGGCTGTTGCGCTTGAGCGCCATGTAATCGAAGCCCCAGTGCGTGTATTTCACACTCAGGAAGCGGTTAAAGACGCATTTAAGAACAATGAGATAACCACAGATACGATCGTGGTTGTCCGCTTTCAGGGACCAAAGTCCAATGGGATGCCAGAGTTGCACGGGCTGACCCCCACATTGGCGGTGCTGCAGGATCGCGGGCTGCGCATTGCGCTGGTGACCGACGGGCGGATGTCGGGCGCATCGGGCAAAGTGCCTGCCGCCATCCACATTAGCCCCGAGGCCGCCGCCGGCGGACCGATCGCAAAACTGCAGGACGGCGACATTATGCGGCTTGATGCCATCACCGGACAAATTGAGATTCTAAGCGAAGGCTTTACCGACCGCCAGCCGGTCACAATGGATTTATCCGATAATAAGCACGGCGTCGGCCGCGAGCTGTTTGAAATGTTTCGCCAAAACGTCGGCAACGCCTCTGAGGGCGCCGCCGTTGTGGTTTAAGGGATTAAGAGGACAAAGATATGACACCTGAGAGTGCCAGCACAGAAGCCGAAAAAATATGCGCCCTTGCGCCGGTGATCCCAGTATTGGTGGTGAAAGANCCCGCNATTGCGCAGCCACTGGCCAAGGCGCTTGTCGCCGGAGGCCTGCCCGCTCTTGAGGTCACCCTNCGCACCCCTGCAGCGCTTGAGGTGATTGCCGAAATGGCAAAAGTGGAGGGCGGCGTGGTGGGCGCAGGCACATTGCTCAGCCCCAAGGATGTAACCGATGCAATAGCGGCCGGCGCACAATTTGGCGTCTCGCCCGGGGCGACAGATATGTTGTTGGAGGCCTGTGAAGCAGCCGAGCTGCCTTTGCTGCCCGGGGCGGCCACCTCTACCGAAGTTATGCGCCTGCTGGAACGTGGCTATCGGGTGCAAAAATTCTTTCCCGCCGAAGCCAATGGCGGCGCTCCGGCCTTAAAAGCCATCGGAGCGCCCCTGCCCCAAGTGCGTTTTTGCCCCACCGGCGGTGTTACACCCACCAATGCGCCAAGCTATTTGGGGCTCAGCAATACGCTTTGCGTCGGCGGCAGCTGGGTCGCCCCACAAGCGCTTATCGATGTGGGCGATTGGGAGGCCATCACAGATTTAGCGCGCACGGCCGCCGCGCTTTAAGCGCGATTTTGCGCTAAAATGCTGCCTCTTGAGGGCAAAATTGCCACCTGCGTGATACTGACGTCATACCGACGCGAAACAGATAGGCCAATTTGCCCCCAAGAGCGCCGTTTAGGCTTGGGTTGGCTGCGATAAATACAGCCCAAGAACACCACAAATAATCATCATAGTTGATATCATTTTGACTGTTGTGACGGTTTCTTTGAACAGCATTATGCCGATAAATGTGGTCAGAACCACGCCCAAACCGGCCCAGATTGCATAGGCAATGGACAGCTCGATCCGCTTGATTGCAAAGGTGATGAAAATACCCGATGCACTATAAAATACATACATCATCGTTGACGGCAGCCATCGGGTAAAACCGACAGAAAGCTTCATACATGTGGTGGCAATGACTTCGCTTAGAATTGCTGCAAACAGCAATATCCAGTAGATATACATACTCTTTTGCTCCATGAAGAAACAGGCCATTAGAATGCTTTTCTAATGCGACTGTCCGCTGGCAGAATGCCAGAAGACCCTCCTCCTCCATCTTTTGGAATGTCCCGCCCAAAAGCCCGTTAAGTATAGATTAAAAAATTCTCCCGCATAGGGCATGGTTCAATTTTTTACTCTTCCATTGCGGGCTCGCCATCCACCGCGGCGCTTCGGAGCGCAGGCGGTTAACAGGCCCTCGCGCAGGGTTTCAGTCATGGGATGATTTGGCGCGCCGGCTTCATATTGCAGCAAAAGCGTGCGGATCACACTTTGGGTATCGGCCTCGGCTGGCACCCCCAAAGCCCAGTCCAAAAAGATTGAGCGGCACTCATCGGCACTGATAGCTTCGATATTATAAGCCTCTCTTATCAGTGCCTTAGGGTCGTTTGTGTCACCTTTCATCTGCATCTTCCTCTGGTTTGGGCAGCATTTTATCAATTGTGGCAGCAGCGGCCGTGGTCAGGGCTTCGATCGCTGCGTCCAATTCATCCATGGTTTCTTTGCCTGTCAGTCTGAGCAAAACCTTTTGTGCCCGTATTCCTAATTGATCGCGCCCCATCGCATCGCGCGACAAAAGCTTGAGCGCCACCCTTAAGGGAAACAAAAGCCTATAAGCGCGATCAAGGTCTTGTCTGCCTGCGTCATCCAAAAGCCCAGTTTCGACGCAGGCGCTTAGCCCTGCGCCGACGTCCCGATGGCCGCCGCCAGCCGCTAAATGGCCCAGTTGGGCTATCATTTCAATATCTTGCAGCCGCCCAGAACCGGCCTTTAAGTCCCACAGCTGCGCTGCGCCGCGCACCTGAGCAATCCGGCTACGCATTTTGGACACTGCCCCAAGCATTTTGTCGGCATCGCGCCGCCCCATCAAAGCACAGCGAAAGCTTTCAACATCCGCTGCCAAACCCGCAGGCCCAGCAATCACGCGCGCCCGGGTTAATGCCAAATGCTCCCATATCCAGGCTTCACCATTTTGATAGCTTTGAAAGGCCTGCCAAGAGGTGGCGACCGGGCCTTGGTTGCCAGAAGGACGAAGCCGCATATCGACCTCATACAAACGCCCCTCAGCCATCGGCGCCGTCATCGCCGTCACCAACGCCTGCGTCAATCTCGCATAGTAACTTCGGGCATTCAGCGCCCGTTTTCCATCGGACATTTCCACCCCATCAGCGTCATAAATGACAATTAGATCAAGGTCTGACGAAGCATGCAGCGCCTCGGCGCCAAGCGAGCCCATTGCTAAGACTACAGCGCCGCGACCTGGGGGGCCTCCATATTTTTTGGAAAATTGATCAATCACTTCCGGCCAGAGCCCCTGCACCATTGACTGAGCCAATTCGGTATATTGCGTTGCGGCCTGTTCGGCATTGCAAATACCGCGCAAAAGATGAACCCCAATNCGNAAATGCCANTCTTTGCCCCANCGCCGCGCTGCNTCGAGCTTGCGNTCATAGTCNCCTAAGGCATTTAATTCCTTACAAAGATTTTGGCATAGAGCTTCAACACCGAGCCAATCGCTCCAAAATGATCCCCCAATCACTGCATCAAAAACCTGCGCATTGCGCGCTAAATAGTGAGCAAGATCTTTCGATGTTCCAACAATATCGATCAACAAGTCGATTAGTTGNGGGTTNGCCTCAAAAAGTGCAAACAATTGTACGCCGGCTGGCAGGCCAGACAAGAANCCATCAAATGCCAAAAGCGCTTCCTGCGGGTTTTCTGTCNCTCTTAGCCGNCGAATNATTTCAGGTCGCAAGCGGTCAAAAATTGTTATGGCACGTTTTGATCGAAGCGCCGGATAGGATGGCCAAGATCGCGTAACCTCCTCAAAACCGTCTTCTTTTTCAGGTGCAGCATCTGTCATAGGCCCNGCAAAAAAACCNTCGGTAAGCTCATGTACNTCACTGAGCCGTTTCATGATGTCTTTTTGCAGATNATCGCTATTGCTTCCCATGAGCGCGGCCAACCNGTCAAAACCTTCTTTTGANNTGGGTAGACTATGAGTTTGTGCATCATTAATCATTTGAAGACGATGCTCAATGAGCCGATGCGCACGATAATGATCCGTTANAACATCAGCTGTAGCNTGTTCAATCCAGCCTTTTTGTGCCAAAGCAGCAAGCCCTTGCTGGGTGCCCAAAACTCTTAAATCGGTATCTCTTCCACCTGCTATTAGTTGTCGTGTTTGGGTAAAAAACTCAATTTCCCTGATCCCGCCTCGGCCCAGCTTCATGTTATGGCCTTTAAGGGTTATTGCCCCGCCTACCCTTTTATGATCCCGAATTTGCAACTGCATGTTGTGCGCATCTTCAATCGCTGCAAAATCCAAGTGTTTGCGCCAGACAAATGGTACCATGTTATCCAGAAATTTAGCGCCAACTTTGAAATCACCAGCTGCAACACGCGCTTTAATAAACGCTGCGCGTTCCCAAGTTCGNCCAAGGCTTTCATAATAACGCTCTGCTGCTTCCACNCCCATACAGACTGGNGTNACTGACGGATTTGGCCTAAGTCGTAAGTCCGTCCGAAACACATAGCCGTCTTCTGTCAAATCACTGAGCAGAGCGGTCATNTTTTTCGTGGCGCTGATAAAGGCACTACGAGCTTGGAAAAAATNNTCNGGATCGAATCGTCCATCATCAAACAAGCAGATCAAATCAATATCAGATGAGTAATTGAGTTCATGAGCACCCATTTTGCCCATAGCAAGAACAAACATNCCCAANTGATCTGGGTCNGATATTTCCTTAGATGCTGGTAATTTCGCCCTTTCAAGCTGCTTNTCCAAGGCACTCCTTAAAGCGANCGATACCGAAAGATCGGCAAATTCTGTCAACCAATGGGTGACAGTTTCCAGCGGCCAAATCCCCGCCAAATCACAAAGAGCGGTCCATAAAGCNACCCGACGCTTGGCTTGACGAAGCGCTTNGGCCAACGCATCGTTCGCNACGTTTGACACTCTTTNAAACTCTTGCGGTAAACAGGTCTCAGGGTGATCAAAGGCCGCTTTTAGCCAAACAGCCTCTTTCTCNATAAGAGACTTAAGATANGGGCTAGANCCGCCNGCGCCGTGCAGCAGNTGCTGGATTTCAATTGACGCNTCCGCGAAGCCATCACAGACCTCGCGGCCCTGTGCGGGATCAAAGGAAAAGGGAATATGCTGGATGCGACTTGAAAAATTCATATATTGATGATTGCGCGCTGCCGCGCAAATGGTCAATGGTGACAAGATGAGCAAAAGCTTAAAACGTGTCAAAACAGCATTAAGAGCCGCAGGTCTTGCCGATACAATGGTCGAAACGGGTACAGCAAGAACAGCTGCCCAAGGGCCAAACTTGGTTTGGGCGTGCTGAGAACTGGCTGGACCGTAAAGGAAAAGGAGCCTGGATCGCGGTAATGGTGTTAGGCTTCATCTTTTTCTGGCCCGTTGGATTGGCTTTTCTAGCTTATATAATTTGGAGAAAACCCGTGTTTCAAAAATCATGCAATTCC
>PBSX01000040.1 GCA_002726375.1 Marinovum sp.
TGGGCCGAGATCACTTCGATTGAGGTTTTACTGCGCATGGGCTGCCTTTAACTTACGGCTAGGACGGGTTTGCCGAGTACGGCAAAATTGGGCTCGATCCCAAGCCCCGGGGCATCGCTGGCGGTCATTTTTCCGTTCACGCGCTGCGGCGCACCTGCCGCAATTGAAACCGTTCCGTAACTGTTAAAGTCGGTTGCTGAAAAGCAAAACTTCTGCGGTGTCGAGCGTGCTAAATGGGCAATTGCAGCGGTGGTTATATCGCCGCCCCATGTGTCTTCTATGGTCATGGGGATGCCGGCTTCGACGCAAAGATCGCGCATTAGCTTTGCACGGCTCAAACCGCCAACTTTGGAAATTTTGAGGTTGATCACATCCATTGCGTCCTCGGATATCCCGCGCACCAGCGAGGCTGTTCCGTCGATCACCTCATCCAAAACAAACGGCAATGTGGTACGCCGGCGAACCGACAGGCTTTCTTCATAGCTCGGGCAGGGCTGTTCGATGTAAACATCTAGATCAGCCACGGCGTTCACCACCCGTGCCGCGTCATGCTTGCTCCAACCTGTGTTGGCATCTGCAACCAATATATCGCTTGGCTTTAATATTGCGCGGGTTGCATGGATACGCTCGATATCCTCTGTTGCATCCCCGCCCACTTTGAGCTGAAATTTTGTGTAACCCTCAGCGCTATAGCCAGAAATTTTTTCCGCCATCTGCGAAGGGCTTTCCTGTGAAATTGCACGGTATAGCGCAATATCATCCTGCATTGCGCCGCCAAGAAGGGTGTAAACCGGAAGACGCGAATGCTTGCCCAATATATCCCAGCAGGCAATATCTATCGGGGCCTTTGCATAAGGATGGCCGCGCAAGGCATCATCCATCACCTGATTGATCAGCTGAATATTTGTGGGATCACAGCCGATAAGATGCGGCGCAAGCTCGGCAAGACCGGCCCGAACCCCGCGGGCAAAGGATGGCAAATAGGCCGATCCCAGCGGGCAGCATTCGGCATAGCCGCACAGCCCAGCATCGGTTTTTATCTCAACCACGGTGCTGTCAAAAACCGAAACGGAATTGCCATTGGACCAATTGTAACGGCCTTCCTTTAATGGAAGATCTACTTGCCATGCGCCGATCTGCGTGATTTTCATCTCACCCTCCTGTGCGGTGTTCAAAACCGTAAGTCGAAGTTCAAAGACTGTCGATAAAAAAGACCGTCCATGCACGTTAATGTTCTAGATTATACGCGGCTCTATTTTGCTCAAAGCCCCAATAGGGCAGCCAATTGCCAACCGGTTTGCATCCTGATCTGTGCGGTGATATGGTCTTTGGATCATTAAAATTTTGCTCTTTGGAACGGCGGCTTGTAATGGGATGCCTGCGACGCAAAACTGTCACAACAGAGTGATTTATAGACATAGCCTATGCAATTAAAAGGATAAATAAATGGTCAAAGAGTCCCCTACTTCAGAGAGCTGGCTTAGCGCTGAGATGGAAGAAACGCTTGATGACCTTTTTGAAAACGAGTTCAGCGAGCCGATGCTGAGCGATGAACTTCGCAAAGTCTACAAAGAAAAACAGCCAAGTGATCTCGGCCGTAGAACTTATTATGAAAACCTTCTGCGGTTGCAAATCGAATTGATCAAACTGCAAGACTGGGTTGAAACCACCGGCTCAAAGGTGCTTATCATCTGCGAGGGCCGCGATAGTGCCGGCAAAGGCGGGGTGATCAAGCGGATTGTGCAACGCCTAAACCCGCGTGTGGCCCGTGTTGTGGCTTTGCCCAAACCCTCAGAGCGCGAGCAAACGCAATGGTATTTTCAACGCTATGTGCCGCATTTGCCAGCTGGCGGTGAAATCGTTCTGTTTGACCGTTCATGGTATAACCGCGCAGGCGTTGAACGGGTAATGGAGTTTGCGACCGACGATCAGGTTGAACAGTTTTTTCGCGACGTTCCAGAATTTGAACGTATGCTTGTTCGATCAGGGATTATCGTGTTGAAATACTGGTTTTCCATTTCTGACGAAGAACAGCAGCTTCGGTTTTTGACCCGCATTCATGATCCGATGAAACAATGGAAGCTTTCGCCCATGGATCTTGAAAGCCGGGTACGGTGGGAACAATACACCAAAGCCAAAGAAGAAATGTTTGCCCGTACAAACATAGATGAGGCGCCTTGGTATATTGTGGAAGGCAATGACAAGCGCCGTGAAAGGCTAAACTGTATCGAACATGTGCTGAGCAAAATTCCCTATCATGAAGTGCCTTCGGACAAGGTCACGCTGCCCGAGCGGGTCTTTAATCCTGATTATGAACGCCGCTTTTTGCCTGATGATTTATATGTTCCAAAAGTCTATTGAGGTATCGGAAGTTCGACTGGCGTTGGGCATTGCCTATTGAAAAGGGTCGGGCGCTATATTTGCACCGCAGACCAATACCGCAATTTTTTCATCTTTTTCAGGTGTATATGCGCCGCTGGTCAAGGCCGCTAATGCTGTCGCGCCAGCCGGTTCCACCAGTTGGCGATGCGCTTTCCACAGCAATCTTTGCGCCTCAGTGATTGCTTGATCTTCGACCAGAACCGATTGCATGGCGGTTTCTTTCGCTACATCAAAGCAAATCTGCCCAATGCTCTTGGCCCCGAGGGCATTGGAGGCAACACCTGAAATGTCCACATCGACGGGCGCGCCGTTTTTGAGCGCAGAGTTCAAAGCACTGCAGGTTTTAGGTTCGACAGAGACCACTTTTCGCCGGCCGTTTAGCCAAGCGGCAACACCTGCGATTAACCCGCCGCCGCCCGCAGCCACAAGAATCGTGTCGGCGGCCAATCCCTGATCTTCCCACTCCAAGGCCAATGACCCCTGACCGGCAACCGTTGCCACTGTGTCATAGGCATGAACCTGCTCTGCGCCGGTTTTCGCCTCCCATGCCAAGGCTTGCTCAAAGGCATTTGCATAGGCACCGGGAACAACCTGCAAATCTGCGCCAAGATCGCGGATCAAAGCAATTTTTGAGGGCCCGGCAATTTCTGGCACATAAATACGGGCTGGATGCCCAAGCTGCTGCGCGGCATAGGCCACCGCTGCGCCATGATTTCCACCAGAGGCGGCTACAAGCCCTGCCGGTCCCGGGGTTTTTGTCAACAGAGTGTTGAACGCNCCGCGGGGCTTAAAGCTTCCGGTATGCTGCATCTGTTCGAATTTCACTTCGATCGGACGTGAAAGCCCAAGCCCGGCGATCACTGCTGTTGGCGTGCGCAGCACATGGCCATTGATGCGGGCGCTTGCGGCGCTGATCTCGTGATGCCAGTCGGTCATACTATTGCCTCAACTCTATGTGGTTTCCCATTTCTTTACCCAAATTCTTATACGCAAACAATGGCCTATAAGGCTTGGAGCACAAGAGCGGGCATGACGGGCGGCATCTAGGGCACTGCATTAGGCAACAAAAAACCCCCATGGAAATATCCTGGAGGTTTTTGCATCTAGGTTTTGAACCTGACTTAGCTCATGCCTTCGCGTTGGGCCTTTTTACGAGCCAACTTGCGGGCACGACGAATCGCTTCAGCTTTTTCACGCGCTTTTTTCTCAGACGGTTTTTCGAAATGCTGCTTGAGCTTCATTTCACGAAACACGCCTTCGCGTTGTAGCTTTTTCTTCAGGGCGCGAAGCGCCTGATCGACATTATTGTCGCGAACACTAACCTGCATGTGGTTGTCACCACCTTTCTAGTTTAAAGTTGCATAAAGTTGCAGGAGTTGGCCTAATAGCAAGACGCGCTACCCTTGTCTAGTGGCGATATAAGGAGACTGGATTTGACACAAAATGCGCATCAAGATGCAAATGCAAAGCTGTTAGAGGCGATTTNGCAGCATGTNCCCTTTGACGGCTGGTCGCAGNTCTCTTTTCAGGCGGCCTGNAATGACTGCGGGATAGACCCATCAATTGCCCGTATTCAATGCCCCCGAGGGGCGCTGGATTTGGCTGTCATGTTTCATCAAGCGGGTGATCAGGCGATGCAAGGACAATTGGATGACATGGATTTATCGGGCCTGAAGTTTCGTGAAAAGGTCACGGCGGCGGTGCGGGCGCGAATTGAGGTTATTTCCGATAAAGAAGCTGTTAGGCGGGGATCGACGTTGTTTTCATTGCCGCAAAACGCGCTCGGAGGCGCGAGCTTGATTTGGGGCACAAGCGATGCAATTTGGAACTATCTCGAAGATACCTCTGCCGATATAAACTGGTACACTAAACGCGCCAGTTTGAGCGCGGTCTATGGCGCTTGCGTCCTATATTGGCTGGGTGATGATAGCCTTGAGCATCAGGCGACATGGGATTTTCTGGATCGCCGCATAGACAATGTGATGCAGTTTGAAAAGGCAAAAGCCGAAATCAACAAAAATGCGGCGTTTAAGCAATTGCTGGCTGGACCACTTTGGTTGGCCAGCAAAATAAAAGCACCTTCGACAAAGCCGGGAATGACTTTGCCGGGGCAGTGGCGTAATTGAAATTAAAGGCGTTGAAATGACCAACCGTATGCGTGCGATCGAAATAAGCCAAGCGGGCAGCCCAGAGGTGCTAAGCCTGTGCGAGCGTCCGGTTCCAACGCCTACCCATGGGCAGGTGGTGCTCAAACTTGCCTATGCTGGGGTAAACCGGCCCGATGCATTGCAGCGCGCCGGGCTTTATAATCCGCCCAAAGGCGCCAGTGATCTGCCCGGTCTTGAAGCCTCTGGCACTGTGGCCGCCGTGGGCAGCGGTGTGACCGACTTGAAAATCGGTGATACGGTCTGCGCCCTTTTGCCCGGCGGCGGCTATGCTGAATATGCCGCCACACCTGCGGCCCATTGTCTACGGGTCCCACAGGGGTTGGATCTGCGCTCTGCTGCCTGCCTAGCCGAGACATACTTTACCGTCTGGACCAATGTGTTCATGCGCGGCGGCTTGCAAGCTGGCGAGCGGTTCTTGGTGCATGGGGGCTCTTCCGGTATTGGGACAACGGCCATTCAACTTGCCTCTGCCTTTGGCGCGCGGGTCTTTGCCACCGCTGGATCGGCGGAAAAATGTGGTGCCTGCACCGCACTTGGCGCCGAGCGGGCAATCAATTACCGCAATGATGATTTTGTTGAAGCAATCAAAGAAGAGGGCGGCGCCAATTTGATATTGGATATGGTGGGGGGTGATTATATCCCGCGCAATATCCGCGCCTTGGCCGATGATGGCCGTCTGGTGCAGATTGCCTTTTTGCAAGGTTCAAAGGTTGAGTTGAATTTTGCCCAAGTGATGACCCGCAGATTAACCATCACCGGCAGCACGCTGCGGCCGCAATCTGACCTTGCCAAAGCCACTATCGCTGAGCAGCTGCTTAAAAACGTCTGGCCGCTTTTGGATCAGGGCCGGTTGCATCCGGTCATCGACAGCACCTTTGATCTTACCCAAGCTGCTGAGGCCCACGCCCGCATGGAAAGCAGCGCCCATATTGGAAAGATCGTATTAAAGGTTGCTGGAGAGTAACAACCTTTAGGTGTGTTTTTTTCTCTTTAACAATCCAGGGGAAGTAAAGACCAATTTCTTCACGTTTTTTATATTCAGATAACTGTTGATAATACACAAATGCCATAATTTTGCTTTAGTTTTGAAGCAATATTTTTGGGCTAATTTTATTTGCTGGCGGGAACATTTAAAGTTGTCCGCTTTTATCAATGCATTTTAACTGGATTATGAGTATATGAAAAAGCCCTGCCTCTTGATAATGGTCCCAAATACCGGGATGGTTCACACGGAGTTCATGAAATCAATAATTGGCTTAACCCAGAGCCTTAAAACAAAAAACATAGCCTTTGCTATGAAAACGGTTGAGTTTTCAGATATTGTGATGTCGCGGAACTACCTGATGTCATATTTTTTATCCCATGAAAAGTTTAGCCATGGCTTATTTATTGACAGCGACTTGTCCTTCGTACCCGAGCAGTTTTACCGGTTATTTGATTTTGATGAAGAGTTTGTCGCGGCAGTCTACCCTGACCGGCGATTTACGGATGGGATTATGAAAGCTCTTTGGAAAGGGCAGAAAGAGACCCCAAAGGATCGTAGCGAATTAGAAATGATCCATGACACCGTTTCTCGCGCCATGCATTATTTGCTCGCAAAAGGCTTGGGCCCAAATACAGAAATGCCAGCAGATCAAAAAGATGATTTTCACACTACGGCTACAATCGCGGGTGGTTTTAGCCTTTTGAAGCGTGAGGTTCCGGAAAAAATGGTACAAGAGGGTGTAGCGCAGAATTTGCCGCGCTCAGGCACGTTTAAAATATATCAGGACGCTCCTCGGTTTGCTGATTTTTTCTCACATTTACCAACTGAAGAAAACCAAGCTTTGTTAGGTGAGGATCAGAGCTTTTGCAAACGATGGGTGCAAGGCTGTGGTGGCAAAATCTGGGTGGATGGCGCATCAAGAATTACGCATCATGGTAACTATGCATTTCGTGGTGATTATTCCAAATCCAACCAGAATNTCATTTCCTAGGTNAGNGGCCATAGGTACTTTTAGGTNGCTTAGAATTACACTTTAACCCGCGATGAAGCTGGATCATACATCGGCTTTAGCGAAGCCTCTGCTTTGATGCGCGTGCCCGCCACATCAATTTCATANCTCGAAGCCAGCAATTGTTCCACCGTTTGTGACGCGCAGGGCACATATCCCATGCCCATTGCGCCGCCCAAATGGTGGCCGTAAGCGCCNGAACTGACATAGCCGATAATCTCACCATCGCGCAAAATCGGCTCGTTATGGTAGAGCAGCGGCTCAGGATCGGTGAGCTTGAATTGCATCAAGCGCTTATCAAGCCCGGCTTCTTTTTTACGNAGCACCGCATCGCGGCCGATAAAGTCGGGTTTGGCGGTTTTGACCGCAAAGCCCAGACCTGCCTCAAGCACATGATCTTCGCAGGTGATATCATGGCCAAAATGGCGAAAGGCTTTTTCGCTGCGGCAGCTGTCCATCACATGCATTCCGCAAAGCTTCATCTGATGATCTGCACCGGCTTCATAAAGCGTTTCAAAAACATGGCTGGCCATATCGCTGCTGATATAAATTTCCCAGCCCAGCTCACCCACATAGCTGACCCGATGCACCCGTGCGAGGCCCATACCAATCTCGATCTCTTGCATGGTGCCAAANGGGTTGGCCGCATTGCTAAAGTCATTGGGCGACACCGCTTGCATCAAGGCCCGCGCATTTGGCCCCATTACCGCCAAAACGCCTTCGGATGCGGTCACATCGGTGATCACCACATTATGCTCGCCCATGTGGCGGCGCAGCCAGGTTTCATCCGCGAGGCGTGTCGCGGCTGGTGTGACCACCAGATAGGTGGTTTCAGAAAGCCGCGTAACCGTAACATCGGCCTCAATTCCGGCAGCTTTATTGAGGAATTGGGTATACGTGATTTTGCCCACTGGGCCGGACAGGTCTGCGCCGCACACATAGTTCAAAAATGCCTCGGCATCGCGGCCCTCGACCCTGATTTTACCAAAGGAGGACATATCATACATCCCCACAGTGCTGCGAATGGCGCGGTGTTCACGGGCNGCGTTTTCAAACCAGTTTTGCCGTTTCCATGAATATTCATAATCGCGTTCTTGGCCCTCATCCGCGAACCAGTTTGCCCGTTCCCAACCGGCAAGTTCGCCGAAAACAGCGCCTTTTTCGGCAAGCTGGATATGGAACGGCGTGCGCCGCACGCCGCGTGCGGTGGCTTTTTGACGATAAGGATAATGATCGGCGTAAAGCAGACCCAAAGTTTCCTTTGAACGCTCATAGAGATAGTTTTTATTACCCTGAAACGGCTGCATCCGGGTGATATCAACATCGCCGAGATCAAACGGTTTTTCGCCGCCGTCCATCCATTGGCTTAGCGCCATGCCCGCGCCGCCCGCCGATTGGATACCTATCGAATTAAAGCCGGCCGCGACCCAGACATTATCCATCTCAGGCGCCAGTCCCAGATGATAGGCGTCATCGGGGGTAAAGCTTTCTGGTCCATTGAAAAACGTATGGATGCCGGCTTCGCCCAGCATTGGCATCCGGTTTACTGCCATTTCTAGGATNGGTTCAAAGTGGTCAAAATCCTCGGGCAGTTGGTCAAATTCAAAGTCTTGGGGAATGCCGTCCATCGCCCAGGGTTTTGAATTTGGCTCAAACGCGCCCAGCATCATTTTGCCGGCATCTTCTTTATAATATGCACATTCATCTGGTACCCGAAGAACTGGCAGCTGGCTCAATCCCTNAATNGGNTCNGANACAATATAAAAATGTTCGCAGGCATGAAGCGGTACGTTGATCCCTGCCATGCGGCCAACCTCATGACCCCACATGCCGCCGCAATTTACGACCATATCACAGCTGATATGCCCATTGCTGCCGTCTTCNGCCTGCCAGTCAACACCGGTGACGCGGCGGCCGTTACGCGCAATCCCTGTGACCTTGACCCGCTCTTGCACCAAAGCGCCGCGTTGCCGCGCGCCTTTGGCNAGCGCCAGTGCGATATTGGCCGGATCGCCTTGGCCGTCCTTGTCCAGAAACACACCCGCCTTGACACCTTCTAGGTTCAAATGGGGATAGCGCGCGCCGACCTCTTGGGCAGAAATTTCTTCAATATCAACGCCGAAGGCGCGGGCCATGGCGGCGGAGCGGAAAATTTCTTCCTTGCGTTCCTCGCTCAGGGCCACGGTGATCGACCCAACCCGCTTGAACCCTGTCGCCACANCGGTTTCCGCCTCGAGCGATCCATAAAGCTCTTGGGAATATTTCGCCAGCTTGGTCATATTGGCCGTCGCCCGCAACTGGGCGATTAGTCCTGCCGCATGCCACGTGGTCCCCGAGGTCAGCTGTTTGCGTTCCAGCAAAACCACGTCTTTCCATCCCAGTTTACTCAGGTGATAGGCCACCGAGCAACCAACAACACCGCCCCCGATGATGACAACACGCGCCTGTTTAGGTAGGTTTTTCATGATCTTACCTCTATACTATCTGGTGGCCTGCGGCGGTTATCCGCGCGGCCAGTTCCGCAATATGGTTTGGTCCAACTTCGCAGCAACCGCCAACGATTGTGGCCCCTTGGTCTATCCAGCCCATGGCAAAATCCGCATAGGCGGCAGGGGACAAGTCACTGCGTTCCTGCAGCGCATCCACGGTGGGGGCTTCTTGCAAAAACCCTTGACTAATCTTGGTAAACCCATTGGCATAGGCCCCAAACGNCCGGCCGAACTGGGCGGCAATGTCGACCGCGGTCGACACCGCTTCGGGCCGCGAACAGTTGATCAGTATCGCGTCAGTATCATGGCGGTTTAGCACAGGTGCCAAATCCGCAAGATTTTCGCCCGAGCGCAGCTTGCTGCCATCAAAGTCTTCTACTGAAACGGCGAGCCATACGGGCAGCCCNGATTTCATGGCGGCCCGCAGCGCGCCATCGGCCTGATCCACCGAGGACATGGTTTCAATCAGCAGCACATCCACATGGGGCGCCAGCGCTGCGACAACATCCCTATAAAGCTCTTCGGCCTCGGCAGGCGACGGACAGATATCCGGGCGGTATGAGGCAACCAATGGCCCAATTGATCCTGCAATTCTGCCGCTACCATGGGCGTCGCGTGCGGATCGCGCGCTTTTGACCGCCTGCGCCCAGAGCGTTTCGATCTGATCTTGCAGACCCGCCCGTACCAAGCGGTCATGCAGCACCGGATAGGTATTGGTGGTGGCAACGCTTGCCCCGACATTGAAATACTCGGCATGGACATCGCGCAGTATTTCAGGCTGATCAATCATTACGGTTGTCGACCATAGCGGGGTNGGCGCTTTGCCAGCACGTTTAACCAGTTCTTGGCCGATTGAACCGTCTAGTAATGAAATTTCGCTCATTTATTCGGGTCCTCAGGTATAAGCACAAGCTTGCCGACATGGGTTTTAGCCACAAAATCGGCCTGTGCTTGTGTGATGTTTGATAGGGGATATGTTTTTGCAATCATCGGGCAAAGCAGTCCTTGATTGACCAAATCAATGAGCCGCCTGAATACCTCGGGCGGCTGGAAGGTACAGCCGTGAATAGTAATATCGCGCAGATAAATATCGCGCAGGTCGGCAGGTACGACCGGCCCGGCAATTGCCCCTGCGACGGCATACTGCCCGCCTGGGCGCAGTGCCATAATCAGCTGCGGCCAGATCGGCCCGGCAACCACATCAATGACGGCATCAAACTGTCCCTCGGGCAAGGTTGCATCGCGGCCATGGGTGGTAGAGGCCCCTGCGCTGATCACGGCGGCGGCCTTTTGCGGCGCTGCAAGCGCGGTGACCTTAGCGCCGCGCAGCGCTGCCAATTGCACCGCTGCCAATCCGACATTGCCCGACGCTCCGGTGATTAAAACGTGTTGATCTTTGCTCACGCCTGCGCGGGTTAAAAGGGTTTCGGCCGTTCCATAGGCACAGGGGATAGCGGCAATCTCGATATCGCTGAGCGGTGCGGCNCTCACATCATAAAGATCAACTGCGTCCAGCACACAGTATTGAGCAAACGCACCATCACGCTCAGAGCCNAGCACCTCATAAGCCCTTTTGTTATCAGGTCTTGGCCGTGGAATGTTGATTGGGCAGGTGACGCGTTGCCCAATGTGAAAATCATCTACNTCTGCGCCAAGTGCCACAATGCGGCCNCAGATATCNCCGCCCTGAATGCGNGGAAATGTGAGCGCACCGCCCCATCCNCCAGCCTCAATAGCGGTCTTTTGCGGCACCGCATCGGTGGCTGTGGTGACCTCGCGGTCATACCAGCCAAGNCGGGTGTTGATGTCGGTGTTGTTTATTCCTGCAGCCAGCACCTGAACCAAAACCTGCCCTTTGCCCGNGGCGGGCACCGCAATATCATGCCGCATCTCAAGCGCCTCTGGCCCGCCNTGNCGGGTCAGNTAAACNCCGNNCATGATCGCGNGGNAAGCTCATNCTTTTAATCGGGCATTGTCAGGNTCCCATAGCGGCTGATCNGNCTGAACTGTGGCTTTGCAGCGCTGGCCGTAAATNTCNACCTCTATTTCGGTGCCNGNNANNGCCAGATCANTGNGCANCATGCCAAGTGCGATGCTGGCATTNACCCGATANCCCCAAGCGCCAGACGTGGTTTCACCGACCACATCCCCATTGTGCCAGAGCGTGGACATATAGGGTGCATCGCAGTCTCCGGCATCAACGATCAGCGTGACAAACCGCTTTTTGCTGCCCTGCTGGCGTTCGTTTTGCAGCGCTGCCTTGCCGTTGAAATCCTGCGGTTTGTCNAGTTTGACAAACCGGTCAAGCCCGCCCTCAAAGAGTGTGTAGTCAGTGGACAGGTCGCCTTTCCATGTGCGGTAGCCTTTTTCCATCCGCAGCGCATTCAGGGCATACATGCCAAAAGGTTTTGCCCCTGCCGCAAGAACCGCATCATAGATCGGCGGCATGGCNGCATTTTCTGCATGAATTTCCCAACCCAGNTCGCCGGCAAAAGACACGCGGATCAAGAAGGCTTTTTGACCTGCGACGGTGGCAAACTGATGGGTCAGCCAGCCTTGCGATAGATCGGCATCTGTGATCCCCGACAGCACATCGCGCGCGGTGGGGCCGGTGACGATTAAGGTATCGCGCTCGAGAGTGGTTTCGCGCACTGTCACAGTGCCCGGCACAGAGCTGCGGATAAGCTCGCCATCATGCCATTGGGCGGTGGCGGCAGTGATCAGCACGAAGTTATCCTCACCGATACGGATACAGGATAATTCGGTTAAAATACGTCCCCGTGCGTCCGAGACATAGATCAAATTCATGCGGCCCACTTTGGGAAT
The DNA here is from genome assembly GCA_002726375.1 of Marinovum sp. GTDB lineage: Bacteria > Pseudomonadota > Alphaproteobacteria > Rhodobacterales > Rhodobacteraceae > CABZJG01. The sequence goes on from PBSX01000040.1 coordinate 11,860, forward strand.
GCCGCCGGTGCAAAAGCCGCGCAGCCAGTCGTCGGCGCCGTCGCCTTGCAGCCAGAAGCGGGAAAATCCGGGCAGATCCAACACCCCGCAAGCATCGCGCACCGCTTCGCATTCTTCGCGGATGCGCGCCTCCCATGGGCCAGCGCGGTTCCACGTTTGGGTGGTTTCTTCGGATGTATCATCGCCCGGTTTGGCAAACCAGTTGGCGCGTTCCCAGCCGTTATAGGCGCCCATGACCCCGCCCAGCTCGACCACTTTGTCGTGCACGGGCGAGTGTTTTTTATCACGTCCTGCGGGCCATTCATGCCAAGGGAAGTGCATGGCGTATTCATGGCCATAAATTTCCATGCCTTTGGCCACGCAATAGTCATGATCGGTGTAATCGGTATAGCGGCGCGGATCGCAGGACCACATATCCCATTCGGTTTGACCCTCGGTGATCCATTCGGCCAGCACTTTTCCGGCACCGCCGCCTTGCGCGATGCCAAAGGTAAAGACGCAGGCCTCAAACGCATTGGGCACGCCGGGCATCGGGCCAATAAGCGGCATTCCGTCGGGCGCGTAGGGGATCGGGCCGTTGATGACTTTGTTCACACCAGCAGTGCCCAGCAGCGGCACCCGAGCCATGGCGTCTTCGACATACCATTCAAGCCGCTCAAGATCGTCTGGATAAAGCTGAAAGCTAAAATCTTCGGGCAGCGGATCAGAGGGGTTGGCCCAATGGGCTTTGCAGTTCCGCTCATAGGGGCCGAGGTTGAGCCCGTGCTTTTCCTGACGCAGATAATAGCTGCTATCCACATCGCGTAGCAGTGGCAGTTTATGACCCTGTTCGGCGCTCCAGGCTTCAAGTTCAGGAATTTCATCGGTGAGCATGTATTGGTGGCTCATCACCATCATTGGCACCGTGCGCCCGCCATAGGGTTTGAACCACTCGCCAACGCGCTGGGCGTAATAACCGGCTGCGTTGACCACGTATTCGCAGCGGATATCGCCTTTGTCGGTCTTAACGATCCATTCGCCGTTCTCGCGCGACACCCCTGTTGCGGGCGTAAAGCGCAATATTTTTGCCCCCAGATCACGTGCGCCTTTGGCCAATGCCTGGGTCAGCTGCGCCGGATCAATATCGCCGTCATTGGGATCATAAAGCGCGCCCTGCAGATCATGGGTTTCAATAAACGGATAGCGGTTTTTGATCTCGTCCACCGCAAGGATATCAAGGTCCATCCCCTGCGAGCGGCCCATGCCTTTGGCGCGTTCAAATTCCTGCATCCGCTCTTTGGAATGCGCCAGCCGGATCGAGCCGGTCACATGATAATTCATCGGATAATCCACCGCCGCGCCAAGCCCACGATACAGCTCGGTTGAATAGCGCTGCATATTCATCACCGACCATGAGGTGGAAAACGTCGGTACATTGCCCGCCGCGTGCCATGTGCTGCCGGCGGTCAGCTCATTGCGTTCGAGCAGAACGCAATCGGACCAGCCGGCCTTGGCCAGATGATAGAGGCAGGACGCGCCGACAGCGCCGCCCCCTATTATGACAACGCGTGCGGTAGATGGGATATCTGCCATGGTATTTTATCTCCCTATTGCCAAGCAAGGCGGGCTGCGAGACCGCCAAAGATGAGTGCCGTGATTTTGTTGAATGGACGCTGGTAGCTGTGAAGCTTGTCTGACAGCGTCCCTGCCAGAAGCCCATAAGTGATCGTTACGATAATGCCTGTCGACGAAAACAGCCCGCCGAGGATTAGCATTTGCAACCAGACGGGGCCGTTTTGGAGGTCTGTGAACTGAGGTAGAAAAGCAAGAATGAAAAGCGCGACTTTCGGGTTTAGGATGTTGGTTAGAAACCCTTGTGTTATTGCCTGTTTAGCGGTGGTTGCACCCTTTGGTTTTGCACCAGTGACGACCTGTGTCCAAGCCCGCCATGCAAGGTAAAGCAAATAGGCTGCACCCAGATAGCGGACGGTATCAAAGGCAAGCGGGTAGGTGACAAAGACCGCCGCAAGGCCAAAGGCGGCCACGATGGTATGCACCAAACTGCCTGTGGTTATGCCTATTGCCGCAGCGATGCCACCGCGCTTGCCGCCCCTGAGGCCGGAAGCCATCGTAAAGGCAACATCTGCGCCAGGTGTCAGGTTAAGCAATATGCCTGCGCCCAGAAAGGTTAAGA
>PBSX01000041.1 GCA_002726375.1 Marinovum sp.
TAGATCATTTTGATCCAGATACTTTATTATGTGTTCGCCCGTCTTCCCAAAGTATTGACTGGGGCGGGCCAAAGGCAATTCTAAACATTGGTATGAACCATGCGCGGTTTTCGGCGCTTTCCGAAACGCTGGGAACAGAGGCTGCTGCCAAAGTTTATTACTGGTTTATACAAGCCTATTCCATTCACGTGGCACGACTGGACCCAGAGATTTTCGATCATATCCAAGGTCAGGGGCAGGCGGCACTTGAAGCTGCACTGCGCGCCTATGAAGAAGAAACAGAAGAGGTTTTTCCGCAAGCGCGTGCGGTACAGTTGGCTGAAGTGTTGCGCTCGATGGCCCGCGCTTGGGAAGGTACCACTGCAAGATTACTGCGGCAGGCCAAAGGCGCGCCAGCAGATGCTGGCCTAGGGCTTGTCGTTCAAAAAATGGCCTTTGGCGTGGGGCGCGGCGAGTGTGGCTTTGGTGTGCTGCAATTGGTTGATAGTGATACAGGAAAGCCAAAGGTAGTTGGGCGATATCGCCGCCAAAGTCAGGGACGTGACGGATTAAGCAGTAATGAAGGTGTGATGTATTTGACCCGCGATAAGCGCGGACCGTCACTTGAGGAGGCCACACCAGATATTCTTAATACTCTGCAGGGTCAGGCGGTGCTTATGCGCCAGCGTTTGCGCGAAGAAATGCAAATTGAATTTACCATTGAAGATGGAAATCTGCATATTCTTGATGGAATTCGTGCGCCGCGCCGCGCCTCAGCAGCGTTGAGGATTGCGGTGTCTTTGGCCAAAAGTGGTGTGATCTCTAAACAAGAGGCTTTGCTGCGAATAGAGCCTGGATCTTTGGGTGAATTGCTACATAGACAAGTACATCCGGATGCAAACCGAGATGTTTTGGCACAAGCTGTTGCCGCCAGTCCTGGGGCGGCCACTGGCCAGATTGTCTTTAGCGCCGAGGCCGCTCAAGCCAGCGCTGCGCGCGGCGAGCCTTGTGTCTTGGTGCGCCGAGAAACCAGTCCCGAAGATATTCGCGGCATGCATGCGGCCTCTGCGGTGCTAACGGAACGCGGCGGAATGACAAGCCATGCTGCAGTGATTGGTCGTGGATTGGGTCTTCCTTGCGTTGTGGGGGCATCTGCAATCCGCTTTCAGATCAGGAAAAAGCAGCTGGTCACCCCTGATGGCAGGATATTCCAAGAAGGAGATACTTTGACCATTGATGGCAGCAATGGCCAAATACTTGCAGGTGAGCCGCCAATGGTCGAGGCTGTGCTAGATGATGCGTTCCAATCTTTGATGGGCTGGGCTGACGAGATTAGCGACATTGCCGTGCGGGCCAATGCAGATACGCCGGCAGATGCCCAGACAGCGCGTAATTTTAATGCTCATGGTATTGGATTGTGCCGCACGGAACACATGTTCTTCGAAGCGGACCGGCTTACGGTGATGCGCGAGATGATTTTTGCAAATGATAGCAATGAGCGCCGCGCCGTTTTGGACCGNTTATTGCCAATGCAGCGGGCAGATTTCATCAAACTTTTTGGAATCATGCAAGGCTTGCCTGTGTGCATACGCTTGTTTGATCCGCCACTGCATGAATTTTTGCCCACTGATCGGGCCGGTCTTCGAGATTTGGCCGAGGCTTTGGATTTGCCGATGTCTNATGTAACACGCCGTGTTGAAGCAATGGGTGAATACAATCCAATGTTGGGACTGCGCGGTGTTCGCTTGGGCATTACGGTGCCTGAAATTTATGAAATGCAGGCGCAAGCCATATTTGAAGCCACTATTGAGTCTAAAGACGCGGGTGCGCCGGTGGTGCCGGAAATTATGATCCCCTTGGTCAGNGCCAAGCGAGAAGTTGAATTGGTAAAATCACGCATTGAAGCAGTTGCAGCAAGAGTGCGCACAAACAAAGGTGTGGATTTTGATTATAAGCTGGGTGTTATGGTTGAAACCCCGCGCGCAGCGCTTAGAGCCAATGAAATTGCGATTAATTCTGCCTTTTTGAGCTTTGGGACCAATGACCTGACGCAAATGACTTATGGTTTGTCCAGAGATGATGCCGGTAGATTTATGTCTACCTATGTGCAACAAGGCGTGTTCCCGGAAGATCCATTTCACACTCTAGACGTCGAAGGGGTTGGGGAATTGTTACGCCTTGGGGCTGAACGGGCGCGCGCTTCCAGCCCTGAGGTTGTGATTTCAATTTGTGGAGAACACGGAGGCAGCCCNGAAGCAATCGCATTTTGCCGTGATCATGGCTTTGATTATGTGTCATGTTCACCTTTTCGTGTTCCCGTTGCNCGTCTTGCAGCAGCACAGCTTGCAATCCGGGATCAGACAACTTAAANGCCCCCAAAGCGACTCAGCCTGAGCATTCATTGGCACTTGGCCTTGTTATTATAAAGGTACCAAATGCCGTTCTCATGCTGGGGTCGACTGGGTCGAAAAGGTGAAGCGCAGTGATACTCCGACTATTTACTTTGGTCTTCTTAATCTGGGGGGCGGCAGCTTCGGTTTTTGCTGATGTGCCAGATACCTCAATATCCACGGCGATTGATCTGGATAGAAAATTTCGCTCTGCCTTATCCCCTTTGACTCTAAGAACGCTGATGCGTAATTCAGAAGAGGGCAATGAAAAACTTTATACGCGTGATTATTTAGTGGCTATTCCCGCGCACAAGGGTGGCAAGCAGTGGGCATGTTTGGCTGAAGCGCTNTATTTTGAAGCTCGGGGGGAAGAGATTAAGGGTCAGTTTGCAGTTGCGGAAGTGATCCTAAACCGGGTNGATAGCGNGGCTTTTCCATCGTCGCCCTGCGGTGTGGTGCATCAGGGTACTGGGCGACGTTTTGCCTGTCAATTTACGTATGATTGTGATGGTCGAGCAGAGATTATTCGTGACAAAAAGGCCTATGTGCAAGTGGGTAAAGTTGCACAGCTTATGCTTGAAGGGGCGCCGCGACGCCTGACCAAAGGTGCGCTTTATTATCACACCAAATCCGTTAACCCGAGATGGGCCAAAAGCTTTTTCAAAACAGCGACTATTGGTCGTCATTATTTCTATGCGCCACCTCAAAAAATTGTCAAAAGTAACTGAATAAGGCAATGTGTGACGTAGTTAGCGCTCTGGGTGCCGCGCTTGACCGAGGCACGCTTCAAAGCTTTAGCCTATCACTGTTGAGTGAAACAATTTTGGGTTTGGTANGATGACCAATGAAATTCGGCTCGCTTTTGCGCATCCCTTGGAACGGTCAGAAGCCAGCTCAACAAAGGTATTAGATAGAATTTCGTTGCGAGATCACGTGGTGGAGGTTGAAATTGGCGCCTTTCAGACAGAGCGCGGCACAACCCAACGCATTTGCTTTAATGTTGTCGTAGAAGTAAAGCCCGCTGGTCAAGCTGTCGATGATGTNGATCGTATTTTGTCCTACGATAAAGTGACAGATGCTATTTCGTATGAGTTAGAGCTTGAGCGCTTGAATTTACTGGAAACATTGGCTGAGCGTGTCGCTGAAAGAGTATTACTTGAGCCTCAGGCTCTACGGATTTTTGTCCGGATCGAAAAATTGGATCGCGGCCCGGGGGCATTGGGGGTTGAAATTGTTCGCGACCGTCAGGATATTGCGCAACTCGCAGAGCCGGAGGCAGAAGAGAAACTGCACCCGCGTTTGATTTACCTGTCAAATCCTGCAATTGCATGCGAGTATTTGACTGGGTGGATGGACAGTTTGAGCGCTTCAGATATCCCAGCGATTTTATGTGTTGGTCTGCCTGAGGAAGCTGGGCCAGAGGCTGCAAATTCTGCTGTTGCACGGCGCATTGCCCTTTTGGCGATCGAACAAAATGCTTGGGTGCTGGCTGGACGCGACAGCCGCTGTGTTGTTGTGGCCTCAAAAACTGAGTTGGACTGGTCGATAAAGAACGGAATGATCAGCGTATGGGCGCCTTCAAAAATGGTATTGGATGCCACCCATCCACCACAGGCTGATGCCAGTGATGGGGTAGGGCTGGCGCAGTGGCTTGCAACAGTTTTAGAGGCGCAGGACATGGTGTTCGTNGGCGAAGAATTCTTAGAAAAAAANGACTTTAGCGCTCGAGNNCANGCCATAGGNCCATCCCTTTTACAAGGCTTGAAGTAGCGNNNTTTTTAACCCAAATTAACGTATGGAAAACTATTATAGACCGATCCTATCAACCGACACGATGCGACCCGAGCAAGCATATAGTTTTGCCGGTGGCCNATTGTGGTTTTCCCATGCCGAGAAATTAAGCCGCAGCGCGCCTGCTTTGGTTTTGCCAGCGCAAGAGGTGCCTGACGATTGGCTAAAAATCTGGACCTGCCAAAGGTCGTCGATCATGGGCATGTCTTTTGCGATGCCAAAAGTCATGGGTATTCTGAATGTTACCCCAGATAGCTTTTCAGATGGTGGACAGTTTGCCGAACACGAAAAAGCTTTTCATGAAGCTTATGAAATAGTCAACGCTGGCGCTGACATCATCGATATTGGTGGNGAATCTACCCGGCCAGGNGCCGATTTGATTGCCAGTGATATTGAAATTGCGCGCACAGCACCGGTGATTGAACAGATTTCAAAAAACTTGTCTAAGCCAATCTCGATCGACACGCGCAAANCGGCGGTTGCAAAAGCGGCAGTTGCTGCCGGGGCTGGGTTGGTCAATGATGTTTCGGGGTTCACATTTGATAACGCCCTTCTAGAGTTTTGTGCATCCAAAAAATTGCCGGTCTGTGTGATGCATGCGCAAGGAGACCCTATAACAATGCAAGATCAGCCGGACTATGCAGATGTTTTGCTCGATATATACGATTTTTTGCACTCCCAAATTGCAAAACTCATCGCAGCGGGCATTTCCAAGGATGCAATCATTGCTGATCCGGGTATTGGCTTTGGTAAAACCTTGCAGCATAATTTAACTTTGCTAAACAAAATCAGCATCTTTCATGGGCTCGGCGTGCCCATATTACTTGGGGCCTCGCGAAAAGGATTTATTGGCAAGGTGAGCGGTGAACAGGATGCCCAGAGCCGTGTTGGGGGATCTATCGCAGCGGCCTTGACGGCGGTGTCACAAGGGGTGCAAATAGTCAGAGTGCATGACGTGGCACAAACACGTCAGGCATTGGCAGTTTGGCAGTCTATTACATTAGGATCATTTGATGGCGCGTAAATATTTTGGAACTGACGGCGTCAGAGGGCGTGCAAACCAGTATCCGATGACGGCAGAGATTGCTTTGCGGATTGGAGCTGCAGCTGGGCAATATTTTCGCAATGACGATCACAAAGTCCACCGCGTGGTGATCGGCAAAGACACGCGATTGTCGGGCTATATGTTTGAAAACGCTCTGACTGCGGGCTTAACTTCCACCGGTATGAACGTGCTGTTGCTTGGACCTGTGCCAACGCCCGCTGTTGGGCTACTCACCCCGTCAATGCGCGCAGATTTGGGCATTATGATCTCGGCCAGTCACAACCCGCATGAAGACAATGGCATCAAGTTTTTTGGCCCCGATGGTTTCAAGCTATCAGATCATGTTGAAGCAGAAATTGAGCATTTGATTGAAAATGGTGTCGAGCCTGCAGCAGTTGAGCGGATCGGGCGTGTGCAACGGATTGACGATGGTTTGTTCCGCTATGTCGAACGCGCCAAATCTTCTTTTCCAAACGGGATGCGGCTGGATGGAATGAAAGTCGTGATCGACTGCGCAAATGGCGCCGCTTATCGTGCAGCACCTGAGGTTTTATGGGAATTGGGCGCTGAGGTTATTCCGGTTGGCGTATCTCCTAATGGACTAAACATAAATGATAAATGTGGGTCAACAAAGCCTCAAACAGCGGCTGAGACAGTCGTTAGCCACGGTGCAGATGTAGGCATTTGCCTTGATGGTGATGCCGATCGGGTCATCATTATTGATGAAACTGGCGCTGTTGCTGATGGCGATCAACTGATGGCTCTGATGGCCATGCGCTGGGCTAAAAACAAGCAGTTGCGCGGCGATACTTTGGTAAGCACGGTNATGTCNAACCTTGGTCTTGANCGCTNNCTNNGCGNNCANGGGATNGCTTTNGANCGCACTGCTGTAGGGGACAGATATGTGGTTGAGCGGATGCGNGAGGGCGGCTTTAACCTNGGNGGTGANCANTCNGGCCATATNGTNATGAGCGATNATTCNACAACNGGCGATGGGTTGATGGCNGGCCTGCAGTTTTTGGCTGAGATTGTTCGCACCGGCACCCNGGCCAGCCAGCTTATCAACGTGTTTGATCCGGTGCCGCAGCTTTTGAAAAATGTACGCTTTANGCCGCCGCAAGATCCTTTGAATGTGTCCAAAGTCCAGCAAGAAATCAGNNCGGCAGAGGCCGCGCTGGGCGATCAAGGGCGTTTGCTGATCCGCAAATCCGGCACTGAGCCGCTGATAAGGGTGATGGCCGAATGCGAAGATCAAGCGCTGCTCATTGAAACAGTCGATAGCATTTGCGCAGCTGTTGAAAACGCCAGCGCTGTAATCTAAACAGTCGCAGGCAACGTTTTTTTTAGTGCGAGTATGAAACCACTAAAACCTGAATACGCGGCGCAAATCGCTGTACTGGCTCACTGCGACCCCACATAAAATCACTGCCATTGAAAGTATTAATTGGGGGTTAAATTTTTCACCTAAAAACCAAATTCCCATAATAACGGACCACATTGGCACTTGGTAATTGGTGAGTGTCAAAAAGACTGGTCCGGCACTTCGGATCACCAAAACTCGAAGAAGATTTCCCAATGCTGTGGGAAAAATACCCAAATATGCTAGATATAACAATGTTTTGGAATCGATGCGAGGGGNGGGACCTTCTATCGCNATAGCCATTGGAANAACGAAAAAAGCACCGATTATTAAGGAAACAGCGGCCAATCCGATGGGGTCGATGGGCGGCAGTCGGCGCATTAAAACCGAGCTAAGCGCATAGCATCCAGCAGCTAAAAAACAGGCGATCCGCCCGGCCCATTCANGCTCGGCATTGGACGAGAAAGTGGCGGTTTGGCCGATAAGCATAACAACCCCAGTAAAGCCAATAACAAATCCGGCCACNCGGCGTAAGGTCAGCCGTTCGCTCGGCACTAAGAAATGTGCAAGCGGTAAAACTATCAAAGCAACTGCTGCCATTGATACCCCGGTGTAGCCCGATGTGACGTGTTGCTGCGCCCAAGTGATTAATTGAAACGGCACTGCCGTGCTTAAAATTCCTACAACGAATAACATCGCCCAAGAGCGCTCGTGTCCAAGGTGGAATTTCCAACCCATAACCCCCCACAGTGCAGTGGTTAAGGCCGCTCCTATGCTTATTCGGGCAGCGGCAAGCCACATTGGTGATATGCCCTCTAACCCAAGCCTAATGACTGTAAACGCACTGCCCCAGATCAACCCCAAAGCGGCAATCATTATCCAGCTTTTTAATGTGATCCGGGGCTTATCTTGCATTTAGTCTTGGTCCTTTATACGGGCTAAAATCTACCCAAAACCGGCATCGGTTTTGCGTTGGTATCGCGGCTGTATTGCGGTGGTGCCGAAAAAAGGCCTGCAGGGATAATAAATTTGATAAAAAGCACCCCGGACCCACAGCCATAGCGCAGGTCCGGGAAAGGCGTTTAAAAATTAGTTCTTTGCTTTGTCGACCATTTTTCCAGCAGAAATCCACGGCATCATGCCGCGCAGCTTTTCGCCAATTTCTTCGATCTGATGGGCGTCATTCATCCGCCGCGTGCCTTTAAAGAATGGCTGTCCAACGGCATTTTCCAGCATGAAGTCGCGCACAAACTTACCGGTTTGNATNTCGGTCAGAACCGCTTTCATCTTGGCTTTCGTCTCATCATAGGGCAAAATACGTGGTCCGCTGACATATTCGCCGTATTCGGCGGTGTTTGAGATCGAGTAATTCATGTTGGCAATACCGCCTTCATAAATCAGATCAACGATCAACTTGACCTCATGCAGACACTCGAAATAGGCCATTTCGGGCGCNTAGCCGGCCTCGACCAGCGTTTCAAAGCCCATGCGGATCAATTCAACCAAACCGCCGCATAGAACGGCCTGTTCGCCAAAGAGGTCGGTTTCACATTCCTCGCGGAAATTGGTTTCNATAATGCCAGAGCGTCCGCCGCCAATGGCCGAGCAATAGCTCAGGCCGATCTCAAGCGCCTTGCCAGAGGCATCATTGTCGACCGCAACCAAACAGGGCACGCCGCCGCCTTTGGCATATTCGCCGCGCACCGTGTGGCCGGGGCCTTTGGGCGCCATCATAATTACATCAACGCCGGCTTTTGGCTCAATCAGGCCGAAATGAACGTTTAGGCCATGGGCAAATGCAATCGCTGCACCTTCGCGGATATTATCATGCACATATTTTTTATAGGTTTCGGCCTGCAATTCATCGGGCATGGTGAACATGATCAGGTCGCACCAAGCGGCCGCTTCGGCAATGCCCATCACCTCAAGGCCTTCGCCTTGGGCTTTTTTCGCCGAGGCAGAGCCTTCGCGCAGCGCTACCACAAGGTTTTTCGCGCCGCTGTCGCGCAGGTTTAGCGCATGAGCGTGGCCCTGGGATCCATAGCCTAGGATCGCTACTTTTTTGTCTTTGATAAGATTAATGTCGCAATCGCGATCATAATAAACTCGCATATCAGCACCTTTCTGATTTTTTTGATGTTACAAATATAGAGATATACGTCGAATATACNTTTCTAAAATTATTAAAATATGCTATAAAGAGAGTAAATCATGCTTATAAATATTAGAATAGATAAAAACTATGCTTGATGATCTGGATCGCCGTTTGTTGCGGCGGCTGCAAATCAATCCCGCAATGCCGGTGGCTGAGCTTTGCGATGCAGTGGGCAGCACTGCGGCGGTAATCTCTCGCCGGCTGACGCGGCTGCGCACCAAGCGGGTGATTTTGGGCAAAGAGGCGATCATCGACTGGACCAAGCTGGGCTATAGTGTTGAGGTTTCCTTGCGCATCGGTTTGGATAAAACCCAAAGCCGGGCGTTTGATGATTTTATCGAGGCAGCGCGCGAAGTGCCCGAAGTGATCGAAATTCAAACCTTTCTGGGCCGTGTTGATGTGCGGCTTTCGGTGATTGCAAAAGATATGGCCGAGTATCAGCGAATTTATCGCACCCGTATCCTGACCCTTCCACATATTGCGGATATTGAGGCGCTGATGCAGGTGGCGCGGATCAAATCGGACGAGGCATTGCCCATATGAGTAGTTTCGATGCCACTGATCACGCGCTGTTGCGGCAGCTATCCCGAGATGCAGATCAATCGGCTGCGGCGCTGGCGCAGCAGTTGGGTATGTCGCAACCGGCCATATGGCGGCGGCTGCGCCGGCTTGAGCAAAGCGGGGTTCTCAAAGGTCAGCGGCTAGTGCTTGACCGCGAAAAGCTCGGTTTTGGCGTCACCGTTTTTTTGGGTGTGAAACTGTCGGGCAAAGGCGGTGTTCTGCTTGAGGATTTCGAACGCGCGGTGACCGCCATCCCCGAGGTGCAGACCGTCGAGCATGTGCTTGGTATGTATGATTACCGGCTGCGGGTGGTGGCCCGTGATATTGCAGATTTTGAGCGTATCTTGCGCCGCCGTATTATGACCTTGCCAGGGGCAGGTGATGTTGAGGCCAATGTGCTGCTGAGCGAAGAGCGCCGGCCTGGGCCGCTTTAGCTCTTCGCGCTGCAGTTTTGGCACTGGGCTGCGTCTAAATAGACTTTGCCTTTGCAGGGTGGCTGAATTATTTGTGAATAAACAGTAGGAGAGTGCACAGATGGCTGCGTTACTAGAGCATATTGATCCAGACGGATTAGAAGAGTTTTCGGTTGTTTTCACTGACCGGTCACTAAACCATATGTCCAGTTCTTTTCAGCAGGTGATGAAGGACATCTCTTCCATGCTGAAAGAGGTTTATGCCGCTGATGCGGTGGCCTTGGTGCCTGGCGGCGGTACTTATGGGATGGAGGCTGTGGCGCGGCAGTTCGGTCAGAGCGCCAAAGTGCTTGTGGTGCGCAACGGCTGGTTTTCTTATCGCTGGTCGCAGATCTTTGAGGCCAGCGCCGATGCAAGCGAAACCGAAGTGATGAAAGCGCGGCAGCAGGGCAATGCGCCCCAAGCCCCGTTTCGCCCCGCGCCGATCGAAGATGTGGTCGCCAAAATTCATGAGGTACGTCCAGATATCGTCTTTGCACCGCATGTGGAAACATCAGCGGGGGTTATTTTACCCGATGATTATTTAGCGGCGATGGCCAGCGCAGCGCATGAAGTTGGCGCGTTGATGGTTCTGGATTGTATCGCCTCCGGCTGCGCTTGGGTGGATATGCGCAAAAGTGGTGTTGATTTGCTGATCTCGGCGCCGCAAAAGGGCTGGTCTGCATCGCCCTCGGCGGGACTTGTGATGTTGTCTGAGCGCGCTTTGGCGCGGCTTGAGACTACCACTTCAAACAGTTTTGCAATTGATTTGAAAAAATGGCATGCGATCATGCAAACCTATGAAGGTGGTGGTCATGCCTATCATGCCACCATGCCCACCGATGCGCTGCGCGCGTTTCGCGATACCATGATTGAGACCCGCGAGTATGGGTTCGACCGGCTGCGCGATGCGCAATGGGAACTGGGCAGCCGCGTGCGTGAGCTGCTGCGCGAAAAAGGCGTGCGATCGGTGGCGGCGAAAGGTTTCGGCGCGCCGGGCGTGGTTGTGTCCTATACTGCAGACCCCGGGGTGCAGAACGGCAGTAAATTTGCTGCAAACGGTATGCAAATCGCTGCTGGCGTACCGCTGGCCTGTGATGAACCCGAAGGCTTTATGACCTTCCGTTTGGGGCTTTTTGGGCTGGATAAGCTTTATGATGTGGATGCAACGGTGGGCCGCTTGCAGCGCGTCATAGATCAAGTGCTATAAAGCTGCGCAGCTTCTTAAGATTGGTTTTTTGCACCTAGCCCGAGGTGCATCAATGCTCGGCGCACTGGCGAAATCCCGTGCAACGCGCCGAGACCCTGCGCGCGCAGATCCCGCAGAATTTGCGGATCGGCCATTGATGCCTGATTAAGCAAGGATATTCCGGCAACACGGGTGCGCAGATCACTGATACGGGCTTTGTTATAGCCGTCAAGCATCGCTTTGTTGCCCAATGTGTCAGGGCTGGCTTTCGCCAGATCACTCAAAGTTTGAATATCTGCCAAGCTCATATTCAAGCCCTGCGCCCCAATGGGTGGCACCACATGGGCGGCCTCGGCAATCAACGCCAGCCGCTGGGCGCTAAGCCGTTCGGTAATCTGGCTAATAATCGGCCAGAGGGTGCGTTGGGACGCCAGTTTAAGCGGCCCTAAAAGCCCGCATGAGCGCGTATTTATCGCATCTTCAAACGCCTCAACCGGCAATGCCATAAGCCGCGCCGCTTCAGGGCCAGTTTCCATCCACACCACGGCAGAGGACGGCATCCCCTGATAATCAGGCAGCGGCACCAAAGTAAACGGCCCGCCGCTGCGGTGAATTTCGGTCGAGATATTTTCATGTGGGATCAGGTGGGTGACGGCAAAGGCAAGCGCCTTTTGCCCAAAACGGCGCGTGGTCACGGAAATACCCGCCGCCTTGCGCAGGGGCGAATTGCGCCCATCAGCGGCCAAAATAAGAGTCGCGCGCACCCTTTCGCCAGTGCTTAATGTGATCCGCGCTTCGGCCTCTCGGGAAAAATATCCGGTGCTGGCAACCCCGGTTAAAAAAATCACCTTTGGATGTGCCTTCAAGGCGCTGACTATAACCTTACGCGAAAACCAGTTGGGAACATTCCAGCCGAACGGTTTTTCAGAAACGTCATGGGCATCAAAGTCTTTTTGCTTTCGCACAGTTGAGGGCGCCTCTGCGCCACCGGCGTCGACAATTCGCATTTTTTCAAGCGGCATGGCGTGATCGGCCAAAGCCTGCCAAAGGCCAATCTCTGCCAAAAATTGCTGCGCGGGCTGCAAAAAAGCGGTGGTGCGCAAGTCGGCGCCTTTACTGCCGCGCTTTGTGACGGGGGCATTTGGTTCTGCGCAGATCACCGAAAAGCCAGCCTGAGCAAAGGCTTGTGCCGCTATCAAACCTGCCAGCCCACCGCCGGAGATAAACACATCCGTGGTCATATGATCGGCTTTTTCTATCATGGTTCAAACATAGGGCTTTAACCGTCTGCAGCCAAGAGCACGGCCGCGTTTAGACGATCTGCCGCAGGAACGTGGTTAGCGTATGGGTTTCGTAATCAATATAGCCGGAATTTTCTGGGCGGGTGCCATGTACCAAAACCGTGCGCATGCCAAGCGAGGACGGCACCGCTAGATTGCGCGCTTCATCTTCGAACATGGCGGCGCAAGCTGGCGAAAGGCCGTCGCGTTGAAACACCTTTTCATAGGCTTCGGCTTTGGGCTTGGGGTGATAGTTCGCGTGCTCGACACCGTAAACCTTTGCAAACAGGTCCTTTAGGCCGCGCGCGGCAAGAACTTCATTGGCATAGGGGGCTGTCCCGTTGGTATAGACAATCTTGCGGCCGGGCAGCGCTGCGATGGCTTCGGCCAGTTCAGGGTCTGGCATCAAGGCGCTAAAGTCGATCTGGTGGACATCATGTAAAAACGGATCGGGCGCAACACCATGCTCTTGCATCAAACCGGCCAAAGTGGTGCCGTAGGTTTGCCAATAGTGCTGGCGCAGCTGATTGGCAGCCGCGGGCTCAATGCCAAGCAGCCGAACCATATAGTCGGTCATTTTCACCTCGATCTGATCAAAAAGCCGCACCGAGGGTGAATAGAGCGTGTTGTCGAGGTCAAAGACCCAATCGGTGACATGGTCAAAAGCGGGATCGGGCATTGCGTGGGCACCAGTGTTGTGGGGTTGATTTTTGATCTGTTAAGCAGATAGTTAGCAGGCAAATGCCGGAGTGCAATATGAGCCTAAGCAAACAGCAAAATAAAGATGCCTACGCGCTGATCCTAGAAGCGATTGACAGCGGGGTGTATAAACCTGGGGACCGTTTGGTTGAAAGCGATCTGGCTGAGCGCTTCGGAGTATCGCGCACCCCGATCCGCGAAGCGCTTCAACGGCTGGAAACCCAATCGCTTTTGACGCGGGATGGGCGCAGCCTCATTGTTGCCTCGCTGGATCATAATGAAGTTGCCGAACTTTATGTCGTGCGCGCAGAATTGGAAGGCCTTGCCGCCCAGTTGGCCGCCCGACATGCCACCCTTGAAGAAAAGCGTGTGCTGCAGGAATTGGTGGATGAAGATCGAAATATGTTGGGTGATCCACAGGCTCTGGCCCGCGCAAACCGCCGGTTTCACAAACAAATCCACCTTGCATCACATAATCGCTATCTGGTGCAGCAGCTCGATCTGGTACACCGGTTTATGGCGTTGATGGCCACCACATCACTGGCGGTGGCGGGTCGCGGCGAACGGGCAATGGAAGAACATCAGGCGATTGTTACAGCCATTACTGCCAGCGATGAAGATGCCGCCTGTAGTGCCCTTCGGGACCATATATCAGCCGCGTTTGTCACCCGGCTTAAACAAGATTCTGCGGCTATTTAGGGCCGCGTTTGAGTTTGTTTCCGTGGCTGGTTTTATCCCAATAAAACGGATTTATAACCACTTCAAAAAGCGCCTTGAACGCCGCTAATGTAGCCAAAGGATAGTAAAAGTACTGGCTTGGAATCCAAGGCAATAGCCGCAAATGTCCGGCCTTAAAGACACCAATGGCTGATATCAGCAGATCGAGTGTAAAAGCGATTGCGTAAAGGCAGATTAATCCGACAAGCACCGGCGCCGGGACCCCAAAGCTTTCTTGCGGCACAAGCCCCAAAGCGATGAGCCAAAAGCTCCAGCTTACAGGGGCAAGCAAAAACATCAGTATGGCCGGCAAAAAGACCACCTGAAACCTGCAAAACTGCCAAATCCCAAGATCGCGTAGCAGCGTTTTGGGCGACCTCATATGCACCGCATAGGTCATGAAATAGCCTTTGATCCAGCGTGATCGCTGTTGCACCCACGATAGCGGTTTGTTGTTTGCCTCTTCAAAGGTGGTGGTGTCCAGCATCGCGCAGCGATAGCCTGCGCGCGCCAGCCGGATCCCCAAATCGGCATCTTCGGTGACGTTATGGGCATCCCATCCACCAAGCTCGACCAAAGCCGAGCGGCGAAAGTATAAGGTTGTGCCCCCAAGCGGAATAGCAAAGCCGATCTGCGCCAGTGCTGGCAACATGACGCGAAACCAGCTTGCATATTCCAT
>PBSX01000042.1 GCA_002726375.1 Marinovum sp.
ATGATCAACTGCCGATCCTCTTCGGCGCGTAGCGGCGGTTTGACTTTAAAAAATGTCCGGTAGTCGGCCACATCAAATTCATTGAGTGTCAGGTGGTGGATCGAGGTTCCAGCAGTGACATCCAGCCCGTTGTTTTTGGCGCGGCGCAGCGCTGGCAAAGCGCGGCCGGTGGTGATCTGATCAAAATGATAGCGCACGCCTGTCATCTCGATCATCGCGATGTCGCGGTCAATGGCCATGCGCTCAGCCATGGGGGAAACGGCTGGTAATCCGCGCAGGGATGCAAACTTGCCCGATGTAGCCGCAGCGCCCTTTGACAGCCCCGGATCTTGCGGATGACCCATCACCAGAGCCCCAAGCGAGCGCGCATAGGAAAGCGCACGCACAAGCACTTTAGTATCGGTGATCACCCGGTCACAATCGGTAAAGCCCACTGCGCCAGCATCCAGCAAAAAGCCGATCTCGGTCATTTCGCGCCCGTCGCGGCCCTTGGTCAGCGCCGCCATGGTCAGTACATTCACTGGCGCGGCTTCATTGGCGCGCCTGCGGGTAAATTCAAGCGTTTCGGGGGTGTCAATCGCCGGCAGGGTGTCGGGACGAGTTACTACAGTCGTCACGCCGCCGGCGGCCGCTGCTTGTCCTGCGGATTTAAACGATTCCTTGTGGCGCTCGCCTGGCTCGCAGACTTTAACGCCGATATCAATGATCCCGGGGGCAAGCACCTTACCGCCGCAATCAATGACCACAGCGCCCTTTGGCGGGGTGTCAACAACAGATCTAACCGCTTGGATCACACCATCTTTGATCAACAGGCTGCCGTCTGTTTCAGTGCCTGCTTCGGGATCAATGAGGCGCGCATTGGTCAACAGTACTTTGGTCATACCACAACCTCCGGCACGTGGACCCGCCGGTTGCGTGCCAGCAAATCCATTGCTGCCATACGCACCGCCACACCCATTTCCACCTGATCCTGAATCACCGAACGGTTGATGTCATCGGCAATATCACCGTCAATTTCAACGCCACGGTTCATCGGGCCGGGATGCATAACAATAGCATCATCCTTGGCCACTTGTAGTTTATCTGCATCCAGCCCGTAGCGGTGATAATATTCGCGCTCAGAAGGAATAAAGCCGCCGTCCATCCGTTCGCGCTGCAAACGCAGCATCATTACCACATCCACATCCTGCAGCCCTTGTTGCATGTCCTCATAGACCTCGCAGCCAAATTCGGCGATGCCCGAAGGCATCAACGTTGGTGGCCCGATCAGGCGGATGCGGTTTTCCATTTTACCCAACAGGATAATGTTCGAGCGTGCCACGCGGCTGTGGGCGATATCGCCGCAGATCGCGATGCTCAACCGATGTAACCGGCCTTTGGCGCGGCGGATGGTCAGCGCATCCAACAGCGCCTGCGTGGGGTGTTCATGGCGTCCGTCGCCTGCGTTTAACACACTGCAATTGACCTTTTGCGCCAGCAGATCAACGGCGCCAGATTGCGGATGCCGCACAACCAAAAGATCAGGGTGCATTGCGTTTAGCGTTAGCGCCGTATCAATCAGGGTTTCGCCCTTTTTGATCGAACTGGCCTGCATGGCCATATTCATCACATCGGCGCCCAGCCGTTTACCTGCCAGCTCAAACGAGGCCTGCGTACGGGTTGAGTTTTCAAAAAACATATTGATCTGGGTCAGACCGGCCAAAACGTCCGAATGTTTATTCGAGCGCCGGTTTAGATCAACATAGCTGTCGGCAAGATCAAGAATTTCGGAAATAGCAGCGGGGGAAAGTGGCTCAATGCCCAAAAGGTGTTTGTCGGTGAACCCCATAAATGCGCTCCGCTGAATTTGAACGGTTCATAAAGTGCTAGAGGCCTTGGCACAAGCCCTCAGTCACTTTCTACCATAGATTCTTATGCGGGCTGAATTTGCTTTTTGGTGCAACCGCTTGGAAACGCGCAGTGCGCCACATCGGTATCAAGAACCGCGCGGTCAGGAACGGATGGCCCGCGCAGGGGCCTATAGTTGATACCTCGCATTACAGCCGGAGAAATCGAAATAAAAATTGCTTTGCAATAGTGAAAAATGCGCAAGTTTCGGGTCGTGATGCAAAGGCTTGGTATGATACTGGAAATTACTGAAACATTTTTGGGATGGCCTGGTGACAGCTGAAAAATCATCATCATTGGATCTTAGGTCTGCGGCCATGATTGCGCTACTGGCAATAATTTGGGGCGGTTCCTTTTTCTTTGTCGAAATTGCCTTGCAAGAGGTTCCGCCTTTGACCATTACTTTGCACCGCGTTTTCTGGGCGGTTCCAGTTCTTGGCCTAATTGTGCGCAGGCAAGGCATTGCGTTTCCAACATCACTGCGGGTTTGGGGCGCTTATCTAATAATGGGCGCGCTCAATAACGTGATCCCTTTTTCATTAATAATTTGGGCGCAAGTGTATATTGACAGTGGTTTGGCCGCAATTCTGAACGGAACCACGGCTATCTTTGGTGCTGTGATCGCCGGAGCGCTGCTTTCAGATGAGCGGTTGACCCTATACAAGCTTTGGGGTGCAGTGCTTGGTCTTATTGGTGTGGCCTTTATTATGGGACCGTCTGTCTTGACCGGTTTTGACCCGCGTAATCTGGCGCAGCTTGCTATGCTGGGTGCAGCTGTCTCTTATTCTTTTGCGAGTGTCTGGGGCAAAACAACGCTTTCTGGCCAGCCACCGCTAATGAATGCATTTGGAATGGTGGCAGCGAGTAGTTTTTTGATGATCCCGATTGCGGTAATTTTTGATGGGCCGCCAAGCTTTTCCTTGTCCTTAAGTGTCTGGGCCGCCCTTTTGGGCATCGCAATCCTGTCAACGGCGGTGGCGTATATGCTCTACTTTGCCACTTTGGTGCGGGCTGGCGCTGCAAACTTAATGCTCGTCACCTTGCTCATACCCCCATTTGCAATTGTTCTTGGCGCAGTCTTTCTGGGCGAGCAGATGCGGCCAGAGGCATGGGCGGGATTTGTAATTATTGCGTTGGGTTTTGCAGTGACAGACGGCCGGATATTCAAACGGCGATCCAAAAGCTAAAGATGTAAATTTTTTAACTGCGCATATTACATGATAAAAGCGATGTGCTTATGCCGGCAGTCTTTTGCATCTCAACCGGGCTCCTTTTCCTTTTGGGCTGCACAGGCTAGACTTTAATCTATGGAATCGCAAATTGACTGGCACAGCGCACGCGCGCTTTTGGAATGGCAGGTGGAACTGGGCGCAACCGAGGCAATCTTGGATGCGCCGGTGGACCGCTTTGCGCTTGAGGCAGCAGCCCCAAAGCCGGCCGCTGCTAAAACCGCGGCTGCCCAATCTGCGCCTCGGCCCATTCCCCATCAAGATCCTGTTCAAATTGCCAAACAGGTGGCCGAAGCAGCCAATTCGCTGGACACTTTAAAGGCTGCATTGGCCAGCTTTGAGCATTGTGAGCTAAAGCGCGGCGCGCGCAATTTGGTGTTCAGCGATGGAAGCCACAAGGCGCGTGTGATGATTGTCGGCGAGGCGCCCGGCCGCGATGAAGACCAGCAAGGCAAGCCTTTTGTCGGCCGCGCCGGTCAGCTTTTGGATAAAATGCTGGCTGCAATCGGTTTGGACAGGCATGCGAAGGCTGTGGAAAATGCGGCCTATATCACCAATGTTGTGCCATGGCGCCCGCCGCAAAACCGCGAACCCAGCCCTGAAGAGATCGCTATGCTGACGCCTTTTTTACTACAGCATATCGCGTTGGTTAAACCAACTGTTGTGGTGGCGATGGGGAATATTTCCTGTCAGGCATTGCTGGGCAAACGTGGGATTTCCAAGCTGCGCGGACAGCTGCAAAAAAGTTGCGATATAGATGTGATACCGATGTTCCATCCGGCCTATCTTTTGCGCAATCCAAGCGCCAAAAAATTGGCCTGGGCCGATCTTTTAATGTTGAAAGCAAAACTGGGCGTATCATGAGCCGCATCGACGAAACACTTGAGTTTATTCCTGTAAAAATAGCCATTCTGACAGTGTCTGATAGCCGAAGTCTGGCTGACGACAAATCGGGGCAGACTTTGGTTGACCGGCTTGCAGCAGCGGGCCATCATTTGGCAGAACGCACCATAGTGCCCGATGAACGCATTGAAATTGCCCAGCAGTTGCGGCATTGGATCGACAGCCCGGATGTTGATGTTGTGATCAGCACCGGTGGAACGGGTCTTACGGGCCGTGACATAACCGTGGAAGCCCACCGGGATGTTTATGAAAAAGAAATTGATGCCTTTGGTACGGTATTTACCATGGTGAGCATGCAGAAAATTGGCACCTCGGCAGTGCAAAGCCGCGCCACAGCTGGTGTCGCGAAGGGCACCTACCTTTTTGCCTTGCCTGGAAGCCCTGGCGCCTGCCGTGATGCATGGGATGAAATTTTGCTCAAACAGCTCGATTTTCGTCACCAGCCATGCAATTTTGTGGAAATAATGCCCCGCTTGGAAGAAAATCTCCAACGGAAGTGAAGCGACCAACCGTATAAAACTGGCTTGGCAAACCTAGAATGCACACTACAACTTAACAGCATAAGCGGGTTTATTCCGCTGAAAGGGGCTAAAACATGCGATTTTTTAGGAAAAGCCTGGTTGGGCTCCTGCTGCTATCCTTAACCGTAGGGCTATTTGCCTATGCAGGGCAGATGGTAAGCTCAGCGATGAAAGACAGCATGTCGCGCAAGCCCCGAACGTCGCAGCAACGAGAACGGGTATTTACCGTCAATGTAGTCACTGCAGAGCCGCAATCTATTACCCCGATGCTAGAAGCTTTTGGTGAGGTTCAAAGCCGCCGCACGCTTGATTTGCGAATGGCCACAGGGGGGCAGGTGATCGAATTGGCAGAAGGCTTTGTCGAAGGGGGTCAGGTGCAAGCAGGCGAGGTGCTTGTGCGGTTGAATGATGCAGATGCGCGTTCGGCTGTCGGCCGTGCAGAGGCGGATGTGACCGACGCGATGGCCGAAGTGGAAGAGGCCGACCGCGCGCTGGTGCTAATTAACGATGAATTGCAAGCTGCACGGGATCAGGCCGATCTGCGCAGCCGCGCCCTTGAACGCCAATTAGACTTGAAAAAACGCGGTGTTGGCACCTCTGCGGCTGTGGAAACTGCCGAGCTGGCAGCGTCTTCTGCCACCCAGGCAGTGCTGTCGCGGCGCAGCGCGGTGGATCAGGCCAAAGCCCGCGGCGCTCAAGCACAAACCCGCCTCGCCCGAGCAGAGTTGGCTTTGCAAGATGCAAGTCGGCGGTGGAAAGATACCGTTCTAACGTCGGAATTCAGCGGGACGCTGGGCAATATCAGCTTGGTGAAAGGCGGTTTGGTCAGCCCGAATGAGAAAATTGGCAGCTTAATTGATCCTGAAACCCTTGAAGTTGCATTTCGGGTATCAACTGAACAATACGCACGCCTGCTTGATCGGTCCGGAAAGCTGATCAAAAGCCAGGCTAAAGTCTCGCTTAATGTCTTTGGAACAGAGCTGACCACAGATGCCGTGTTAAGCCGCGACAGCGGATCTGTTGGCGCTGGACAAACTGGACGGCTTTTGTTTGCCAAATTGCAAAACCCGCGCGGATTAAAGCCGGGTGATTTTGTCACTGTGGCGCTGAGTGAGCCAACGATGGACAACATTATTAAGCTGCCATCATCTGCCCTAAATGCAGATAACGCTGTTTTGGTTTTGACCGAGGATGACAGGCTTCAAAGTACCGAGGTTCGGGTCTTTCGCCAACAGGGTGACCACATTTTGGTGCGTGGCCGCGGTTTAAGCGGCCGCGAGGTCGTGGCCGAGCAAACGCCGGTCTTAGGCAGTGGGATCAAGGTTAAACCGCTTAGAAGTGGTGAGGCAAGCACCCCTAAAGAGCCCGAAGTCGTTGAACTCAGCGACGAGCGGCGCGCCAAGCTTATCGCGGCGATTGAGGGCAACGCATATATTCCCAAAGATGCCAAAGAACGGATTTTAACCCAGCTCAAGCAGGACAAAGTCCCGGCCAAGGTGGTTGAGCGTATTGAAAGCCGGATGGGAGGATAAACATGGTACGTGATCTTCCAAAAGCCGCTGGCGGCATTCTGTCGTATTTCACCCGCCACGGCACAGCTGCAAATTTATTATTGGTGGTTTTGATTATTGCCGGTCTGGTCAGCTTGCCGCGCATGCGTGCGCAATTCTTTCCAGATGTTATTATTGACAATGTCACTGTCAGTGTCGCGTGGCGCGGCGCGGGCGCAGAAGATGTTGATGACGCGATTGTGCAACTGCTTGAGCCTGCCTTGCTTTCTGTTGAAGGNGTAACAGGTGCAAAAAGCACATCGCGCGAAGAACGCGCCAACATTCTTTTAGAATTTGAACCCGGCTGGGATATGGCGCGCGCGGCTGCCGATATTGAAACAGCTGTGGATCAGGTCACTACGCTGCCCGATGACGCCGAAGATCCATTGGTGCGGCGCGGGGCTTGGCGCGACCGTGTGACAGACGTCATCATTTCCGGCCCGCTTGATCCTGCGCAGTTGGCTCTATTTGCCGATGAGTTGGTTTTACGTCTGTTCGCCGAAGGGGTGACACGGGCCACCGTCACCGGCGTGGCAGCCCCGGAAACAATCATTGAAGTGCCGGCGGTTAATTTGGTGGCGCATGACATCACCATGCAGCAAATCGCGGCGGTGATCGCGCAAGAAGTCAGCGCCGACCCTGCTGGCGATGTGAGCGGCGCGAATGCACGGGTGCGCACCGGTGTGGAAAAGCGCTCGGCAGAGCAGATTAGGCGGATTGTACTGCGCTCGAACGCGGATGGATCCTATTTGCGCATCGGGGATATTGCACAGGTTCGCGTCGAAGGGGTCGACCGCCAAAGGGGATATTTTGTTAGTGAAAANCCGGCTATTGCGGTGCGTGTGGACCGGTCGCAACAGGGCGACGCCATCGAAATTCAGGATACAGTTCAGCGGATTGCCGACCGGTTATCGGAAACCCTACCGGAAGGGGCCCAGATCGAATTGATCAGAACCCGTGCAGAGTATATTTCGGGTCGCCTGAACATGCTGCTTGATAATGGGCTTAGCGGTCTTGGGCTTGTGCTGATATTGCTGTTCTTATTTCTCAATGCCCGCACGGCTTTCTGGGTTGCCGCCGGTATTCCTACGGCGATGCTTGCTGCGCTTGCAATTATGTATGCTGCGGGCATAACCATTAATATGATTTCATTGTTCGCTTTGATCATCACTTTGGGGATTGTGGTGGATGACGCTATTGTGGTTGGTGAACATGCTGACAGCCGTGCCCGTAAGGGGCTTGGACCTATTGAAGCTGCTGAAACTGCTGCGCGCCGTATGGCGCTGCCTGTGTTTGCGGCAACCACGACCACGATCATAGCCTTTTTCGGNCTGGTTGCGGTGGGCGGCCGGTTTGGTGATTTGATTGCAGATATNCCGTTTACCGTTGTGGTGGTGCTGGCGGCCTCATTTATTGAGTGCTTTTTGATTTTGCCCAACCACATGGCGCACTCGCTCAAGCANGGNGTGAAAAATCACTGGTATGACATGCCGAGCCGGGTGGTAAATATTGGTTTNGAATGGGTGCGCGAAACCCTGTTTCGCCGGTTGATNGCTTTGGTCATTCGTGGCCGCTATGTCGTGCTTGCAGGCACCGTTGCGATTTTGGCGAGCCAAATTGCTATGTTTATGTCCGGCCAAGTGAAATGGCGGTTTTTCAACGCACCAGAGCAGTCTTCGGTGAGCGGTAATTTTGCCATGGTTTCCTCTGCTGGGCGCGAAGATACGATGGAAATGATGCGCGAAATGCAGCGTGCAACCGAAGAGTTAGGGCGCGAGTACGAGGAACGCTATGGCAGCAACCCTTTGGATTATGTGGTGGCCCAAATTGGCGGCAATTCTGGGCGCGGTTTATCCGGCACTGAAACCAAAACACCGGATCAATTGGGCGGTATTTCCATTGAACTGATCGACCCTGATTTTAGATCNTATTCCAGTTTCGCCTTTGTGGGCGAGTTGCAGGATAAAGTACGCCGGCATCCTTTGGTCGAAACAATCTCGTTCAGGGGATGGCGATCGGGGCCGGGTGGTGACGCGTTAGATGTACAGTTCTATGGCGCAAAAGCAGAATCCTTAAAAGCAGCGTCAGAAGATTTAAAGGCCGCCCTGAGCCGATTTTCAGAGGTCTCGGCAGTTGAAGATGACTTATCCTATGACAAAGAAGAGCTAATCTTAGAACTCACAGCCCAGGGCCAAGCATTAGGATTTACCATTGACGGGTTAGGGCGCGTTCTGCGCAACCGTTTGAACGGGTTGGAAGCTGCGAGTTTTCCGATNGGGCCGCGCAGTGCAGCGATTCGTGTAGAATTGCCTAAAAACGAGCTTACGGCAGATTTCCTTGAACGCATGCAGTTACGGACTATTGCAGGGAATTATGTGCCGTTGGCCGATATTGTAAGCGTCAACCGCCGGTCCGGCTTTTCAACTGTGCGCCGCGAAAACGGAATTCGGCTGATTTCCATTACGGGCGATATTTCCGAGGATGATCCGGCGGCGGCAGAAGAAGTGTCTTTGGCACTTGAAAGCGAAATACTGCCCGAAATTGCCAGCAAACACCAAGTNGATTGGCGGCTTGCAGGACTGTCAGAACAGGAAGATGAGTTTCTCAACGATGCGCGCACCGGAATGATCCTATGTTTGGTCGGCATCTATCTGGTCCTGACATGGGTTTTTGCCAGCTGGACACGGCCGGTCGTGGTGATGGCTGTTATTCCCTTTGGGTTGGTCGGCACGATATACGGGCATTACATTTGGGATGTTCCGTTATCGCTGTTTACCGTGGTTGGACTTTTGGGAATGACAGGAATTATTATCAACGANTCCATCGTGCTGATTACATCGATTGATGAATATGCCAAAGAGCGCGGGCTTATCCCGTCGGTGATTGAAGGCACGGTGGATCGTCTCAGGCCAGTTATGTTGACCACTTTAACAACGGTGCTTGGCCTTGCGCCTTTGCTGTATGAGCGTTCCTCGCAGGCGCAGTTTCTCAAACCCACAGTGATTACATTGGTCTATGGTTTGGGGTTTGGCATGCTCTTGGTGTTGNTGGTTGTCCCAGCCTTGATCGCCGCACAGCATGATGTGCGCCGTCATTTCGTTTCGCTTCGCCATGCTTTGTTTGGCCGCGCTAAATCTGTGCGCGCGGCAACTTGGGGTTTAGGGCTTTTGATCGCTGGTTGGTTTGCTGTCACCATGGGTTGGGTGATGAATTTTGGAGCCATGCCGCAAAGCCTCGCCAACGGGCTGCCATTTCCAGTGAATGCGGCCTCAATGCCGATCGCGTTTGCAGTNTTTTTTACTGGGGTTTGCGGGATTATCCTCGTTGCGTTTTTTGCGAGTTTGATTGTGCAGGGTGTTGGCCGTCTGCGCGCTTAAGGGGCGCAGGTGCCGGCATCAACTGTGTGGTTTGACCCAACAACAGTTATACTCAAGTCTGATCCACGCAGATCAGAGGGCCGACCTAAATCGCCATGCAAGAACCCCTTAGCCGAAAGAACCTGCCCATTTCGTTTGGGATGCTGCATAGATATCCAATGTCCCAACTGAGAATATTCAAGCATCACAATTTCTTGGTCGCCGGTGGGCGGCAAAGACAGCTGAACATCTATTTCAAGGGTATCGCCAGATGCACTAAACGTGCAGGCGAGCTCTTTGAGATCAGCCTCGCTTTTTGAGTAGGGCAGATTGGCCAGTGCAGCAATAATCTTGGGGTCGGGAGTTNGGCTGTCGGGGGATAAAANGCCTGAAAAGGAAAGTGCTGCCGGTATGCAGATATCGTCACAAATACCTAGAGAGGCCTTTATATNAAGCTCGACCAAGCTTTGGGGGTCTGAGGGCTGAACAAGCAATGGTAAAACCACATGACCAGAATAACCAATTGACCACATATCTTGCGGACCAAATAGGATAGGAGCAGGCCAGATAATCTCTAACTCTTGCGCATTGCGGGAACCACTAAAGTCAAATTGCGGAGGAAAGCCCGTGTCGCCCGGCGCGCGCCAATAGGTTTTCCACCCCGGTGCAAGATGAATTTCCAATGCCGCCGTATACTGCCCGTTGGATTTGAGCCAACCGCTGCGCAGTCCNTGCGCGTTGATACCTTGAGTNTCAGCNGCAAGANTGTGCGCGCTCAATAAGGCCCAAAAACTTAGCCAGGAAAAAATAACATGTGTTAGCTTCATGCACAGTGAATGCGCGAATATTTGCCATTTGCCAAGACACTTTTATGCGATTTGGCCGTGCGCAGGACATTGCAGTTGCATAGAAGGCTGTCACAGGTCATTCTGAANATAAAGAAAGGATTTGGCATGAGCAGGCCTGATCAAAGTTTGGAACTTGCTGGAAAGCTCCTGATNGCGATGCCAGGGATGATGGATCCGCGATTTGATGGCTCTGTGATTTATATGTGCTCGCACAGCTCAGAGGGCGCAATGGGCTTGGTCATCAACCGACCAATAGAACATGCGTCCTTCAAAGAACTTTGCAGTCAGTTGTCCATAGAAACTACCAATGCTCGCTCTATTCCGGTGCTTTTTGGCGGCCCAGTTGATCAGTCGCGCGGATTTGTCGTGCATTCGCAAGATTATCAGGNAGAGGTTTCAACGCAACCTATCGGGCAAACGCTTTCGATGACAGCAACCAAGGATATCATCGAAGCTGTTGCAACCGGCTCTGCACCTGAGCAGGCAAGTTTATTCATGGGGTATTCTGGATGGGGCGCGGGTCAGATCGAAGACGAGATCGCCAATAACGGCTGGCTTGTTTCTGATGCCAATGAGGATATGGTCTTAAGCGTTGACCACGGGGGTAAATGGCAATCTGCNCTGGGATTGATGGGCATTGATGCGTTGATGCTATCAAGTTACGGGGGAACGGCGTGATGCGTTTTAACGTGGCGCAGCTGCTCTTTGAAGCCGGTCATTGATTGCTAGCCCAAGCCCGGTTTGCGGGATTGGGGATACCGCGATCATTGCTTTTCCTTCTGCATCTAGGTGGTGCAAATGACTAAATAGGTTTGCAGCCGCTTCAATTAAATCAGCCGAAAGCGATAGGTTAAGATCACAATCAACCGCTCCAAACCCTAACCGTGCCTCCTCAGGTCGCCAGTTTTTGGCATCCAGCCGAACCTGTGCACGCGGCGCATAATGCGAATCCATCTGACCGGGCGTGGTGATTTTGTCGACAGTCGTCTGGATGTGAACAGGCTTGCCAATTTCATTTTCTATATCTTCGGCGGCAACGCCGCCGGGACGTAAGAGCACTGCGGTGTCATCNAGTCGAATAATGGTGGATTCAAGCCCNACNGTGCACAGCCCTCCGTCCACAATCGCGTCGATGCGGCCCTCTAGGCCGGATNGCACATGCNCCGCGCTTGTTGGGCTAATCAGTCCCGATGGGTTTGCCGATGGCGCTGCAACGGCGCCGCCAAATTTTTCCAGTAAGGCTTTGGCCACAGGATGGTTGGGAACCCGGATGGCGATGGTTGGCAAACCTGCACTGAGCAAATCTGATAGGCGTGCCTCTTTTTTTCGCGGCAGCACAAGCGTTAAGGGCCCCGGCCAGAACGCTTTCGCCAGTTGATCGGCCAGATCACTCCATTGAACAAATCTGCGCGCCGTTTGCACGTCTGCNACATGCACGATCAATGGATTGAACTGCGGCCTGCCTTTGGCGTGGTAAATTTTTGCGACCGCATGGTCATTGCTTGCATCCGCGCCAAGCCCGTAGACTGTTTCGGTTGGAAAGGCCACCAAACCGCCATCCTGCAAAATACTGCTTGCCTGTTTAAGATGCGCAGCAGCGGGGGAAAGAGATTGGGTGCGGATAGTTTTCATATTGACGCTGCGTTTTGGTTGCTGGTTAAAGACGGTCGATTAAGTTNTNACAGTGAGTTGCGCATAATAGCAAATGTTTGCGTTGCCAAGTCTACTTTCGAGGAGGTCCAATGCCATATCAAGCACCGATAGACGAGTACAAGTTTCTTTTGGATCATGTGGTGGGCTTTGATCAGGTGAGCAACACGTCACGCTTTAACGAGTCAACACAGGATATGGTTGAGGCAATTTTGGCNGAGGCTGGGCGCATGTGTCAGGATGTTTTGGCGCCTTTACAACGTGTAGGTGACACTGATCCGGCTCGGATGGAAAATGGTAAAGTGAGAACCTCAGCAGGCTTTGACGAAGGCTATAAAGCGATTGCAGAGGGGGGATGGGTTTCAATGTCGGCCAGCCCAGAGTATGGCGGTATGGGGCTTCCGATGACAATCACCACAGCCGTGAATGAAATGATGGCAGGTGCATGTCTGTCGCTGCAACTTAATCCTTTGATGACCCAAGGCCAGATCGAGGCGCTTGAACATCACGCCAGCGATGCGATCAAATCCTTATATCTGCCAAAGCTGATTTCTGGGGAATGGTGCGGAACAATGAATTTAACCGAACCGCAGGCCGGATCAGATGTTGGCGCCTTAAGCGCCAAAGCAGAGGATAACGGTGATGGAACCTATGCGGTGTCTGGGCAAAAAATCTATATCTCATGGGGGGATAATGATTTTTCTGAAAATGTGTGCCACTTGGTTCTGGCGCGCCTTCCCGGTGGGGCCGGTGGAACTAAGGGGATTTCGTTATTTTTGGTGCCCAAACTAATCCCGGACAGCGACGGAAACCCCGGGGTGGCCAATGNTTTGAAGGTTGTAAGCTTGGAACATAAAATGGGCCTGCATGGCAGCCCGACAGCGGTGATGCAGTATGACGGGGCAACCGGCTGGCTGATTGGCGCGCCGCATGACGGTATGCGGGCGATGTTCACTATGATGAATAACGCGCGGTTGGGTGTGGGTGGTCAGGGCATTGGCGCTGCAGAAGGCGCGTATCAACATGCGCTCTCTTATGCACGCGAGCGCAAGCAAGGCCGCAGCCCCATTGCTGATACCTCTGGAACTATTCTTGATCATGCGGATGTGCGGCGCATGCTGCTGACCATGAAAGCCGATATTTTTGCTGCCCGCGCGATTGCTTTGGCCAATGCTGTGGCCATTGATTTAAGCTCTGCCACGGCAGACCCTGCGTGGCAAGCCCGCGCGGCGTTGCTGACCCCTATTACCAAAGCTTTTGGAACCGATGTGGGGATTGCCGTTGCAGAAATGGGCGTGCAAGTGCATGGCGGTATGGGATTTATCGAAGAAACCGGAGCCGCACAGTATAGCCGCGATGTGCGCGTCACCGCAATTTATGAAGGCACAAACGGAATTCAGGCGATGGACCTTGTGGGCCGCAAAATGCTTGACGGCGGCGAGGCNGCTTTTGNGCTGTTGGATCAGTTTGCAAGCGAAAGTGAAAGCGCAAAGCAAAGCCATCCTGATTTGGCCGATAAGGTTTGGCAGGCAACAGAAACCCTGCGCGAAGCCGTGGAATGGATGGCGACGCAAACAGAGTTTAATGACCGCTTTGCTGGCGCAACAGGCTTTTTGCGCGCCTTTGCAAGGGTTCTGGGCGCGCACTTCCATCTTCATGCAGCAATGAGCGAGCCAGAGCCAGGCCCTCGGGGGAAACTTGCCAGATTTTACATCAACAGTTTGCTCCCCGAACATATCGGTTTATTGGATCAGGCCCGCCAAGGGGCCGAGGATCTGTATGCCTTTCGCCTAGAGGAACTGGCCTAAGAATGACGGATGACCTGCAACTGATCACGACCCCTTGGACATCGCCGCCCGAGATCGGCTCTGCAGTGGAAGTGGCCAAAGGGGTGTTTTGGGTCAGGTTGCCACTGCCGATGAAGTTGGACCATGTGAATACCTATGTCTTAGATGATGGTAACAGTTGGACCGTTGTTGATACCGGCATGGGGTCGGATAAAACCCGACAGATATGGCGCGATTTACTTGGCGGCGTTTTTTCGCAAAAATCTGTAGGACGGGTGATCATAACCCATCACCATCCGGATCACATCNGGCTTGCAGGTTGGTTTCAAAGCGAATTCAATGCAGAACTATGGACAACACGCACCGCTTGGCTGATGGCGCGGATGCTTTGTTTGGATGTGCAAAAAACACCGCCTCCCGAAACCTTGCGGTTCTGGCNGCGNTCTGGAATGGCGCAGGACATCATTGATGAGCGGGCCAATGGAAAGCCGTTTAATTTCGCTGATGCGGTCCATCCGATGCCGCTGGGCTTTCACAGNATANAGCAGGATGATGTGATTGAAATAGGCGGTAGGCACTGGCAGGTCCATATCGGGCACGGCCATGCACCAGAACATGCCACCCTCTGGAACAGCTCTGATAATCTGGTGCTTGCTGGGGATCAAATTATTTCATCAATTAGCCCAAATCTCGGGGTGTATGCCACAGAGCCAGAGGCAGATCCGGTTGGCGACTGGTTTGAATCCTGTGGCCGGTTGGCAAAACTGGCACATCCAGATCAATTGGTTCTGTCCGGCCATAAACTNCCATTCAAGGGTCTGCCCTTTCGGTTTAAACATATGATTGAAAACCACCATAGCGCTTTGGAAAGACTAATCGCTTTTTTGGATCAGCCCAAAGCGGCGACAGAATGCTTTCAGCCGCTTTTTAAGCGGCGTATTGGCGCAGATGAATANGGCCTAGCTCTGGTTGAGGCAGTNGCGCATCTTAATCATCTTTATTTAAAGGGGGATGTAACCCGCCGCTTGGACCCAGATGGTGTGTATCGCTATCATCGCTAGGACGCCGGCGCTGCGCCGCGNGCGCATTTTTGAGCTTTTGANGGGGTGCGACGAGAGGCAGCATCAAAAGAGTTTGGCTAGAGGATGACAGCGGCCAAGAAATCCGCTAAAGACACAACAAGATTTTTGACTAGGAGTANCCGAATGGCCAAGCATGAACACGGATCAATGGACACTGAGGACCAAGAAAAAACATTTGAAGGGTTTATGTCTTTAGTGACAAAAACAGCGATTTTCTGTGTAGTTGCGCTGGTGTTTATTGCACTCGTAAATGGGTAGTCTACGCACGTCGTTTTGAGACGTGATGTGTTTAGGCAGTTGCTGCCTAAACTTTTCCAAGATTTAATCTTATGCCATTTGCCCTGTGACATAAAGGCAGAGCGCGCCTAGTAGGATCGCGGCAAATACATTTTTTGTCTTGTAACCCACCGCCAAGGTAACGGCCGCCGCGATCAAACGGGGCCAATCTAGAGCGCCGCCGGTGGCCTCTGGCCAAATTACCAGCGGTGCAATTAAACCAGGCAGCAAGCCGACAGCCGTGTAGCGCAGATAGCGCAGAACCCACGGCGGCATTTTTCGATCACCCACCACGCCTAGAAATAAAAAGCGCAATCCAAACGTGCCAAGGCAAAGCGCCCAGATCACAAGCCATAAATTGCTTTCTTGTGCAAAATTCATCCGCGGCGCTCTCCAAACCCGCGCTGTTCACTCCAAGCGCCGACGCTCATCCCGATCACACCTGCGAGCATAATCCCAAGGTTATACGGCATGGCATGAAACAAAAGCCCCGCAATGACCGACGCCAGAGCGGCGAGAATATGCGGCACAGTGCGTAGCAATGGGGCGAGAAGGGCAATAAATGTAAGCGGGGTGGCAAAATCCAACGGGATTTCGGCGGGAACGGATTGACCGGCCAATGCCCCAAAAAAAGTTAACGCGTACCAAATCGGGATTACAGGCGTCGCAACACCAAAGAAAAACGCCAGTTTTTGCGGCATGTTCATTTGAGGGTTGTTTTCATATTGTAGAATGCTTGTGGCATAGCTTTGATCAACCATTGTATATGCCGCCGCCATCCTCTGCCAAAACCTTGCTGTGCCCAAATGAGGTGTCATTGCGGCCGAATAAAGCGCCATGCGCAAATTCAAAGCCAACGCAGATAAAATAACAATTACAGTGGGGGTGTTGTCTTGCATCAATTCCAGCGCGGTAAGCTGCGCTGCGCCGGCCACCACCAGCACGCTAAAGCTCAGAGCTTCAAAAACACTAAGGCCTGCTTCGGTTGCGACCACTCCGAATAAAAAACCGAAAGGTCCAATGACAAGCGTATGTGGGGCGCCGTTTAGTACACCCTTTATGAAAAAACCTGACGGCTGTGGGATTGACATATATGATACCTAAAGTAGCACAATAGAGCGATGCAATTCTAAAATAGCCTTGGGGCAAATATTAATGACCAAATCGACAACTGACTATCTGATTGCGCCGATGAGTGTTGCACGGAGCTTAACAGCTCAAGTAACGGGTTTAGATCATCAAGGCCAGCACCAGGTGCTGGATGTAGTCGAAGAGCGCCCGTTGACGATTTTCCTCAATTCGCAGGAAATTGTCACAGCCATGACCATTGGGGATTATCCCGAGTACTTAGCGCTTGGATTTTTGCGCAATCAGGCCATGTTACAGCCCGATGATCAGATCACCGATATTGCATTTGATGAAGAGCTTGAAACCATTGTTGTGCGTACGGCGCGAACCACGGATTACGAAGCAAAACTGCAAAAGAAAACCCGCACAAGCGGATGCGCCGTTGGAACCGTGTTTGGTGATATGATGGAAGGCCTTGAAGCGGTAAAACTGCCCCGATCAGATATAAAAACATCTTGGCTCTACGCACTTGCTGCAAAAATTAACCGCACGCCCTCGCTTTATTTAAAAGCCGGTGCCATTCATGGGACTGTTCTGTGCCACCAAGATCAGCCACTGGTTTATATGGAAGATGTAGGGCGTCATAATGCCGTNGATAAAGTCGCGGGATGGATGCTNTCTCAATCGGTAACGGCAAGTGATAAAATACTNTATACCACCGGGCGATTGACATCGGAAATGGTGATCAAAACTGCGCATATGGGCATCCCGATCCTCGCCTCCCGTTCGGGGTTTACCGCGTGGGGGGTCGAGATTGCCAAGCAAGTTGGTCTGACTTTGATCGGGCGGTTACGCGGCAAGCGGTTTGTCTGTCTTGCGGGCGAAGAGCGACTGATTTGGGACGCGGATATGGAAAAAATTCCGGACGACCCTAAAGCAGCAATGCGCAAAGGGCTAGAAAAATGAAGCAACCGTTCGGCGTGATACTGGCCGGTGGTCTGGCCCGCCGTATGGGGGGCGGGGATAAAGGCCGGCTGATACTGCAGGGACAATCCATGATGTCGCGGGTCGTTGAGCGGTTGGCCCCGCAGGTTGCGCAAGTCGGATTGAACGCCAACGGCAATCCTGACCGGTTTGAAGATCTTGGACTGCCTGTTTTCCCAGACAGTATTAACGGTTATGCTGGGCCGCTTGCCGGGGTTCTCGCCGGTTTGGACTGGGCCTGCGCACAGGGCGGCGATCACATCGTTACGGTTGCGGCGGATACGCCTTTTTTCCCCTGTGATCTTGTGCCCCAGCTCATTCTGGCCTCCGAAGGCATGACGGTGCCTTTGGCCCTTGCCGCTACAAAAGAGCCAAACGGCGTGTCTATGCGGCAGCCAACCTTTGGCCTCTGGCCAGTTGCTTTAAGGGAGGACTTGCGCGGGCATTTGCAAAATGGGTTGCGCAAAATTGTGCAGTGGACGGAAATGCACGGCGCACGGCAGGCTGCGTTTTCATCGACACCTTTTGATCCGTTCTTTAATGTGAACACGCCGCAGGACTTGGAAACGGCAAGTGCATTGCTAAAGGATCGCGCATGAAAATCTACGGCGTTACAGGGTGGAAGAATTCGGGCAAAACGGGCCTTATGGAAAGGTTGGTCAGTGAATTTGTCAAGCGCGGCTTTTCAGTATCCACAATCAAGCACGCCCATCACAGTTTTGATGTGGATCGCAGCGGTAAAGACAGTCATCGCCATAGAATGGCGGGCGCAGGTGAGGTATTACTGGCCTCGCGCAACCGCTTTGCGCTGATGCATGAGCTGCGCGACGAAGAAGAGCCCAGCCTTGAGGTGCTGCTTGCAAAACTTTCGCCTGTTGATCTGGTCTTGATCGAAGGGTTTAAACGCGACCGCCATCCAAAGATAGAAACCTTTCGCGCGGTCACAGGCACAGATCTAATTGCCACAAATAATCCGACCATTCACGCGGTTGCAAGCGATGTTGCAATGACCCTTGATCGGCCTGTTTTTGATCTTGATGATACAGCCGCTATTGCAGATTTCATCCATTCAGAGGTAGCACTGTGAGCATAGATACGATCATCGCTATCGACTGGTCAGCGCGCTCGAAGCCTTCTGCCAAAAAGCCGATTAAAGATGCGATTTATTTATGTGCCCAGCGACAAGGGCAGCCAATCGCGCACCCGCTTTATTTTCGCACGCGGCGCGCAGTGATGCAGCATCTTTACGCGCTATTGGAAACAGAAATGACGGCCGGCAGGAAAACATTTGTAGGTTTTGATTTTTCCCTTGGATATCCGCAAGGCTTTGCCAAAGCGCTGACTGGCAAGCCAGAGGCACTGGCTGTTTGGGACTGGTTAAAGGAACGGATTGAAGATGCGCCAGATAATAGCAATAACCGATTTGAGGTGGCCGCCGAGATCAATAAAATCTTTGCCGGCATTGGCCCGTTTTGGGGTGCCCCTGCGCAACTAAAATTGCCGAGTCTGCCACATAAAGGTGCGGCGCGCCATTCCCACGGATTACCAGAATACCGGCAAACCGACCTTGCGGCCAAAGCGCATAGCGCGTGGAAGCTGTACACCACTGGTGCAGTGGGATCACAATCTTTGCTGGGCCTGCCCTATCTTTCAGAGCTGCGCAAATGGCTTGGCAAACGCTGTCAGGTCTGGCCGATCGAAGGGTGCAAACTGCTGCCGCGCGCATCCGTTGTGGTGGGTGAAATTTACCCGAGCATTCTGGCTTCAAAAGAAATTATGGCAGATTACATCAAGCGTTGGCCCGATCAGTTATATGATATTCTGGATGCACAGCAGGTCCGCGGTAGTTGTGAACAATTGCAACGTATGTTTCAAACTGACCCTCTCTTCCAAAGCTTGATCCCTGTCGATATACCTGCAAATATTCGAATTGAAGAAGGATGGATTATGGGCAGCTCTTTTGTGCGGGGGCGCCAATGATTACACCGCCGCCCTTGCGTGATGATTGTTTCGCTTTGCCTGCAGGCGTTGATTGGATGCCCGTTAAAACGGCGCTCGCGCTTTTAAAAGAAAAACTGACATGCCGGGTCGCTTCGACCGAGCTTCCGCTTCAGCAGGCGGTTGGGCGGTTTTTATCTAGCGATCTTTATGCGCAGCGTAGTAGCCCGCCGCACGCCAATAGTGCTGTAGATGGATACGGCTTTGATGGGACGCTCAGCGATCAAAGCGCTCCGCTGGTTCTGCCACTGATTAAAGGCCGCGCCGCAGCGGGTCAGCCTTATCAAGGGAGCGTTCCAAAAGGGTCGGCGATACAGGTATTAACCGGCGCTGCCCTGCCCAAAGGGGTCGACACAATTGTGCTTCAAGAAGATGTGGCCACTGATGGGAAAGAAGTTGCCTTTCACGGCCCATTGCGCCAAGGAAAAAATACCCGGTTGATGGGCGAAGATATTCAAGCAGGCCAAGGTGTTTTAAGCCGGGGCCGCAAGGTTACGGTGGCCGATTTAGGGCTTTTGGCCTCTGTCGGTATTGCGGATCTACCCGTGTATGACACATTGAGCGTTGGCGTTTTGTCAACCGGCGATGAATTGGTTGAAGCGTCCCAGTCGGCGAAATTTGGTCAAATCTACGATGCCAACCGACCAATGCTTTTGGGGCTTTTGCGCCGTCTAGGCTACGCTGCAATGGATTTAGGCACCGCGCCGGATGATCCCGAAAAGCTGCGCGCGCAACTGAACATTGCGGCCAGTCAATGTGATGTGATTTTGACCTCAGGAGGCGCTTCAGCAGGCGCAGAAGACCATATGTCCGCTCTGCTAACCAGCACCGGATCAATGGCGCTTTGGCGCGTCGCGGTGAAGCCGGGACGGCCATTGGCTATGGGGCTTTGGCAAGGGGTGCCGGTTTTCGGACTGCCTGGAAACCCAGTTGCGGCATTCGTATGCACGGCCATTTTTGCAGCGCCGGCTTTGCAGCAGATGGCTGGAGGAGACTGGCCAGTCCCGAAAGGTTTTAGCGTGCCAGCTGCATTCCATAAATCCAAAAAGCCGGGCCGAAGTGAATTTTTACGCGCGCGCATAAGAGAGGGCCGTGTAGAGGCCTTTGGTTCTGAAGGATCTGGCCGTATTAGCGGGTTGAGTTGGGCCGAAGGTTTGGTCGAACTTGGCGAAGAAGCCGCAATAATAAAGCCCGGAGATAAGGTTCGATTTATCCCCTTTAACGCACTAGGTCTTTGAACCAAAGCCTGCAAGCTTGGTCTCTTTAGCTAAAGGTGCCGGCCACCCGCCCCAAAAGCATAAAGGCCCGCGCTGTGCGCGTTTCAGAAAAGGCAGATATTTCTGCATCGCTTGCGGTTGGTTCGAATTTCGAAAAACAAGTGTCAAAAACGCGAAGGAAATGATGCGCAGTATCACGGAAAACAGCGTCTTGTTTCATTCGCCCGTTGCTTAAAGCCAAAGAAGAACGATCTTGTATGCCGCCCAAAGCAGCAATGGATCTGCCTCTATCGCCTTTTGCAAATTGCCGCCAGATATCCGGCCGAGCCATGTCTGGCCGCAGATCATCCATGTAAATGCCATCCTGGCTGAGCAATGTTAAAATATCCTGAGCAGCGAGGATCATTTGTGATGTTAGGTGATCCTTCATGGCGCGGTTCATGACCGCAAAGCCTACCGTATCATCTGGGGTTTCAGGAAAGTTCAAAGCACGGATATAATCTGCGTTTGATAGAGGCGCTGTAAAAACTTCNAGCGGCGTTCCAAGTTCCAATACGGTTTGGTCATTNGGCTCCTCTTGGGAACTTAGATGGCTTTCCGATCTTGATTGTCCTGCCGCACNATCGGTTTGTAAGGCGGGAAANTGGCTGATCAGGCTATGGATTTTACGTTGTTCTTCGGCTATTTCGGCNAGCTTGNNATTTANAGAGGCGTTCAAACTTGTCTGAGAATCTGTTTTGTTTTGTNCAATAAATGAATGGCGCAGGGCCTCTACGACCGTATGCAACCTTTNAGCATCTTGTTGTAGAATTTGAGANTTCTTAACCATTAGGGCACAAATCAAAAGGATTGATGCTGGTAAAATGGCCGCGCCGATAAAAACCAAAGTAACCTCTGGGCTCATAGGTGGATTATTCCAGAATACAAAACCGCTAAAAATAACCCAGATGACCGCCAGACCAATCGTAACCGTAACGATCACGTTTTGGGATTGACGGTTGGCTGGCGCTGATAATCCATCAGACGGCGTCTGCAGGTTTTTATGTTCACTCATTTAATACAATTTATTTAGAACTGATGTCACGCGTAATGAACGCTCAAGATTTCGTAAGATTTTTGCCCACCTGGGGTTTTTACTTCCACGCTGTCGCCTTCTTCTTTGCCAATCAGTGCCCGTGCCAAAGGTGATTTAATATTTAATAAGCCGCGCTCGATACTGGCCTCGTGTTCGCCAACAATCTGCCAGGTTTTTTCTTCGTCGGTGTCTTCATCCACCAGACCAACAGTTGCCCCAAATTTAATCGAACCCGACATTTGCGAGGGATCGATTACCTCTGCGAGCGATAAAACACTTTCAAGCTCTTTGACACGGCCTTCAATGAAGCTATGTTTTTCGCGGGCTGAGTGGTATTCTGCATTTTCTGACAGATCGCCATGCTCGCGCGCTTCGGCAATGGCTTTAATAATTGCGGGTCTCTCGACCGACTTTAGCTGTTTTAGCTCGACCTCAAGCGCAGTGTATCCCGCGCGTGTCATTGGGATTTTTTCCATATCAAGTCCGCTTTGTCATGGGTCGCAAAAACGACGATTTGCTCGGTTATAAAGCTTATTTGGACAAAGGCTACCTGAGAATGCAAGCAAAACATGTCAAAGTTTAAAGCGGTTTGCCACCTTCTGCCCAAAACTGAGCCGCAAAAGGCTAAATTACCGCCGCGTTTAGATTGACGTTAGCCTTTACGGCAGGATATTCATGCGCAACAATATTATGTGCACACCCCAATGAGGAAAACAAATGTCTAATACCGAACGGGAAGCAATGGAATATGATGTGGTAATAGTCGGAGCGGGTCCGTCGGGTCTTTCGGCGGCCATAAGGCTTAAACAACTCGATTCTGATCTTGATGTTGTGGTGTTGGAAAAAGGGTCCGAGGTGGGCGCGCATATTCTTTCGGGCGCGGTTTTGGACCCCTCTGGCCTCACCCGTTTGATGCCAGATTGGAAAGAACGTGGCGCCCCGCTCACTGTGCCCGTTAAAGAAGACAATTTCTACGTTCTGGGGGAGGGCGGTCAACTTCGGCTTCCAAATTTGATCATGCCGCCTTTGATGAACAACCACGGCAACTATATTGTTTCAATGGGCAATGTATGCCGCTGGATGGCAGAGCAGGCCGAAGAATTAGGGGTAGAAGTTTTCCCGGGAATGGCCTGTTCGGAATTGGTGTTTGGCGAGAACGGCGAAGTCAAAGGCGTTGTGGCTGGTGAGTTTGGCAAGAACCCCGATGGCACGCCCTCAGATGGATATGAACCCGGCATGGAATTGCACGGAAAATATGTATTTTTATCCGAAGGCGTGCGTGGGTCACTGTCCAAGCAAGTGCTGGAAAAATACGACCTAGCGGCCCAATGTGATGTGCCAAAATTTGGCATCGGCATGAAAGAAATCTGGGAAGTGAAGCCAGAAAACCATAATGAAGGCGAAGTCACCCATACCATGGGCTGGCCTTTGGGGTTCAAAAACTCCGGCGGCTCTTTCGTCTATCATCTGGATAATAATCAGGTTTACGTCGGCTATATCGTCGATTTGAATTATAAAAACCCGCATCTGTTTCCCTACATGGAATTTCAGCGCTTCAAACACCACCCAAAGATTGCTGCACTGCTTGAGGGTGGAAAACGCGTGGCTTATGGCGCCCGCGCGGTGACCAAGGGCGGCTTTCAGTCAATTCCGCAGTCAGCTTTTCCAGGGGGTGCTTTATTGGGGTGTTCTGTTGGACTTGTTAACTTGCCGAGGATCAAAGGTAATCACAATGCAATGCATTCAGGTATTGAGGCGGCTGAGGCAGCGTTTAAGGCAATTCAATCCGGCCGGTCCGGGGATGTACTGGAAGAGTATGATGCTTCGTTGCGCAAAGGACCCGTTGGCAAGGATTTGAAAAAGGTGCGCAATGTAGCGCCACTAAATAGCCGTTTTGGGCCACTTGGTGGGCTTGCGCTCGGCGGATTTGACATGTGGTTTCAAACGATCTTTGGCGTTTCGCTGTTCGGCACGTTAAAGCACGGGAAAACCGATGCAGAGGCCACAGAACCTGCATCTAAGCACTGTGAAATTGATTACCCGAAACCGGATGGAAAGCTGAGTTTTGATCGTTTGACCAATGTGTCATTTTCCATGACAAACCATGAAGAGCAACAGCCGGTGCATTTGCAGCTTTCCGATGCGTCTGTGCCTTTGGCGGTCAACCTACCGACCTATGCGGAGCCTGCACAGCGCTATTGTCCGGCGGGCGTCTATGAGGTTGTGTCCGAAGAAGGAAAAGAGGATCGGTTTGTGATCAATTTTCAGAACTGTGTGCATTGCAAAACGTGCGATATCAAAGACCCGAGCCAGAATATTAATTGGGTCACGCCGCAAGGTGGGGATGGACCGAACTATCCCAATATGTGATGGGCGGTAACGTTATTGGCGCCGTTGAGCGTGTTAATGACCAAGAAATAGAACGGTTTTAACACTTGTTAGGCATGCTCGGCATTGCCATGGCCAGTTGTAAGCCCTAGTTAATAGACATAAAAGAATTCATGAGACTGGCTTGTTGATCAAAAAATCGCTTTTACTTGCGCTTACGCTTGGACTGTTGNAACCAGCAGCCGNACAAGAAGGACTTGCGGGGCCATATCTGGCTGCTCGACATGCAAGTTTTGCTCGGGAATTTCAAACAGCTTCTAAGTATTTGGAACAAGTTGTCGGCGAAGACTCNAGCAACATAGATGCAATGGAAACNCTAATTCTNTCGAAAATCGCACTTGGCGTTTTTGAGGATGTCTACCCTATTGCTGATCGGATCGTTGATGATGGCGTTGACAGTCAAGTTGCCCATGTGGCTTTGATCACAAGGGCTGTTCGNGTNCAGGACTTTAAANCGCTTGTTGCNCAACTGGATGCCCAAAAAGGCATTGGTCACCAAGTTGTGGATGGTTTGCTATTGGCGTGGGCCAATGTGGGCGCAGGTGATGCCCAAACCGCTTTTGCAATAATGGACGGGTTAAAAGATCAAGAGCCTTCTCAGGGACTGGTGAGTTATCACAGGGCATTGATGCACCATGTTATGGGGGATTTCGAATCTGCTGAGGCCATTTTTAAAGATATTGGGCAACAGGCAGGTGCCCTATCGCGGCGAGCGGTTATTGTAAGATTGCAATCCTTGATGGCGCAGGGCGAATTTAATCAGGCAGAAGCGGTTCTTGAGAAATATTTTGGAGAAAATTTAGATCCTGAATTGTTGGANTTGCAGGATGANATTAAAGCCAGTCGAATGCCAAACGAACGGCTGATCGGGTCTGTAGCNGATGGCATAGCAGAGGTGTTCTTTGCCATCGCAAAAGCGCTAAGCTCTGAAGCTCAGGATGAATATTCTTTGATGCATGCTCGNGTGGCAGAATTGTTATCATCTGAACATGTTGAAGCTATTTTATTGGCNGCGAATGTGTTGGAAAATATGGGCCAATATGAATTGGCAACGAAAGTCTATCAAGAAATTTCACCTGANAACCCGATTTTTCATCTTGCGGAATTGGGGCGCGCTGAAGCGCTTCGCGACAGTGGAAATGTCGAGGCCGCGATAGAGGCCTTGGAAAACCTGACACGCAGCCATCCATTGATGGTGCGCGCGTACCGNACGCTTGGNAATATTTTGCGATATGATGAGCGATATNAGGAAGCCATTGAGGTTTTCAATGATGCCATCGAACTGACAGACCCCAAAGACCAATCGGCTTGGCGGCTTTTTTATGCTCGTGGGATAGCCTATGAGCGCTTGAACAAATGGCCCAAAGCGGATCGTGACTTTCGTAAAGCACTGCAGCTTAACCCCGACCAACCCTTGGTCTTGAATTATCTGGGGTATTCGCTTGTTGAAAAGAAAATTCAACTCGACGAGGCTTTGGCGATGATCGAAAAAGCTGTTGATCTTAGGCCGAGCAGCGGTTTCATCGTAGATAGTCTTGGCTGGGTGTTGTTTCGCATGCAGAAGTATAAAGAGGCAGTTCCACATTTAGAGCGGGCTGCCGAGTTAGAGCCCGTCGATCCAATTGTAAACGATCATCTTGGTGATGTTTACTGGGCTGTCGGGCGCAAACGCGAANCTTATTTCCAATGGCAAAGAGCGTTGTCATTTGATCCGGAAGAAGCTGAAGCNGACCGGATTAGACGTAAGCTTGATGTGGGTTTGGATGTGGTGCTGCAAGAAGAAGGCGCGGATCCACTGACCGTTGCGCAAAGTGATGATTAATGAATTTGCGCCGGCAAAAATCAATTTATGTTTGCATGTGACAGGACAAAATAAGGATGGCTATCATGCGCTGGACTCCTTGGTGCTTTTTACAAAGTTTGGGGATCGGATTTCCGTGTCCCCTGATACAGATTGGGGATTAAAGCTCTCGGGGCCTTACGGTCAGAATGTTCCAAAAGGTGCTGAAAACTTGGTCTGGCGTGCGGCTGAAATGACAAACCCAGGTGATGGCGCTTCTATTCAATTGGAAAAAAACCTTCCGCCAGCTGCGGGAATTGGAGGCGGCTCTAGTGATGCGGCTGCAGTTATTCGAGCCCTGTCGCAACTATATCCCAATGCAGAGCGCCTTGAACTGGATCTTATGGATTTGGGCGCCGATGTANCTCTGTGCATGACTGCTGAACTGACCCGTATGCGCGGGATTG
This sequence comes from Marinovum sp., assembly GCA_002726375.1. GTDB lineage: Bacteria > Pseudomonadota > Alphaproteobacteria > Rhodobacterales > Rhodobacteraceae > CABZJG01. Next base: position 26,067 of record PBSX01000042.1, read on the forward strand.
GTGAAAAGCTCGTTCGCATGGGGGCGCCGCCTTCGCTTCCTATTGTGTTGGTAAATCCCGGGGTTTCATTAANCACCGCTGACGTTTTTCAGGCCCTGGAGCAAAAAGAAAACCCGGCACTTCCCGATGATATGCCCAGCCCTAAGGACTTATCCAATTGGCTGAACTGGCTCAATGCGCGGCGCAATGANCTTGAGCNGCCAGCGATCAAATTACGCCCAGTCATTGGGGCGGTTTTAGCGGCTTTAAATGATTTTTCAGGCACTAAATTAGCACGAATGTCCGGGTCCGGAGCGACCTGTTTTGCCATCACCGAAACCGCCGAGCAGTGTGANNTTTTGGCGGCCTTGCTGAAACAGAGCTATCCANACTGGTGGGTCGTGGCCACTCAAAGCCTTACGCGCAGCGTGGTTTAATTGATCCTATCCACCACATAAAGTGCCAAAGAATGTAGGATGTCACGAATATCATGCTNAGGTAGCAGTGAAATAGACTGCTGTGCACGGTTTGCCCAATATAGTGCATCTTGGCGCGTTTCATCAATCGCACCATGNAGGGAAAGAAGATCAAGAGCGTGTTCTAAATCACCATCCTTTTGTGCGCCCGTTGCAATTGTTCTTGACCAAAATTCACGCTCTTCTGGATTGGCTTTNGAAATGGCTTTGATGAAGGGAAGCGTCAGTTTTCTTTCGCGAAAGTCGTCCCCAATNTTTTTTCCTGTGGCGTTACTATCACCGGTGACATCAAGCAGGTCGTCGACAATTTGAAATGCAATTCCCAATGCATCACCATAGTCATAAAGCGCCTTACAATGCGCTTGCGGCGCGCCCGCAATAACNCCGCCCACTTCTGTGGATGCCGAAAAAAGTGCTGCCGTTTTGCCGCGCACCACTTGCATGTAAATGGCTTCGGTTGTGCTTAAATCACGCGCTGCGGTTAATTGCAGTACTTCGCCTTCTGCAATGGTCGCCGACGCGTTTGACAAAATATCCAGCACCTGCAGGGATCCAGTTTCGACCATCAGCTGAAAAGCGCGTGAAAATAAATAATCGCCCACGAGGATNGATGATTTATTATCCCANAGCAAATTGGCGGTCGGNCGGCCCCGGCGCTGTGTGCTTTCGTCAACNACGTCATCATGCAAAAGTGTTGCNGTGTGGATAAATTCAACGGTTGCNGCCAGATGAATGTCATAGGGGCCTTTGTACCCGCACATCATTGCGCTGGCCAAAGTGAGCATGGGCCGCAAACGTTTGCCTCCGGCGGCAACAAGATGCGCGGTAAGCTCAGGAATTCGGGGNGCATGTTTAGAGGCCATGCGCTTGGAAATAAGAGTGTTTACAGCTGCGAGCTTCGGCGCCAAAAGCGCGGCNAGACTATCATTTGGCTGTGTCATGACTGTGGCTGACATTCTAGGCTCTTTTTTCCGTCTGTCTCGACAATGTGGTTCTGCCTGACTATTCTTGGGGTTATGAAAGAGTTGCTGCGCACCAATGATATCACNGTGATCGCCTATGCGCGGGCTGTTCTTGATGANGCAGGTATAGAAAGTTTTGAGCTAGACGTAAATACAAGTGTTCTAGAGGGGTCCTTGGGCATATTGCCGCGCCGTTTAATGGTTATTGATCTTGATTTGCAAGAAGCCGTTGACCTTTTGCAAGATCATAAAATCCCCTGCGCATGACTGTTATTTCCTCACACATCACAGAAGACGAATTTCTGGGCGGCAAATTGTTGATTAAACAACCCAGAAATGGCTATCGGGCTGGTGTCGACCCTGTTTTGCTTGCCGCGTCAGTGAATGCCAAACCAATGCAGAGCGTTTTGGAATTGGGATGCGGTGTAGGTGTGGCATCGTTATGCTTGGGCCGCCGCGTGCCCGATTTGCAGCTCACTGGAATAGAAATCCAATCTGATCTGGCCCAGTTGGCGCAGGAAAATGCCGCCCACAACCAGTTAACAATGGATGTGGTGATCGGCGATTTGGCTGTTTTACCTCAGGGTTTGAAAAGCAGCCAATTTGATCATGTGATTGCCAACCCGCCCTATTTTGATCGGTTGAAAACAACCCCCGCGCCCGATCCTTCCCGCGAACGGTCCATGGGCGAACAAACCCCACTTAAAAGCTGGGCCTCGGTTGCGGCAAAACGCGTTAAACCGAAAGGCTATGTTCATTTTATTTTTCGCAGCGAGCGCTTGCCAGAATTGCTGAATGCCCTTCCAAAAGAGCTTGGTAGCCTGCGTATCCTGCCCTTTAGCGCGCGGGTAGGCCGAGCTAGCGAATTATTGATTTTGCGCGCACGCAAATCAGGCCGAGCAGGATTTTGCCTTGAGGCACCGATTATAATGCACAAAGGCACGGAACACACCACAGATGGCGAAAGTTACACAGATTTAATCAACCAAGTTCTACGGCATGGAGCGCAAATTGAGTGAAGTAATTCTATAATCTGGCGTCTCTCTCTTCAAAAGTAAGCAAGTTTTCACCATTTTCTGTCTATTTTGCATCTGCAGCGTGACAGGTGGGGGAAATTGTGCAGACATGAAGATATTAAAAAAAAGGAGGTTAAAAATGAGCGTTGTTGCGCATGTTCAAGAACTCAGAAAGAAACATGAAGCGTTATCACAGGCTGTTGAGCAGGCCCAAAAAAATACAGGTGCAGACACATTGCACATCGTCGATTTGAAAAAACAAAAGCTCCGAATAAAAGAAGAGATCGTCAAACTCTCTTCCTAAATTCGCAAAAGTAACAGGTGCCAGAACACTTATATCAAAGACAAGCACGAGCCTGTCTAGTCTAGCAGTTTTGCCCGTTTCAAAATGCAAAAGCGTCCATGTTGTCTTTCCGCGGCAAGAACAAGGTCGTTGATGGTGAATGGATTTGTAAGCAGAGGTTTTATCATCGCTTCAAGCGTGGTGGTAATTTGCTCAGCTTCTGAGCCATTAACGCGGCCTGTTAAGGTGATGTGAAATCGAAACTCATCCATCACATAGGGATATCCCCATTTCAGCAACAAATGGTCTTGCGCAGCAGTCAAATTCACTTTGCGTCGGCGCTTGAGGTCTTCGGGCGCTGCTGGCCTGCGAAACCTTTCAAAAGCGGTCACACAGTCTGCGGCCAGCTGGTTCANCTNTTTAAGCGGGCTTGANGGCCGTAGCGATAAAAATCCCCCCNTATTGCTAAACTGAAGCTGCCCTGCGCAGGCCGATTTTTGAGTTTTGCAAAACGCCTTGAACGCTGACATAAGCTCGGCCTCAGTTTTTCCCTGTGCAAGACGGAAAGGAGCTTTCAAAGTTGCATGCAGCCCGTATTTCTTTGGGGATTTGGTGAGTATTTCCCGTGGGCGTGGCAAACCTTCTAAGGCAATTCCCTTTGTTTCGGTCCCGGTTTGTGGGTCCCATCCCAACCAATGCGCGCCGAACTCAGCAAAAGCGCCATGAGGCATATAGTAAATTGCATAGCGGGAATACGACATCGCGGTTCCTAAAGGTTTCGCCTAGCTGTAGGTTGGTTAGATGACAGTTTCCTGAAAACCCTGCTCTGTTTTCGACCCGTCAGCTTCNAAGAGTGGCCCCGCGGTTTAGTGTTGGCGCCAATTCAACAATTTTTTGGGTTTCATTAAATGTCCCATCGATACGGGCACAGATTATTTCGGCAGCGCGCCGGCCAATTTCACTGCGGCAGGCATCCATGGTTGCCAATTGCATAGGTAAACCTTCTAGCAGTTCGACGCCATTAAAGCCGGCCAAGCCAATGCTTTTTGGGATATCAATGCCTTGACCCAATAGATGTAAAAGGCCTCCGGCGCCGATCATATCATTTGAATAATATAAAAAATCCAAATCTGGAGAGCGGCTTAAAATTTCAATTGTCATATCCCGGCCCTTGGCCAGCGATGATCCACCTGAGTAAAATTCTTGATCGCCGATTTCGATGCCAGATTTTGCCAAGGCTTCGGTAAAGCCTTCGAAGCGCTTGCGTGCCCGGTGGTCCAGCGGCATTTTTGTGCCAAGAAATCCAATTTTCCGGTAGCCCGCAGAAATAATCTCCTGCGCCATTTGCCGTCCCGCTCGGCGGTGCGAAATGCCGACCGCGCAATCAACCGGGCTGCCATCCGTATCCATAATCTCAACAATTGGAATGCCAGCCGCGTGCAACATCTTTGAACTGGCATCGGTATGCTCTAGTCCGGCAATAATAACGCCAGAGGGCCGCCATGACAGCATCTGATAGAGCACCTTTTCTTCCTGCTCCGGCAGATAATTGGTAATGCCAACAACAGCTTGTAAATCCGTACTGCCCAGAACCTCGTTTATCCCCATCATCACTTCGGGAAATACCATATTGGACATCGAAGGGATAATAACAGCCACCAGATTAACCCGTTGACTGGCCAGAGCGCCGGCAATTTTATTGGGCACATAGCCTAGCTCTTTGGCGGCAAGCAAAACTTTTTCCCGGGTTGCCTGCGATACATCCCCCCGCCCTCGCAGAACACGGCTCACCGTCATGTCCGAAACCCCTGAGGCTTCTGAAACATCTCGCAGTGTCAAAGTGCGGGGCGGTATTTCGCGCAAAAGAAACGCTCCTTAAAAGGCTTGTTACCCCACGTTATCCCATTGTTTCAAAGAGTTTCAAGATATTGCGTGCAGCGCGCTTAATTTAATGAAAAAGGCAAGGGCGCGATGGGTATTTTCAGATGACAAATCCTAAAATTAGGTCTAGATCAATTCTTAGGTCCCGTGGCTCAACTGGATAGAGCAGCCCCCTCCTAAGGGGCAGGTTACAGGTTCGAATCCTGTCGGGATCGCCATTTGCCTTTTATTGATGTTGTCTGCGCCCAAAACCAAATTTTGCAGCTTGCAACCTAGCCTTTAATGGCGTTTGTTTTGGCCCATGGATGGCCCGGATTTTACGTTTGAAGCAAGTTTAATGGGGCAGGGGTATCCCCTGATCGCCGGGGTGGATGAGGTTGGCCGTGGACCTTTGGCTGGTCCTGTTACGGCAGCGGCGGTTATTCTTGATCCCTCTAATATCCCGCAGGGGTTAAACGATTCCAAAAAGTTATCCGCCAAACGCCGTGAAAATCTCTATGATTTGATCCTCAAAAGCGCAACAGTTGCTGTCGCGCATGTCTCGGTCGAAGAGATTGACAGGATTAATATTTTACAGGCAAGCCTTTTGGCAATGCGCAACGCGGTCGCCGCGCTTAACCCGCAACCTGCGCATCTTTTGATCGATGGCAATCGGGTGCCTGACCCTATCAACATCCCAGCGCAACCTATTGTAAAGGGTGATGGTAAATCGCTCTCGATTGCGGCGGCGTCCATTGTTGCAAAAACGGTTCGCGACCGGTTAATGGCCGAGCTGAGCCTGCAAAATCCCGGATATGGGTGGGAAAAAAATGCCGGCTATCCGTCTAAGCAGCATATTTTGGCACTGCAGCGGTTAGGGGTGACCCCACACCATAGGCGTTCTTTCCGGCCTGTACACAATATCTTGTATCAAGAAAATAAATAACCCTTTGATTCAAAAAAGAAATTGACGCCGAATCATGTTTGACTCATTTTAGGGACAAGTTAAGAGCGCAAAAACGCGCCGTTCCAAGAGGCAGATTATGAAAACAAAGACACTCCCCAAGGAGGCAAAAGCGCTTCCATTAAATACAATCATTAGCGGCGATTGCATCACGGCAATGAATAATTTGCCTAGCGATTCCGTCGACCTTATTTTTGCTGATCCACCGTATAACCTGCAACTAAAGGGCGACTTGCATCGGCCGGATAACAGCCGCGTGGATGCCGTAGATGATGCTTGGGATCAATTTTCATCCTTTGCCGCTTACGACCGTTTTACCAACGAGTGGCTCAAAGCCGCGCGGCGCATTCTTAAGCCTAGCGGAGCTATATGGGTGATCGGCTCTTATCATAATATTTTCCGTGTTGGCTCAGCCTTGCAGAACCATGGGTATTGGATTTTAAACGATGTGGTTTGGCGCAAATCCAATCCAATGCCAAACTTTCGCGGCAAGCGGTTTACCAATGCGCATGAAACCATGATCTGGGCTTCGAAATCCGAAGGTGCAAAATATACCTTTAATTATGAAGCGCTTAAAGCATTGAACGAAGGCGTTCAGATGCGCAGCGACTGGGTTTTGCCGATCTGCAACGGGCATGAGCGGATCAAGAATGAAAATGGCGACAAAGCCCATCCGACGCAAAAACCCGAAAGCCTTCTGCACAGGGTTCTTGTGGGTTCAACCAATCCCGGCGACGTGGTGCTTGATCCGTTCTTTGGCACCGGTACCACTGGCGCGGTGGCCAAAATGCTCGGTCGAGACTT
>PBSX01000043.1 GCA_002726375.1 Marinovum sp.
AAGGTCATCACCCTTCCGGCGCACCATGGCGTAATTTTTACGGCCGTTTCAAGGGCAAGGGATTGCGCAAAGCGCAAGAGCAGGCTTTGGCAGAGGATTTGCAAAAGCTGTCCCCGGGCGCAGTGGATTGGGACGAAAACCCGGACCGCAAACCGCTTGACTTAAAGGCACTCTTTGGGGATGCGCCGGTGTGGCTTGAAATTGGTTTTGGCGGCGGCGAGCATCTTTTGCACCAGGCCCAATTGAACCCGGATGTCGGCTTTATCGGCTGCGAGCCTTATATCAACGGCGTTGCCATGCTGTTGGGTAAAATCCGCGCTGCCGGGGTCACGAATATCCGAATTTACCCCGGCGATGCCCGCCATATTTTTGACGTCCTGCCAGAGGCAAGCATAGATCGGGCCTTCCTGCTCTACCCGGATCCATGGCCCAAAAAACGCCACCACCGCCGCCGCTTCGTCACCCACGAACATTTAGTGCCTATGGCACGGATATTAAAGCCTAATTCGATTTTTCGATTGGCTACAGATATCCCTGATTATGTACGACAAGCCTTGCTTGAAGTCCCGAAGCAAGGCTTAGAATGGCTTGCGGAAAATCCTAAAGATTGGCGGATAGCTTGGCCCGACTGGCATAGAACCCGTTACGAAGAAAAAGCCGTCCATGAAAACAGAACACCGCATTATTTGACCTTCCAAAAGCGTAGGTAAGCCCATGCAAAATGTGCAATATATTGTGGTGGAATTTAACTCAAAGGTCCAAACGCCCATAGACGCTTGTTTCAGCTTGCGGTATCACCTGCACAAAAAAGGAAAGTGAAATATGTCCGCACATGGCACTCCAGTTCCAATGACCTCACGCAAGTCAGGGCCTTTGAAGGGCATTGCAAATGTGCCGGGCGATAAGTCGATCTCGCATCGTGCACTTATCCTTGGAGCTATGGCTGTTGGAGAGACCCGTATCGAAGGTCTTTTAGAGGGACAGGATGTGCTGGACACCGCCAAGGCTATGCGCTCATTTGGTGCCACAGTGACAGATCATGGCGGCGGCAATTGGAGCGTTAATGGCGTTGGTGTTGGCGGGTTTTGCGAACCCGAAACAGTGATAGATTGCGGCAACTCAGGAACCGGCGTTCGGCTTTTGATGGGGGCGATGGCAACCCATCCGATATCCGCAACCTTCACTGGCGATGCCAGCCTCAATAAGCGCCCTATGGCCCGCGTTACTGACCCTATCGCACTTTTCGGGGCCGAAGCACATGGGCGCACAGGTGGACGCCTGCCAATGACCATTCAAGGTGCCAAGCACCCTGTCCCAATCCAATACAAAGTTCCTGTGCCATCAGCGCAGGTAAAGTCCGCTGTGTTACTGGCCGGTCTTAATGCGCCAGGTAAAACAGTGGTTATCGAACCGGAAGCGACCCGTGATCATACCGAGCGCATGCTTGCAGGCTTTGGCGCCGAAATCACGGTGGAAGATAGCCCAGAAGGGCACGTAATTACCCTGACCGGCCAACCAGAGCTAAATCCACAAAATATAACCGTTCCTCGCGACCCCAGTTCTGCTGCCTTTCCGGTCTGCGCTGCATTAATCTGCGAGGGCTCTGATGTTTTGGTTCCCAATATCGGTCTAAATCCCACCCGGGCTGGATTGTTCACAACGCTGCGCGAAATGGGCGCCGATCTAAGCTACGAAAACGAGCGGGTCGAGGGCGGAGAACCCGTTGCCGATCTGCGCGCCCGCTTTTCACCAAACATGGTAGGCATTGAAGTGCCCCCCGGCCGTGCGGCAAGCATGATTGATGAATATCCCATCCTTTCAGTGATCGCAGCCTTTGCATCTGGCAAAACTGTAATGCGCGGAGTGAAAGAGTTGCGGGTTAAAGAAAGCGATCGGATTGAGGCAATGGCCATGGGACTTCGCGCCAATGGGGTAGAAGTGGAAGATGGGGAAGACTGGTGGATTGTTTCGGGCCAAGGAAGCGGCAACGCGCGCGGTGGGGGGCTCTGCGCCACCTATCTGGATCACCGAATTGCAATGTCGTTTGTTATCATGGGAATGGCGAGTAAAAACCCAGTCAAAATAGATGACGGATCCCCAATCGTAACATCGTTTCCTATCTTTGAAGACCTAATGACACACCTCGGCGGCGTGATAACTCGAAACAACCACTAACGAAAGAGCAGTTACCAGAAATGAAATTTGTTGTGGCAATTGACGGACCGGCGGCAGCTGGCAAAGGAACAATTGCCAAGGCTGTTGCCAATCATTTTGGATTTCCACACCTTGATAGCGGACTGCTTTACAGGGCAGTTGCCGCAAAAGCATTGAGAGGATCTGCCCCAGAAGAAGCGGCGGCGACGCTGCATATCGAAGATCTAAATGCTTTAAATTTGCGGTCTCCAGAGGTTGCCCAAATGGCGAGCAAAGTTGCCGCAATTTCAAAAGTCCGCTCCGAGCTTTTTGACTTTCAAAGGAATTTTGCCGGAAAAGACGGCGGGGCCGTGATCGATGGGCGTGATATTGGTACAGTCATTTTTCCAGATGCTGCTGTAAAGCTCTATATAACCGCAAGCCCTGAAGCCCGTGCAAAACGTCGCTTTGAAGAGTTGTTGAATGGGAATAAATCACTGACTTTTGAGGCTGTTTTCAAAGATGTGAAAGAACGTGACGAAAGGGATGCGACGCGTCATGCATCGCCATTGAAAGCCGCCTCTGACGCGATCATTATTGATACCACCGAGCTTACGATTGAAGCAGCCGTAAAAAATGCAATCAAAGTGGTCGAGACTGCACTTGAGCGCATTAAGCAACCATAGCATCTAAGGTTTTATTTTCCCGTCTAGCAATTTGCGCGGAACTGGACTGTAAAAGAAGCCATTATGGCTCAGACAGCCCTTGATTTATTGCCCTAAACATCGTATGCGGCCTCTCTATTGTCCACAGGGCAGCTTTTCGAGCAAAAAGTCTGAAACAAGCAGACCAATAAAACCCAAGACCGGCGGAGACAACCGCTTGGCCCGTAAATGACTAGTAAAGGAAACTGAGACCACATGGCTCAAAATACATCTATGGAGGAATTCGAAGCCCTCCTTAACGAAAGCTTCGAAATGGATACACCCCAAGAAGGGTCTGTCGTAAAAGGTAAAGTCATTGCAATCGAAGCAGGTTTTGCCATCATCGATGTCGGCTACAAAATGGAAGGCCGCGTCGAGTTAAAAGAATTTGCCAACCCTGGCGAGGCCCCCGAAGTCGCTGCAGGCGATGAGGTTGAGGTCTTTTTGCGTCAGGTTGAAAACTCAAAAGGCGAAGCGGTTATCAGCCGTGAAATGGCCCGCCGCGAAGAAGCTTGGGATCGCCTTGAAAAAGCTTATGCAGATGAGGCCCGTGTTGAAGGCGCTATCTTTGGCCGTGTCAAAGGCGGCTTTACCGTTGATCTCGGCGGGGCTGTTGCCTTTTTGCCCGGATCACAAGTTGATGTGCGGCCGGTCCGCGACGCAGGGCCTTTGATGGGTCTCAAGCAGCCATTCCAGATTTTGAAAATGGACCGACGCCGTGGTAACATCGTTGTTTCACGCCGCGCCATATTGGAAGAAAGCCGCGCCGAACAGCGCGCAGAAGTGATTGGCAACCTCGCCGAAGGCATGGCTGTTGAGGGCGTTGTAAAGAATATCACCGAATACGGCGCCTTTGTTGATCTGGGCGGTGTTGATGGATTGTTGCATGTGACCGACATGGCTTGGCGCCGAGTTAATCACCCGTCAGAAATTTTGACCATTGGTGAATCAATCAATGTTCAAGTGATCAAAATCAATAAAGACACTCATCGTATCAGTCTTGGTATGAAGCAACTGCAGGAAGATCCATGGGATCTCGTTGCGGCTAAATATCCTCTGGAGTCTGTACACAACGGCGTTGTGACAAATATCACCGACTATGGTGCTTTTGTTGAGCTAGAGGCTGGCGTAGAAGGTCTGGTACACGTCTCTGAAATGTCTTGGACTAAAAAGAACGTCCACCCCGGAAAAATCGTTTCTACCAGCCAAGAAGTAGAAGTGATGGTGCTTGAAATTGATGGATCTAAACGGCGTGTTTCACTGGGACTAAAACAAACCCAACGCAATCCTTGGGAAGTGTTCGCAGAAACACATCCTGAAGGCATGCAGGTTGAAGGTGAGGTTAAAAACATCACCGAGTTTGGTCTTTTTGTCGGTCTTGAAGGCGAAATCGACGGTATGGTTCACCTCAGCGATATCTCGTGGGACGAACGCGGCGAAGATGCAATTCAAAACTTCCGCAAAGGCGACACAGTCAAAGCTGTTGTTTCTGAGGTTGATGTAGAAAAAGAACGCATCAGTCTTTCGATTAAAGCCATGGGCGGCGACAAATTCGCCGAAGCCACGGGCGGCGTCAAACGCGGCTCTATTGTCACGGTTGCTGTTACTGCAATTGAAGATGGTGGTATTGAAGTGGAATATGAAGGCGCCAAAGCCTTTATCCGACGCTCTGACCTTAGCCGTGATCGGGCTGAACAGCGACCCGAGCGGTTTTCTGTAGGTGATAAAGTCGACGTGCGTGTTACAAACATCGATAGCAAAACCCGCAAGTTGGGCTTGTCGATCAAAGCCCGCGAGATTGCGGAAGAAAAAGAAGCAGTCGAGCAATATGGGTCTTCAGATTCGGGTGCTTCACTGGGAGACATCCTGGGAGCGGCACTCAAAGGCGACGAATAACTCAGCTTCAATTACTCTTTAAAGGCTCCCCTCCACTAGGATTGGGGAGCCTTTTTTATGCTTAAACGATTCGGTTTTAATTAAATTTCGCCACGTAGAATTTCTACACTTTGGGTCTGACCCATGATTTTATCGAGATTACTTATCCGAGACCCATTATTTTTGCTTCATCTGCAAACAATTTCGACTTTCCAAACACAAAGCGTTTCCCATTCTTTCCAATCTTCTTATAGTCGTATGATATCTATCGCCAAACAACGTGTAGGGGGAAAAATGATCCGCTCGGAGCTCATTCAGATAATCGCTGATCAAAATCCNCATCTTTTTCAGCGTGATGTAGAACGCATTGTAAATACAGTGTTTGATGAAATCACAAATGCTATGGCGAATGGAGATCGTGTAGAACTACGCGGCTTCGGGGCATTCTCTGTCAAAAAGCGCGATNCAAGAGTTGGGCGAAACCCGCGAACTGGCGAAAGTGTGTCCGTCAGCGAAAAACACGTTCCATTTTTCAAAACTGGGAAGCTTTTGCGAGATCGGCTGAACGGAAAGTCCTAATGCAATGCGATATCTTCGATATGCGTTTTTAATCAGCCTTGCGTTGGTCATGGTCGTTGTGGCCGTGGCAAATCGAACGATAACGCAACTNAGCNTTTTGCCCGAGGATTTGTCNCAATGGCTTGGGGTCAACTGGTCTATTGATCTNCCAGTTTTTGTNATTTTCTTGGGTGGTACAATCTTTGGNGTGTTGGTTGGCTTTGTTTGGGAGTGGNTGCGNGAATATAAGCATCGTGTAGAGGTAGCACAAAAAAGNCGTGAAGTGCNTAAACTAAAAAGCGAATTGCGCGATCTAAAGGGTGAAAAATACAAAGACCAAGATGAAGTTTTGGCGATGCTTGAGGAAGTGAGATAAATTCTATGTCAAATCCCGTAAGGGTTAAGATTTGCGGTGTAACCAACCGACAGTTAATGCAGGAAGTAGGCAACGCTGGTGCCCAATATGCCGGATTGGTATTTTTTGAGAAATCGCCGCGCAGCCTCACTTTAAATCAGGCCCGCAGCATTGCACTTGAAGCACCTACTGGCTTGGCCAAGGTGGCACTGGTNGTCAACCCAAGTGATAGTTTTTTGGAACGTTTAACCGNCGAAGTGCCACTTGACATGATCCAGCTTCATGGCAGTGAACCGCCACAAAGAGTGACCGAGATAAAACAAAAGACAGGCTTGCCTGTAATGAAGGCTATTGGTGTTGNCGCCCAAAACGATCTAAAGAAACTTGATATCTATGCAACTGTTGCAGATCAGCTAATGGTCGACGCGAAACCTCCAAAAGATGCTTTATTGCCCGGTGGCAANGGTTTTGCCTTCGACTGGAGCTTGTTGCAAGGGCGGCACTGGACCGGCCCATGGATGCTTGCAGGTGGATTAAATCCCGAAAATGTTGCCCAAGCGATCGCAATCACGGGTGCGCAGCAAATAGATGTGTCCTCGGGTGTTGAAATCCGGCCTGGCGAAAAAGACGCACAAAAGATAAAGGACTTTGTGNGGGCCGCGCAAACACATAGTGTAGCCGCAATATAAATAATTTATTGTCCGCGACTTTACGCGCCCTAAGAACAAAGCTACATCATGTGAAATATTATTTCTGGGAGAGGCGCAATGCCCAATGAACTCTTCAACAGCTTTATGACTGGTCCAGACGAAAATGGNCGGTTTGGTGATTTTGGTGGACGCTTTGTATCGGAAACTCTGATGCCGCTTATACTAGAATTGGAAGAGCAGTATGAGCGCGCCAAAACAGACGATAGCTTTTGGGCCGAAATGCATGATCTTTGGACCCATTATGTTGGACGCCCCAGCCCCCTTTACTTTGCCGAGCGCCTCACAAATCATTTAGACGGCGCAAAAATATATATGAAGCGTGATGAGTTAAACCACACAGGCGCACACAAAATTAACAANGTTTTAGGTCAGATTATCCTTGCTCGTAGAATGGGAAAAAATAGGATTATTGCCGAAACCGGGGCTGGCCAGCACGGCGTAGCAACAGCAACCGTTTGTGCTAAATTCGGACTGAAATGTGTGGTATACATGGGCGCTCATGACGTAGAGCGTCAGGCCCCTAATGTTTTTCGGATGCGACTTTTAGGCGCCGAAGTTATTCCTGTGACCTCTGGCAGNGGGACACTCAAAGACGCAATGAATGATGCGCTTCGCGATTGGGTTACAAATGTCCGCGATACGTTTTACTGTATTGGTACAGTTGCGGGTCCCCATCCCTATCCAGCCATGGTGCGTGATTTNCAGTCAATCATCGGCAAAGAAACCAAAGAGCAAATGCAGGCAGCNGAAGGCCGTCTGCCAGATACAATTATTGCTGCTATTGGTGGCGGCTCTAATGCTATGGGGTTNTTTTATCCCTTTCTTGATGATGCAACTGTTTCTATCATCGGGGTTGAGGCCGGCGGAAAAGGCGTCAATGAAAAGATGGAGCATTGCGCGTCTCTCACCGGCGGCCGACCAGGAGTTTTACACGGAAATCGCACCTATCTTCTGCAAGATGNCGATGGCCAAATCCTCGAAGGCTTTTCGATTTCTGCAGGGCTCGACTATCCNGGNATTGGACCAGAACATTCTTGGCTGCATGAAATTGGGAGAGCAAAATATGTGTCGATCACGGACCAAGAAGCGTTGGAAGCCTTTCANCTGTGCTGCACACAAGANGGCATCATTCCAGCTCTTGAACCAAGTCATGCATTGGCCCATGTAATGAAAATTGCGCCGGAATTGCCGCAATATCATATTATATGTATGAATATGTGTGGCCGTGGGGACAAAGACATTTTTACCGTTGCCAAACACTTAAACTTTGACATGGGTGAATTCGTCTAAATTTGGTTGATTATTAGAAAAAGTCCCGCCTCAATTAACAAGGCGGGACTTTTATTTTAAAATNNAGCATTTTAACTNAAGCCACCGCNTTTAAATGGCATTCTGNAACGCTTCAACTAAATCNGTTTTTTCCCAACTAAAGCCACCGTCTGCCTCTGGTGTACGACCAAAATGGCCATAGGCAGCTGTTCGCTGGTAGATTGGCTTGTTTAAACCAAGGTGCTCACGAATACCTCGTGGGCTGAGGTCTAAACAGTGTGCTATTGCACGTTCGATTACATNAGGGGCAACAGAACTAGTCCCAAAGGTATCCGCATAAATTGACAAGGGCTTTGCAACCCCTATGGCGTAACTCAATTGAATGGTACATTTGTCTGCCAAGCCAGCTGCAACCACATTTTTGGCNAAGTAGCGGGCNGCATAAGCAGCAGACCGGTCAACNTTGGTCGGATCTTTNCCAGAAAATGCACCGCCACCATGGGGCGCGGCACCACCATAAGTATCAACAATAATTTTGCGCCCCGTAAGACCCGCATCTCCGTCTGGGCCACCGATCACAAACTTACCTGTTGGATTGACATGCCATTTCGTCTCACTAGAAATCCATTCCTGAGGAAGGATTTCTCGGATATACGGCTCTANAATGTCGCGCACATCCTCAGATGTCATTTTGTCATCAAGATGCTGAGTCGAAAGAACCAATGATGTCACAGCAACCGGTTTGCCATTTTCATAGCGCATTGACAGCTGTGATTTAGCATCCGGTCCCAATGTCGGCTCCGCACCCGATTTACGCACTTCTGCCAAGCGGCGAAGGATAGCATGGCTATATTGAATTGGTGCTGGCATTAACTCGGGGGTTTCGCGGGTTGCGTAACCAAACATGATGCCTTGATCACCCGCCCCTTCGTCTTTGTTATCGCGAGCGTTTACACCCTGTGCAATATGTGCGGATTGCTCATGCAGCAAGTTTGTAACTTCTACAGTTTGATGATGAAATTTTTCTTGCTCATAACCAATATCTTTAATGCAGGCACGGGCAATATCATCAATTTGCCCCATAAATTTACTCAGTGTGGCTTTGTCAGATAATCCNACCTCACCACCAATGACCACACGGTTGGTCGTTGCAAAGGTTTCGCAGGCCACTCTTGCCTCAGGTTCTTCGGCTATAAATGCGTCCAGAACAGCATCAGAAATACGATCGCAGACTTTATCGGGGTGGCCCTCTGAAACGGATTCAGAAGTGAAAACAAAACTATTTCGTGTCATATAAATGCTCCATTTTTAATTAAACATCACGTCAGGAAGCCGTTGTGATGCGGTCCAACTGCACTAGTCTTCTAGGCCACAGCCGTCAATGCCTAATGCGCAAAATAAAATTGCCNATGCTAAGAACAATGAAAAGAAGAAGAATAGTCCAGTTTCCATAATNACTGTAAAGCGTGGAAAGTTCACCATCAGGCAATGCCACATCAATATACCCGGATTTATTCAACTCNAATTTTTTGACAACACGGCCGGTTGGGTCAATTAAGCCCGAAATGCCAGTATTAGCCACCCGAACCATTGGCAGCCCCTGTTCGATACTTCGCATTTGCGCTTGTGCCAGATGCTGATATGGTCCCGAAAACTTTCCAAACCAAGCATCATTTGTNACCTGGACTATCACATCNGCGCGTTCCGGCATTGCTGACACATCCTGAGGAAACACGGCCTCGTAACATATCAGCGGAAAAATCTTTCCCACATTGGGCAGGTTCACCACCTGGGGACCAGAACCATTTTGAAAGCCAGTGCCGAACAGATCAGAACTGAACCCAAGGCCAATTTTGGTCAGAAAGTTTTCAAATGGTAGATACTCGCCGAAGGGAACGAGGTGAAATTTATCATAAACCACTTTGGCATCTTCTTGCGGTTCAACCAAAATAAGCGAGTTAAAAATTTTATCTTCTTTAGTACGCAGCGCNCCCACCAAAACCGGAACACCTTGCGCAGCTTCTTTAATCTGAAGAATTAAGTCTGCTGCAAAATTAAATGCTGTCGGCAACGAAGTTTCGGGCCAGACAATCAAATCTGGCTGTGGCGCNTGACTAGAAAACTCAAGCATCTTTTGAAAATAAATCATTGCGAATTGGGGGTCGCGCTTTTTTTCTTGTGGGGCATTAGGTTGTACCAGGCGAATAACTNTAGCATTTTCAGGTGCTTGATGAGTNTGCTGGCTAGTGTTGTTGAAAAGCCAGACAACCAAGAATAAAAGTGAAAGAGCCGCCAGATCCATAACTTTCCGGCGAACATAAAAACTCTGTGCAAGAAGCGCACAAAACCCGAAAGTAACCACCGTAAGGCCATACGCACCAAAGTAACTGGCCAGTTGAGCTATTGGTGTATCGACCCAAATATAGCCCAAGAGCCCCCATGGAAAGCCCGTGAACAGATATCCACGTACCATTTCACACAGGCCTAAACCAAGAGCACACCCCAACCTACCCCCTAAGAGACCCCCAAGAGACATCCCAGTGCCCCAGAAAAGAGCCAGGCTGCCTGACATTAACAACACAGCAAATGGCGCCATCCATCCATGCGTTGCGATATCCACCAAAAAGGGCTCAAGAAGCCAATTCAAAGTTCCCAAAAAATAGCCAAAGCCTAGCCACCAGCCACTTTTGAAACGGCTCTTTAAAGAAAGCTTATGATTCTGCTGAAGCCAAAAAAACAGGGACAAACCAATTAAGGAAACCGGCCAAAGAGAAAACGGTGCATGCCCGGTAGAAATGATTAACCCCAAAATAACGAGTACGCTCCAAGAGTATTTTCTAGCGAGCACTCGAAACACCGACACAGCTTTATTCTGCCGCCTTGGTTAAGCCGTGCAATCTAACCCGTAATCTCTTAACACGGCGCGGATCAGCGTCTACCACCTCAAACTCAGCGCCTTGCGGNTGTTGGATCACCTCACCCCGTACTGGAACCCTGCCCGCCAGCATAAAGACCAAGCCACCCAATGTTTCTACTTCCTCAGCATCGATGTCTTTGCCTTGTGTGAAATCTATTTGGGTAAAAGAGGAAAAGTCCTCAAGTGGTGTTTTTGCTAAAGCCAGATACTGATCGGGTTTTTCCATTGTCCAAAAAGTATCCTCATCGGAATCNTGCTCNTCTTCAATCTCACCNACCACTTGNTCGATCAAATCTTCGATAGTNACCAACCCATCAACGCCTCCGTATTCGTCAATGACCAAGGCCATGTGACGTCTTTCGGTTTGCATTTTGGTCAGCAAAACGCCAATTGGCATAGACAAAGGAACAAACAGAAGAGGGCGCAACATAGGCCCCAAATCAAAGCTATCGGCTTCATCTTGAAACCCATATTTCAGTGCAAAATCTTTTAGATGCGCCATTCCAACCGGGGTATCTAATGTTCCCGAATAAACTGGTATTCGTGTCAGGCCGCTATCGCGGAAAACCTTGACCAACTCGTCTTTGGAAATACTTTCTGAGACCGCCACGATTTCCGCTTTGGGGATTGCAACATCTTCNACCTGCAAGCGTCNTAGATTGATCATGCCGCGTTGATTATTTGGCTCTACNGAAGGCGNTCGACCACCCTCTGCATCTGCGTTTTGCAAATTACTATTTCTGGCAAATACCCAATCTTTCGTTCGGTGCCAAAATGATCTGTCTTGCTCATTGAGCTGCGCGCTTTGCGCTGCTCTAGAGGATCCGTCTATGTCGCCCATTTATCCTGTCCAAAAAAAGACGCAGTCCGCCCTTGGTACTAATATGGGTTATCCACCCCCAGTTTGCCAAGTGTCCTAACTTCAATTCTTTCCATTAACGTGGCATCTTGGTCACGCTGATGGTCATATCCAAGTAAATGCAAGGTTGCGTGAACAACCAAATGCAGTAGGTGATCTGCCAAAGGCTTGCAGGCTTGGACAGCCTCANACGCACAGGTATCATAAGATATCGCGATAGCTCCCAGTTCTGAATCTCTCTTTACAAAAGGCAACATCGGCGCATCACCATCTTTAGATGCAGCGCGCTCGGCTGATGGCCAGCTTAAAACATTGGTNGGCTTAGCTTGGCCNCGGAAATCACNGTTCAGAACGGCGATCCGCGTGTCATCACACGCCAATATTTCAACCGTGAATAAGCTCGGATTCAGATCGAAATTGCTAAGCGCTGCCTCGACAGCGCGATCGCAAAGCCTCTCGAATTCAACAGCAGCCCATCTTTTGTCTTCAATTACTATCTCAACTGGCATTTTTTCCGTACACCTAAAAGGCCTAATCCAAAATGATGCCTATCAATCTGATCCCCTATCATAGGCATCAATTATCGCGGCTACCAGAGGGTGCCTTACCACATCCTTTGACGTGAAATAATTAAAACTGATTTTGGGTAGATGTTTCAAGAAACGTTCTGCGTCAATCAAACCAGAATTTACGCCGCGCGGTAAATCTATTTGTGTTCTATCTCCTGTAATAACCATCCGAGAGCCTTCCCCCAATCTTGTCAGAAACATTTTCATCTGCATTGAGGTTGTATTCTGGGCCTCATCTAAGACCACAAAGGCGTGTGACAAAGTGCGCCCACGCATAAATGCCAAAGGTGCAATTTCAATACGTTTTTCTTCGATGAGCTTTGCCAATTGCTTGCCAGGCAAGAAATCATTTAACGCATCATATAGCGGCTGCATATAAGGATCGACTTTATCTTTCATATCGCCCGGCAAATAGCCCAGCTTCTCGCCCGCTTCCACCGCAGGCCGGCTTAGAACAATCCGGTCCACCTCTCCTGCAATAAACTTAGATACGGCAACGGCAACGGCCAAGTAGGTTTTCCCTGTCCCCGCAGGGCCTATCCCAAAGGCAAGCTCATGCGACAGCATTGCGCGAACATAGGCTTTTTGTGCCTCTGTGCGCGGCTCAACAGACTTTTTGCGTGTTTTTATTTCAACTCGGTCAGAAAAGGACATATCCGTTCGTCTTTTTTCAATTGCCTTTGAATGTTCTGATGCTGATCCCATCCGCAGTTCGCGGTCGACATCCCCTAACTCTACGGAACGCCCAATTTCAAGGCGTTGGTAAAGCCGTTGCAAGACTGATACCGCGTCTTGGCGGTCTTCCTCAGCGCCTATCACTGCGACTTGGTTGCCGCGACGTATAAGCTGTACTGAAAGTTTACTTTCTATCTCGGCTAGGTTGCGATCAAACTCACCGCAAAGATCAATCATTAAACGATTGTCCGGAAAATCAATCAATACTTGCGAAGGGGTGTCACTTTTGATCGGGTGGTTTAGCGAACTTAGCGCCACATGCTACTCCTGCTTGTCATTACACCTATGGTGTCAAGCATCCGTCAAAAATGCAAGCTTATGCTCAAAGATATAAAAAAGAAAACTCAAAATCGGACCGAAAGAAGCCTCATCTTGTAAATTGAATTTTTCTTAAAGCAAATCCCCGATAAAGGTCTCACCATCCTTAAAGCTCCCAGATGCCACGTTTGGGGTAAAATCGTCCAAACAAAGCGGTTTTCCATTTCTCAACAACCGCTGTGACAAATACCCCTCTACGCCATCGTCGATGATCCAATGCTGACAGCCATTTGGATCAATCCAGATACCAGCCTTTAGGNCTTTTAAGTCTTTTTTGCCAAACATCCCGTCTTTNCTTNTGTCTTGGATATCGGAGGCTNAGAACTGGGAANCTNCGCTTTCGNAGCCNGCTAAAAAACAAAGANTTAACGTCAAAAGAAACTTGGTAAGTTGAATATTAGACATTAGNCTAAGTCACACAAATAATTTCTACGCGGCGATTTTCCGCCATGCCAGCAGCTGTTGCATTAGACATTTTTGGTTGCGTTTCACCATAGGCTTGAACTGCTAAAATCCTGGCTCCAACTGATCTTCCGATTGCTGCAACCGCTGTTGCACGGGATTTAGACAGCCGCATATTGTAAAGCTCCGAGGCTCGACTATCAGTATGCCCAACGATGACAAATTGAAAATTCTGTGCAGATTTAAAAAAACTTATAAGCTTTCGCTTGGAAGCAGACGTCAATATTGCACTATCAGTTTTGAAAAGCTGATCGCCAGACAACTCAGCACATAAAGATCTTTTTTCACAAACTGGACGACCATCTCTGGTCACATGCGGCGTCATGTAACCTTCTGCTCCATCGTCCATAACCCAGTGCTGACATCCATCAGGGTCAACCCAAATCCCTGGTACGTAATTCTGCTGTGCCAAAGCAACATTTGAAGAAGTGATTGCCCACAGAAGCATTCCAATAAAAACACTTCGGGTGTCACAAAAAATCAGAGACATAAAGTTAAAAAAATGCATCGTAGATAATCAAGCTATGCTAAAGTGAAACTAGTTTTATATACTATTGTATTAAAGATATACCTTAAATAACTAAATTCAAGACTTTTACAAAACTCTTACTAATTCAACTACATTGCTGCCATAATGGCAACAAAATTGCTCAAAATCAAATTTCGTAGAAGTTTTTGCCAAAAGCCATTGGCCTACTGTGAGAATAAAATGATCTCTCGCATCAAATGAGCTCTCCAGTTAACGAGTTCACTTTACTTTTGGTGATTCGTACTGGCTCCAAAGAGCCAATTGCAACGTCATCTGATGTCACATGGACAGCATGCAAGTATTCGGACTTACCGACCATTTGACCATCAAAGCGACCTTTTTTTTCAAAGAGTACACTGACAGTGCGTCCTACCATCTGGTCCTGTATTTCACTCTGCTGCGTCGCAATCAAAGCTTGCAGTCGACGTAATCTTTCAGTTTTTAAACTCTCTGGAACTTGTTTGCGCTCAGCAGCGGGCGTCCCCGGGCGCGTTGAATATTTAAACGAAAAGGCCTGACCATATTTAACCTCTTTGATCAAATCCATCGTATCTTCAAAATCTTCCTCTGTCTCTTCCGGAAAACCCACTATAAAATCACCCGAAAGTAAAATGTCTGGTCTCGCTTGACGGATTTTTTCAATAAGTTTGAGATAACTTTCGGCAGTATGTGAGCGGTTCATGCGTTTCAAAATCTTGTTTGACCCTGATTGCACTGGAAGATGCAAATACGGCATCAACTTGGTGCAAGTTGCATGTGCCTCGATTAAATCATCAGCCATGTCATTGGGGTGACTGGTCGTAAAACGTATGCGCTGCAAGCCATCTATTTCATCTAGGGCCCAGATCAGGCGAGCTAATGACCATTCTGCACCCTTAGCACCAATACCATGGTAGGCATTCACGTTTTGCCCTAACAAGGTGATCTCTCGCACACCTCGCTCGACCAATCCTCTTGCTTCAGACAAAATCTGCTCAGCCGGCCGCGATACTTCTGCTCCCCGAGTATATGGCACTACACAAAACGCACAAAATTTATCACAGCCCTCTTGAACCGTCAAAAAAGCACTCGGTGCTCGTTTTCCTTTTGGCCGATCTTTTAGAATTGTGAACTTGTCTTCTTCCGGAAAATCCGTCTCAATTGATTTACCGCCATTTTCCAGTTTTGCTTCAAGCTCAGGTAAGCGGTGATAACTCTGGGGACCAACCACCAAATCAACCATTGGCTGGCGGCGCATTATTTCTTCACCCTCCGCCTGAGCAACACATCCGGCGACACCGATTTTTAGATTAGGCTTTTCGGCTTTGAGCTCTTTGAACCGGCCCAGTTCTGAATATACCTTTTCTGCAGCTTTTTCGCGAATATGGCAGGGGTTCAGCAAAATCATATCTGCATCTTCAGGCTTCGTGGTTTGTTCATACCCCTTGCTGCCCAGCGCTTCGACCATACGTTCGCTATCATAAACATTCATTTGACAGCCATATGTCTTTACAAATACTTTTTTTGACGTGCTCATGCAAAACGGTCCAATTTGTTGAAATTTAATGCCCGATACACTAGGTTCGAAGAAACTTGCAATAAGTTGTTTTTTAATTTTGATTACGCGAACCCCAATACGAGTGTGTATTTATGGATTATGCAAGCCTTGATGATTTTTTTAAATCAGGAAAACATCACCTTCAGAAGGGTCCTATTGCCCTGATTTTTGCTGAGGACGATGTAGAGCTTGCTTCTACTATTTTACACCATTCAAAATTAGGTTTCACTAAAATCATTATTTTCACTAAGGCTATGCCCACACTGCCTTCAGAGTTTAAAAATAATTTAGTTTCAGTCTATGTTGACCTGTTTAATTCACCAGAAATCAGTGTTATAATAAATAAAATCAATATCTTAGCGTCAAGCCAATGGGTCTATTTTTTTTACAATGCCGAGTACCTCTTTTTTCCATTTTGCGAAACCCGCTCGGTTGCAGAATTATTGAATTTTCATAGCGAAGAACGTCGAGAGGCCATGCTCACTTTTGTTGTGGATCTCTACACGAAAGACTTCACAAACCCGGCGGAAGCGACTTCACTTGAATATACTTTAGCTAATTCAACTGGATCACCCGCATCA
>PBSX01000044.1 GCA_002726375.1 Marinovum sp.
AATCTACAAAGCCGGCGATGTGGTTTGGCTTGCCCCGGGAAGCGAGCATAACTCATACTCGGAAAAAGGATGCACTGTTGCTGTGTTTTCTGAGCATTCAGAAGAGCCACCTGATTAGGTTTTCAGCATCCTTTTAGTTAGGGCTGCAGCGTATCCATCATCCGTTTCCACGTCAGCGCGATAGTTATGCCACTGCCTCTAAACTGATTTAGCGGGACTTTTTTCACTGGTGAAATAGGCAGAAATTCATTATCCTCAATTTCGCCCAAACAGTGCTTTGCAAGAATTTTCCCAAATGTGGTTGTCATGGCAACCCCGCGACCATTAAAGCCGAGCCCACAGAATACCCCGTCCGCTAACTTGTGAATATGGGGAACATGGTCAAGGGTTAAGGCAACCCGTCCGGTCCATAAGTGCTTTAACTCAATACCTTTAATATCGGGAAAAATTTCATATAGACGCCGAATACCAAATGAGAATTTATTTTTGTCAATTGACTCGATTTGTGCGTTGGTGCGGCTGCCAAAGATTAGGCGGTTTTGCGCATCAAGCCCAAACCAAGATAACAGTCTTTGGGTATCCGCAACCCCTTGGCGGTTTGGTAAAATTTTATCGCAAAGCTCATTTGGCAACGGGTTGGTTGCAACCACGCCTGTCAGCACCGGCACCAATGATTTTGAAAGGCCCGGCCACATATTGCCGGTATAGCCGTTGGTACAGACAACTATGGTTTCTGCTTTAACCCGTCCTTGCGTGCTATGAACCACCCAAGCTTTATCGACCCGTTCAAGCGATAAAGCCGGGCTGTCCTTATATATATGAACACCATTCGAGACACAGGCTTTCGCAAGTCCTCTTGCATATTTTAGCGGATGAAGAGTGCCGCCTCTTTTATCCAGCAGGCCCATATAATATGCACTGGTTCCAACCAGTGCCGGAATTTGATCCCGATCAAGCTGGCGCACGTCAACATCCCTTGCACCCCATTGCGTCAAGTGAGCTTTGATTGTTTCTGCGCCCTTGGGGCCTTTGGCAAGCTGTATCCAACCTGTCTTTTGCAGATCACACTCAATCTTATATTTGTCCACGACATCATAAAGAACTGCCGGTGCCTGCCCCACCGTTTTTATAATCTGCTTCCCTCTTTCTGGGCCAAACCGCGCGAGTATTTCATCGGGCATAATTTTCAAGCCTGGGATAACCTGACCGCCGTTCCTTCCAGACGCGCCCCAACCGGGTTCATGGGCATCTATAACGGTTACTTTTTTGCCGCGCTCAGACAAATGCAAGGCGGTTGAAAGCCCACAAAAGCCCGCCCCGATAACCGCAACATCGGCTGTTACATCTTCTTGCAATACCTCATAATCAGCTGTTCTTTTTGAGGTCACACCCCAAAGCGACGTATCAATATGGCAAGAGGAATTATACCAAGCATCAGTGTCGGTCATATGCGCGGGCTTTCCAAAAATTTGTGAGTATCAAAGTCATTTTCCCTTTTGAAAAGGGTGTGGTGATCAGTTGGTGTATTCAAATTGCGCGCGTATGCGTGCCCCGAGTATACTGCCATGGCGATTGTGCCCGGTGCAAAGCTATCGCCAATTCTGGTTACTGATTGAACCCCATGATCTGACCACTGCTGTGGAATTTCCATGAGCTCGCTGTATAAACCATCTGTGCTTTTACGCGAAGTAACTGGCACGATTGCATCAACACCTACTGTTGTTTCAGCACCAATATAAACGCACGCTAATGTCACCGATTTTTGTTGGACTGATTTCACAGCTTGATTGCAGATAATGGCCACGCCCAGTTCGCGAAGCCTGGTTTGAATATGTGCGTTCTCAAGCGTGTTGTGGGTCCAACTTGCGATATCCGCGTCTGGTGTCACCAGCACCACCTCATGACCAGCTTCTGCAAGGTGCTCGGCAATTGCACTTGCCAGATAGTAATGATCATCATCATACACCATCACTTTTCCAGAAACCGCCGAGCCAGATAAAATTGTTTCTGGGGCCAGAACCATTTCAGGCGGGGCGCCCAAAATTGGTTGTCGGTGGTGCGCGCCAATAAAATTGGTCTGCCAGCGTGCCCCTGTTGCAATGGCAACGTGGGTGCACCCCAACTCAAGCACTTGCTCGGCAGTTAAGGCGCTATACACATATGTTTCAACATTGCTGCGCGTTGAAAGCATATAAGTTCTATGATCTGAAACCCGCTTCCACTCAGCCAAAGGCTTTAAAGATGTCTCTTGAAGAACGCGGCCACCAAGTTCGGATGCGGCCTCTGATAGGGTGACATCATAGCCCCGGTTCGACAGCGCCAACGCAGCTTCAAGGCCCGAAGGCCCACCACCAACCACCAAAACACTATCGTTTGAGGCTGCTTTAGATATTTTCTCGGGGTGCCAGCCTTTGCGCCACTCTTCACCCATTGTCGGATTTTGAGTACATCGCATGGGATAGGCCACAAAGTCGCCCGAAGTGCACATATTGCAGCCAATGCACTCTCTGATTTCATCGGATCTGCCTTGTTGAATTTTATTTGGCAAAAAGGGATCTGCAATCGACGGCCGTGCGGCCCCGATAAGATCCAGAACACCGCGCTTAATCTGCGATACCATTGTGTCGGGCGAAGTAAAGCGCCCGACCCCCACAACCGGCTTGCTTGTGGTTTGCTTGACAAATTTGATGTATTCTTCTTGCGATCCTTCAGTGCCAAACCGTGACGGCAGTGAGTCATTCCCCCAATCGGCCACATTCACATCCCATAAATCAGGCAGTTCAGCCAAAGACCCCACAATATCCTGCGCTTCGGCTTTGTTCATACCGTCTTCGCCAAGCAATTCATCCACCGCAAACCTGAGGGCGATTGCACAGTCATGCCCAACAGCATCTTTTGTATCTTCTAAAACCTCGCGCAATAATCGCACCCGATTGGTCAGATTGCCGCCATATTCGTCCGTCCGCTGATTGAAGCGTTTCAACAAAAACTGGAATAGTAGTGTCATAATGCCATGCGCGGCATAGACGTAAATGATGTCATAGCCAGCCCGCCGCGAGCGCAGGGCTGCATCCCTAAACCAGCCCCGCAATGCTTTGATATCGGACTTGTCCATCCCTCTGGCTTGGGTCGAATTGGATGTTTCGGTTGGAGCTGCAGAGGGGGCAAGAGCCGGCATGCGCGATAAATAATTACTAACCGAAAGCCCATTATGCACCAGTTGAATGCCCGCAAGGGCATCATGCTCGTGGACCTTATTGACCATCAGTTCATGAACCGGAAGATCACTGTCATCCCATAGCCGCATCAAAGTTGCTGGTGTAAGGTCACTGGTTGGGTGGATTGAGCATTCTTCGGTGCAAACCACTGCCCAACCGCCTTCTGCTTTGACCCCACGCATTTCCGCCATTGTGCGCGGCCAGCGATGCCCCATCCCATTGCAATGCGGCACTTGATAAAATCTGTTTTTGGTAGTTTTGGGCCCAATTTTTACAGGTTCAAAGAGGATTTTATGATTTTCATCAGGTGACATATTCGTACTCATTAATAAAATTACCCCGTGGACCTGGCCAAATGCGGTCGCTATTTCCCCGCCTTGCTTGAAGTTGATATTTTATTTTCAGTTTAGCAAGGAGACATCAGGGACCCGCCGCTTGTCAATCCCCGTCGACGCGGCAGTAGAATTTCCTTACATCTCCCTTGAAGCGCAAGGAACATATTGTCCCTTGAGGGATGAAAAACACATCCCCGGGTGAAAATTCATGTTTTCTTCCTGACTGCTCAGTGATGAAAATTTCGCCCTCAAGCAGCTGCACGAATTCATTGACTGGAAAGGCTTGCATCGCAGTTTGAAACGGCGTGCTGTTCCACATTCCAACGCGCATGTTTCCAGTATCGTTGACAAACAGGGTTGCATCTTTTTGCATCGGGTGTGTGCCAACAATCTCATAAGGAAACGGCGAATCAAGATTTTGCAACTTCGCGTTCAGTTCCTCTTGGATTAGGACAAATACGCCCTTTTCATCTGAAGACAGGCTATTGCCCTCTTGAGCTTGCGGACTGTAGGTTATGAAAAATTTCCTTAAGAACCCATTTTGTTTCCAAGATACTTGAACCCCGTTTCGAACACAAAATGCTTGGCCCTCTTTAATCAGGGTCTTTCCACCCTCTTGATCAATCATTTCGACCTGACCCTCTAGGATGCACATAAATTCATCTCCGGGATAGGGGCCAAACTTTTCTTGCATACTTGTTGTGGTCCAAACACCAACGATTAGATTGAGCGACATATTTTCATGATAAAGATGCCAGTGTTGTTCTGGCAAATCCGATTGAAAGTCATCAGCATCGAGGTCTAGCATCGACAAACCTTTACCAGCAGGGCCATCACGTTCGAGTGGAATAATTTTACAGCTTTCGATTGCGACAGTCCTTTCTAACTTGCGACTTCGGCTGCCGATCGTAACAATACCCTATAGAAGAAGTTTCCCTCGGCAGAATTGATTGCAGCTATGCCCTTAGCAGCTTGACACATTTACTTTAACCAGAATAGCCTCTTAGGGAGTGTTCAATTAGTCAAGCTTTAAGGAAAGAACATTTCACGCCCGCTCAAAACTATATCATTCACTTTTGATGTGGTTAAAAAAGCGCGGATTAAGTGTGCGATCTCATAAACTGGGTATCGTAGATCAACAGAGAGGAAGTAAAGTATGAAAAATATTAGCCACTCAACAATGCTGGCATGCCTTGCCGCGATTGGTGTACTTACCAGCGGACAGGCAATTTCAGAAGAGCGCGTTCTCAAGGTTACTAACTGGGCGGAATATATTGGCGAGGAAACCATCGCCAACTTTGAAGCCGAATACGGGATCAAAGTCATTTATGATACCTACGATTCCGCCGAAACCATTGATGCAAAATTGCTGGCTGGTAACAGCGGCTATGACGTTGTAAGCCATTCGGGCAGCATGACCGCGCGCCTTATCGCAGCCGGGATCGTTGCTCCGCTAGATATGTCAAAGCTGGACAATGTGAAAAATATGGATCCGGCAATAATGGAACAACTCGCCAGCGAGTGGGATCCGGGCAACCAGCATTTTGTGCCCTATATGTGGGGTTCACATGGTGTGACTTACAACAAAGAACTGGTGCTGGAAACATATCCGGATGCTCCTATCGGTTCGATGGATATGATTTTTGATCCGACACATATGAAAGAACTGGCCAAATGTGGCGTTTCATTCCTCGACTCGCCAGGTGATGTTGTCCCAATGGCACTAGGCTATCTTGGGCTAGATCCGAACACCAAAGACAAAGCTGACTATGATAAAGCTGGTGAAATGCTGGCAGCAATCCGTCCTTACGTCAAAACTTTTGATAACTATGCCTACCAAAGAATGCCTCAGAAAGAATTCTGTGTCGCCGTGACTTGGGGTCCAGATGGTCTTTTGGCAATGGCAGGTGCAGCCGAGGCGAACACTGGTGTGGTTCTCGATTTCTTCCTTCCAGAGGGTGAAAATGCAGCACAATTGTGGATCGATGGCTGGCTAATTCCAGCGGACGCAAGCAATGTGGAAGATGCGCATTTGTTTCTAAATTACATGATGCGTCCCGAAGTTGGGGCAGCTGACAGTAATTATACATGGTATGCGACTGCTAACTTGGCCGCAAAGCCAATGGTGGATGAGGAAGTTACCTCTAGCCCAGCGGCCTTCCCAACAAGCGCTCAGATCGACAATATGTATACATCTGCAGTTTTGGGACCAAAGGTTGACCGCATGGAAACCAGAGCTTGGACCAACTTCAAAGCTGGTAACTAAGTAAAACACTTTGGTGGCGGGGTCTTTGAATAGGCCCCGCCACTAAAATTTATTTCAAACTCCCCTGACATTAATGAAAGGCTCGCAATGCTCGGTGAACAACTTTCCACTGATCAAAATGCCACTGACAGACCATGGCTGAATGCAGACGCAGAGCCACTGATTAGAATTCGTGGAGTTACCAAAAAATTTGGCGAGTTTGTTGCCGTAAACAATGTCGATCTAGATATTTACCAAGGCGAGCTGTTTTGTTTACTTGGCGGTTCAGGATGCGGAAAAACCACATTGCTAAGGATGTTGGCCGGGTTTGAAGTTCCCACATCCGGTCAGATCCTGATTGATGGAAATGACATGTCGGATGTGCCGCCCTATGAGCGCCCGACCAATATGATGTTTCAAAACTATGCACTTTTCCCGCATATGACCGTTGAGAAAAATATAGCGTTTGGTTTACAGCAGGACAAACTGCCCAAAGATGAAATAGAAGACCGTATACATGCCATTTTGAAGCTGGTTGAACTTCAAGATTACAAGAAACGAAAACCTCAACAGCTTTCAGGCGGCCAACGACAAAGGGTGGCGCTGGCGCGCGCCTTGGTAAAAGAACCCAAACTTTTGCTTTTGGATGAACCACTGGGCGCNTTAGATAAAAAACTACGTGAACAAACACAGTTCGAGTTGGCGAATATCCAAGACCAAGTGGGAATTACGTTTGTTGTTGTCACCCACGATCAGGAAGAGGCNATGACCCTATCAACGAGGATAGCGGTGATGGACCGAGGTGAATTCATTCAAATAGGCTCTCCTACCGAAATATACGAGTTTCCCGAGAACCGGTTTGTGGCTGATTTTATTGGATCAGCAAACATTCTGGAAGGTCAGATTATCGAGGATAGCGCTGACCATCTGCGTGTCTCAACGGATATCGGCGAGTTAAGTGTCGAACATAACCAACCGGTCCCAAAAGGCACTCAGGTTTGGATTGCGCTGCGTCCNGAAAAAATTCACTTGAGTGCTGAGGCGCCCAATAAGCCACAGCCGAACCAGTCAAAAGGTATTGTCGACGATATCGGATACCTTGGGAATTCTTCGATTTATAAAGTCCGTTTGGAAAGCGGCCGCATCATTGATATCACCGCGCCCAATCAGGTTAGACCCAAAAGCCGCAGCCATGGGATCACTTGGGAAGATACGGTTTATCTAACCTGGGAATCCTCTAGCGTCATGTTGCTTAACAAATGAGCATGGAAACCTTGCCAAAACCATCGGGGGTTATTTCTGACGGGATTATAAGCCGCACATTGCGCCAGGTGCAATCAGGATGGCGCAGCATTGTAATCGCAGTTCCTTTTGTATGGCTCTTTATTTTCTTTCTGGCACCGTTTTTTATTGTTGCCAAAATAAGTCTTGCTGAACTTGCCATCGCAAGCCCGCCCTTCAGTAAGATGATCGAATGGACTGACGGCACTATCATGACCATTCGCGTGGTGTTTGATAATTTTGCATATATTTTTGATGATCCACTTTATGCGCGCACCTACATAAACTCTCTGAAAATTTCGATTGTATCGACGTTTTTCTGTTTGTTGATTGGCTACCCGATGGCCTACGGAATTGTGCGCTCTGGTCCCGTTGCCAAAAGGCTATTGCTGTTCTCGATCATCTTGCCATTCTGGACTTCGTTTCTTTTACGGGTTTATGCATGGATGGGGCTACTTGCAGATCAGGGAACGATCAATGGTTTCTTAATTTCTATGGGTATCATCGATGAGCCTATCCGTATGCTCTACACCGAATTCGCAGTTTATATCGGTATCGTCTATACCTACCTGCCGTTTATGATCCTGCCACTTTATGCCAATATGGAAAAATTGGATGCGACCTTAAATGAGGCTGCCGCNGATCTGGGTTCAGGTCCGATTAATACNTTTTTCAAAATTACACTGCCCCTGACAATGCCCGGTGTCATTGCGGGCTCTTTGCTGGTGTTTATCCCAGCGACNGGTGAATATGTCATTCCTGATTTGCTAGGCGGCGGCAATGTGCAGATGATTGGCCGGCTGCTGTATAACGAATTTGCCCGAAATATCGACTGGCCTGTTGCCTGTGCGGTAGCCATTGTTTTGCTAATGCTCTTGGTTTTGCCCATGGCGATCTATCAGCACTACCAAGGCAAAGCTTCGGAGGGTGCAACAGGTGAATAATAAACGATCAAAATTTTTGAGCATAATGCTCATAACCGGGCTTACTTTTCTTTATGTGCCAATGATCTTACTGGTGATNTATTCCTTTAATTATTCAAAGCTGGTTCCGGTATGGGGCGGCTGGTCTACCCGCTGGTACTATGTTTTATTCGAATCTCAAGACGTCTGGGATGCAGTATCGCTCAGTCTTAAAATTGCAGTGATTAATGCCACTTTTGCAACCATTCTTGGCACCCTTGCCGGCCTTGCAATGGTGCGCTTTGGCAGGTTTCGGGGACGAACGNTNTTTGGCGGCATGCTGGTNGCCCCACTTGTGATGCCTGAGGTGATCACTGGCCTGTCCTTATTGGTATTTTTCATCTCATTNAAACAGTTGATCGGNTGGCCAGNAGANCGCGGNTTTACCACNATTACCATTGCGCATATCACCTTTTCNCTGGCTTATGTTGCCGTGATCATTCAGGCGCGGTTGACCGGCATGGGGCAAAGCCTAGAAGAGGCCGCAGCGGATCTTGGCGCTAAGCCATTTAAGGTACTTACAGCAATAACGCTTCCGCGTTTGGCACCCGGCATGCTCTCAGGATGGTTGCTGGCCTTCACCCTGTCGCTCGATGATCTCGTGATCGCAAGTTTTGTAACAGGTCCAGGGGCAAACACACTTCCAATTTTGATTTTCTCGCGCATNCGGCTGGGCCTGCGGCCAGATATTAATGCGCTTGCAACAATCATCATTTTATTCGTGGCTGTCTGCGTTGCGATTGCCGCTTTGATCATGTTCCGCCAGCAACGCCGTGAAGAAATGGACCAACAAATCGCTGCCCGAGAAGGTTAGCGAGCTAGCCANAAAGGGCGCAGTCCTCAATGCTTTGGAATGCGCCCAACCTGATGGAGACTAATTGCAACTGCCTTTAAAATTCAAATCGAACACAAAGCGAAAATTTGTATAGTTAAGCCATGCGTGATCCTCGTTACGATATCTTGTTTGAGCCGATAAAAATCGGCCCTGTTACTGCCAAAAACCGATTTTACCAAGTACCGCATTGTACTGGCAGTGGCTCGCAGCGTCCGCGTATTCTTGCCGGGCTGCGCGAAGTCAAAGCAGAGGGCGGCTGGGGTGTCGTCAATACTGAATATTGCTCGGTGCACCCCTCTTCTGATGATCCTCCGCACCCCTCGGCATCGCTTTGGGACCAAAGAGACATCAAAGCCCATGCCTTGATGACCGAAAAAGTACACGCCCATGGTGCGCTCGCAGGTGTTGAGCTCTGTCTTGGCGGAGCAAGGATGGCAAACCTGGAAACCCGTGAAGTTGCGATGAGCGCCGTCAGCATGCCGAATTTGGCAGGCAACCCTTTTCAAACGCGCGCCATGGATCTGGCCGATATCCGAGAAGTTCGGCGATGGCATAGAAACGCTGCCCTGCGCGCGAAAGAAGCCGATTTTGACCTTGTTTATATCTATGCAACACATGGGTATTTGCTCTCGCAGTTTATGTCGCCTGAGATGAACACGCGGGCGGATGCCTATGGCGGGTCGCTAGAAAACCGCATCCGGCTGGTACGCGAAATCATTGAAGATACCAAAGACGCCGTTGGGGATAAAATGGCCGTTGCAGTTCGGTTTTCCGCAGAAACCAACGGCGGGTATGATGGCGGTGATGGCAATCCAATGCCCGGCGAAACCGAAGAAATATTTGGTGTCTTGGGTGAATTGCCAGACCTTTGGGATATTAATATCAACGACTATTCCATCGAAATGGGTCTGTCACGTTTTGTGCAAGAAGGCGCGCTGGAACCTTATGTACGGACCCTTAAATCTATGACGTCCAAACCGGTGGTCAGCGTTGGCAGATTTACCTCACCAGATACTATGGTGGGCCAGATCAATCAGGGTATACTCGATTTAATCGGGGCAGCGCGCCCCTCTATTGCAGATCCCTTTCTGCCAAAGAAAATTGAAGAGGGCCAGTTTGAAGATATTCGCGAATGTATAGGCTGTAACATTTGTTACATGGGCGATGGAAAAGGCGTTCCCATTCGCTGCACACAAAACCCAACCATGAGCGAAGAATGGCGGCGCGGTTGGCATCCGGAAATCATACAATCGCAAAAATCAAATAGCCGAGTTTTAATTCTTGGGGCCGGCCCTGCAGGTTTAGAGGCGGCACATGCGCTGGGCAAGCGAGGCTATGAGGTCATGCTTGCCGAAGCAACGCGCGAGCTTGGTGGCCGCGTTTTAAAAGAAGCAAATCTACCCGGATTAAATCAGTGGATCAGAGTGCGTGATTATCGGCTTCAGCAGATTGAAAAGATGGATTGCGTCGAAATTTTTCGCGAAAGTAAATTAACGGCGCAAGAGGCTCTGGACGTGGGCGCAGATCATATTGCAGTGGCCACGGGGGCTACCTGGCGCCGGGATGGATACGGCGCCCATGCATTAGGCAAATTACCAAATCTTTCGCCGCAAGCCTGCGTTTATACACCTGATGATATTATGTCGGGAAACATGCCTAAAGGCTCCGTCGTCGTTTATGACGATGACCACTATTATATGGGATCAGTCATTGCCGAGCGTATTGCCAAATCAGGTCAAAAGGTCACTTTGGTAACACCGCAAGATACCATTTCCGCTTGGGGGTATTACACCTATGATCGCTGGCGCGCCCAAAGCAGATTGATGGAAATGGGTGTAAAATTAATTGTTTCCAAAACCCTCAAGGACTTTGGTGGTGGCCGAGCAAAGCTGTCCTGTACGTATACCGGTGCGGACACCTCGCTTGATTGTGCATCTGTCGTCGTGGTCACCTCTCGCAAACCAAATGACACTATTTACACGGAGCTGTCCACATTGACCGATAGCAATCTGAATAAAGCCCCAAAAACCTTGAAACGCATAGGCGACTGTGAGGCACCGGCCATTATCGCCGCAGCAGTTTACTCTGGGCATCGTTATGCGCGCAATCTGGAAGAAAGTATTGACCCAGATAATCCGCTAAAACATGATCGCGTTTTCTTTCACGATACCTAGTCTAACAGAAGTTCAAAACCGAGCGATTTATGATAGAAGAAAAAACAGCAACACAAGAATATTTGGACATTTTACTTCTTTACTTTGAAGAAGAAATTATTGGCGAAGGCTATTTTTTAGGTTTGGCGAAAAGATTTCCAGATCAAGACCAGTGCGAAAAGATGACGTATCTGGCTAAAGTGGAGCGCTGCGCGGCAGAGCGCGTTAGACCCTTACTTCAAAAATACGGCCTTAAGCCGCGCCTTGATACAGAGCTTTTCAAGTCTGCCGAAAAAGATATTAAGCAATCTTTCTCACTGGGTTGGATTGGTTTGATCGACTATATGGTTGAAAGCTATCCAAATTATATGCCCGAGTTCAAAGCGCTGGAAGCGATGGCCCCAAGTGAAGATATCGTCTATCTCAAGCGCCTTACGGCCCATGAGTTTGCTGCGATTGAATTTGCAACCCTTGAACAAGCCGGGGATAAGGACAGTCTAAGACCGCTGCTGGTTTATATTGCCGACGAATAGCAGAAGCGTTGATACCTGGGCGTACAAGCTCCCATTCGACACCCCATAAAATAACTTGACACTTGGCATCAGAGCGACCCCAAATACTTGACAATACTCATTAAGGTTTCACAGATGCGCGATCCGAGACATGATATTCTCTTCGAACCTATCCAGCTTGGACCGGTAACTGCGAAAAATCGTTTTTATCAGGTGCCCCATTGCACTGGGATGGGGTGGCGCCGGCCAAAAACTTTGGCCGCAATGCGAGAGGTGAAGGCCGAAGGCGGTTGGGGGGTTGTAAACACCGAGTACTGCTCAATTCATCCAACCTCAGACAACGACGCCTTTCCCTTTTGCGCCCTATGGGATCAAGAAGACATTGCTGCACACCACCTTATGACGTCAGCGGTTCATAACCATGGGGCGCTCGCGGGTGTCGAGTTATGGATCGGCGGCGGCATGGTCGTTAATTTAGGAACTCAAATTCCTGCGCTGGGGCTGCGCAACCGGCCACAAACTGATTTCACCGTTCTCAACCCGGGCCAGAACCGACAGATTGACAAACAAGATATCCGCAATATCCGTGAGTGGCACCGAAATGCAGCAAAACGGGCTTTGGAGGCCGAGTTTGATATCGTTTACGTCTATGCAACCCATGGGTATCTTTTGTCTGAATTTTTAAATCCTGAAACAAACACCCGCAGTGATGAATATGGTGGATCACTGGAAAATAGGGTCCGTTTAATCCGGGAGCTGATTGAGGAAACCAAAGAGATCGTTGATGGCAAAGCTGCGGTCGCAACGCGCTTTAGTGTTGGATTAGAGGATGCAGAAAGTTATGATGCTTTTGGCCTTTTATCTGATTTGCCAGATGTATGGGACCTGACAGTTCCAGACTATAACGTTGAGATGGGAAATTCCCGTTTTATAAAGGAAGCCGCCCTTACAAACAGCGTTGAAAAAGCCAGAGCAATGACCAGTAAGCCCGTGGTTGCAGTGGGCCGGTTCACCTCACCAGACACCATGGCGTGGCTGCTGAAAGAGGGCGTTCAGGATATGATCGGTGCGGCAAGACCTTCTATAGCCGATCCCTTTATTCCAAATAAAATTGATGCGGGCCAGATTGAGGATATTCGCGAGTGTATTGGCTGTAATGTCTGTTATGCACATGACTCGCTCGGCGTGCCTGTTCGCTGTACGCAAAATCCTACCATGGGCGAAGAATGGCGTCTTGGCTGGCACCCAGAAAAGGTCAAACGGACGCCAAAGGCAGAAAAAGTACTGGTGGTTGGCGCGGGGCCCGCCGGACTTGAAGCAACACGCGTTCTGGGCCAAATGGGACATAGCGTGCTGCTGGCAGAGGCCGATCGCACTTTAGGCGGGCGGGTCACAAAAGAGGCTAAATTGCCAGGTCTTGCAGAATGGGCAAGAGTGCGGGATTGGCGGCTGACCCAAATTGATAAGCTCACCACAGTAGAGGTTTTTCCACAAAGCCCTATGACCGCTGACAGCGTCCTAGAACTTGGTGTTTCGCATGTGCTTATCGCAACAGGGGCAAAATGGGCCAAGGACGCGGTGGGCCGTCATAGCGATATCGGCTTTACCCAAACTGATCCCACAATGATAGTGACGGGCGATAAAATTCTAGATGGCTCGAAGATCAACGGCAAAAAAATAGTGATCTATGATGATGACCATTATTATTTTGGTTCGGTCTGCGCGCTTGAGCTGCGCAAAAGGGGACATGAGGTGGTTCTGATTACACCAGCTGGCCGTGTATGCGGTTGGGGGGCGTACACGGATGAGCAAGAGGCATCAACCCATGCTTTGATTAAGGCAGGTGTTGAAATTATCACCAATAAAACCATCGACACGGTGGCATCCGGCCGCGCAGAACTCTCTTGTGTTTTTTCCAACACCCCCAGCACAATTGCCTGCGATGCCGTAGTTCCATTAACCCGAAAAATTCCTGTAACGGACCTTTATGATGATTTGATTTCTAACAAAAATAGATACACCGAGGCTGGCATTCAATCTATAACCCGTATCGGAGACGCCGAAGCACCATCCATCATTGCTGCGGCCATTCATAGCGGATATCGGGCAGCTTTTGATCTTGGCCAAGACATTGATCTTGTGCAACGCTATGGCCGGCGGGAACATCCGGCATCGACCTGCTAGGCGTTGATTAATTACATATCGCTGGCAACTTTTTTCAATGCCTTGTCCAAAATATCAAACATGATGTCGATCTCATCTCGGGTGATAATCAGCGGCGGTGAAAATACAGCCATGTTAATCAATGGGCGGACAAGAAGCCCCATTTCTTCACAGGCCGCATCCAGCAATGCGCCAAGCTTTCGCTCATCATCTAACGTTGAGCCGTCTTTATCCGGCGCTCCCTCGATGCAGCCCAAAAGCCCCATACCCCGCACATTTCCAACAATGGGATGCGATGATAGTGCTGCAAGCCTTTCTTGAAAATAGGGTGTAATCTGACGCACGTGCTCAAGCAGGCCTTCGGACTCAAATATTTCGATGTTCTTTAGCGCCGCAACACAACAAACGGGATGCGCTGAATAGGTATAGCCAGCCGAAAATAAAACCGGATCATTTGGGCTTTGCATCTGGTTCATAATGCGGTCGGAAATGATACAGGCGCCAAGCGGTAAATAGCCAGAAGTCAAACCTTTTGCACAGGTGATGATATCGGGCTCTATGCCAAAAACATCCTTTGATGCGAACCAATGCCCAAGGCGGCCAAAAGCAGTTACAACCTCATCCGAGATATAGAGTATGTCATGCTTTCGGCAGAGCTCTAAAGTGCGTTTATGATAGCCTTCTGGCGGCACAATTACACCACCAGAGCATAAGATCGGTTCGGCAATGAAAGCGCCTATTTTATCTGCGCCAATTTCTGCAATAGCCTGTTCAAGATCTAAAACCTTGGCATCGCACCAATTGGCTTCACTCATGCCAGCAGGCCTACGGTAAGGATTAACGTCAGGCAGGAAATGCACCAGCCGCTGTTCAATATCAAAGCGCGATTTATCCCGTTCTTTACCGGTTACCGTAGACGCAAGATAGGTAGATCCATGGTATCCTTTTTCGCGCGCAAGAACGATTTTCTTTTCCGGGCGTCCCAAACGGTTGTTTAGGAAATGAACCGTTCGCAGTGCGGTATCAACGGCCGTTGATCCCCCGGTCGTAAAGAACACGTTGTTCAAATCACCCGGCGCCATTGTGGCAATTTTCTTTGCAAGAAGAGCTGAGGGTTCAGTTGTTGATGTCCAAGGCGAGGTATAGGGAAGTTTCATCACCTGCTGAGCTATAGCGTCGGCCATTTCCTTACGCCCGTACCCGATTTGCACGCACCACATTCCACCAGGCCCGTCAATAAATCGCTTACCGTTCTCATCCCAAAGATATATGCCGCTTGAGTTTTGAACCAGCATATGGTCATAGCCACGCCATTCATGCATTGCTGCCCATGGGTGAAGTTGGTGGTTTCTATCCCACTCATGCACCATGTCCGCCGAGGGCTCATTTGCTCTTTGATCAATCAAACGATTGGCTTCCATCTCTGTCTGCTCCAGTTTTTTACAAACAAAGCATATGGGAAAGCCATTCAAAAGGTAAAGCTATTTTACCCCATCTAGGATTTTGATATTCAAATTACTTAAAACAGATGTATTGCGCTGACTTTTTCCATTTTTTGCAGAAGTATCCGATAAAAAGGGGACTTTCTCTGGCTCAAATTTAAAAACTTCTCTGAACAGAAAAAGAAACCCCGTTCGCACCGTCGTATGCGTAAAACAGGCTTTCTGAATTCGCCTGAATCCAATAGGCGCTAGCCAAGAGCTTAAGTTCTTCAAGGCCTTTATACTCAACCGAAATCGCTTGATTGGAAAGCGAGGCATCTAGTGCGCCAGAAAACACTACCGCAGAGCTCCATGTATCATTAGAGAAGTCTTTTGTAACATAAAGCTGATAACCTGCGTTTGTTTCTTTATCTTCAAAACCACCGGGAAAGTAATATTTTTCTTCTTGGTTCAGCCAAAATTGGCCATAGGCAGCCATATTTACTTGCGTTGTAGAGTTTAGGGCATATTCAAAACCAACCCCAATGTCTAACCGGTCATGCGCCGATAAACCGGTTAAGTCAGAGCGTTCTTGACCCGATTTATAGGCAAGATCAAACTCCCACAGTACTCCGCTGCGAGCATAGTTATAACTAAGCCCCACAAGGTTATAGGGCTGCGCCGAGCTTGTTCCAGCGCCCAAATCTATGGCGGCCGATTGCGGCAGCAATTGCGCGGCATAAAGACTAAGCTGGCCATTTCCAGAGGGGCGTTGGTACTTAAGACCGAATTCGGCTTTGGTGTCATCACTTGCCAGAGAAATGATCTCAGAAGAGATGACAGGGTGCACAATTGAAAACCCGCTCAAAGTATCCTCGCCGATGAAATAATCTGCTCTAAGAGCCCATTGACCGGTATCGCTGTCGGCACTCGCACTGCCGTTAGACGCTGCAACAGGGTTAACAATATCTAAAATTGAAATCCCTTCTAATTCTCCCCAGCCAATGCGCATCTTGCCCAGCTTCCAGCTCACATCCTTATAAGAGTTTTGCAAAGTAAATTTAGTGAGGGTTGCTTCTAATGTGTTTGTTCCATTTTCATCTTGGGCAGCGAGTTGCGTTTTCCACTCGATATTTCCCAAGCTCCCCCAGTCTGCGGTATCTTCAAGATCAAACTCAAAATGCGATATGTCTGTTGTTGTTTGGGATGTGTATGATCTTGAAAAGTGATAGCGCGCCGTCAATGCTAAACTGGTCGTCGTTTCAGCTTCAAAACTTGCGTCATCAAATTCAAGATCTTCATCAAATTCATCAATTTCACTAAACGCATCAGCTTCATCAATTTCAAATACCAGCTCCGCTTCATCAAACTCAAAGTCTTGAGCAAAAACGGGGTTGGCAATTCCCGCCAAAAGTAAAAGCATCCTGACCCGCATCAATTTAATTGGCTTGCGCACGAAGGCTTTTCAAATGCTTTTCCCGAAAGGCGGTATCAGTGAGAGCCCTTTTGGTGAGTAAAGCAGGATTAATATCGACCCCAAAATCAATCGATAGTAGAGCCATGTTGGACAAGCGGCTTTCGACGAGGTTCATCAAGGTCACCGACCGAGCCAAGTAAATTCCATTAATTTTCTCTATTTTATTGGCAAATATACGGCGGGTTTCTCTCCCTTTTCGATCATAAAGAGCAGCTTTCAGCATCAAAAACCGCTCTTGATCAATCCACATAACCGATTTTGAATACCGGCTCTTCTGCGCGCGGTTTGCATTTGGAACCTGTTCGATAACATAGGCTTTTCGCCCCTTATAATTGACCGTATCCAGCAGCGTGTATTCATATTCATCGATTTTGCCAGTTTCCTGATCTTCTGTGGTAAATTCTGACCCAAACAAGGAAACAGGTTCACTGTCATCATCAGAATTTGAGGCCACCATGCGCTTTACCTTGCCTAGCGCAGAAAGGTAAAGCCAGGTTTCATTATCCTTGTTCGGATCGTCATAGGTATGGCTAAGCATACCGACACCGCGCTCGGATTTAGGCTCGCGGACAAACAAGATAGACTGGATATCCTTACCGTTCTGACCCACGGTAATGGACGCACTTTCCAATTTTTTAACCACCGGCTTTTTGGTACATTTTACCTTTGAGCCTTTGAGCCCATATTTACAGGTGGAAATTCTAAGGATGGTAAAAGAGGAATCATTTTGCTGACGCGTCCTTTCGTCCACCATGATCATGATGTCTTTTGCCGACTGCGCCTGCACAGCCGCCATGGACATAAGCGCAATGAAAAGGCCAAGGGCGGTATTCTTTAAAAATGACATCATGAAGAAGCTCCTGCAACCGGGGAGGTATCCGTTATTGCATCCTTAACCCCGAATTTCGGTTTGAAAACATAAATCAGCGCTGGCAAAAACAGAAGGTCGCAAAGCAACGCCACAAAGATTGCAAGGGCACCAAAAAACCCAACTTTTGCAAGGCCCAAATAATCGGAAAACGTTAGCATGAAAAAACAAATACCGAGCACCAAAGTTGTGAATGTTACAGCCTGTCCCACTTGAAGCACCGCTTCCTTTATCGCGCGCGCAAGATCGCCATGTTTGGCCAGAGCCATACGGTAATGGGTAACAAAATGAATAGTGTCATCCACTGCTATACCGATGATGAGGGGGGCAATCATAAGCGTATCCGTATCAAGGGGAATGCCAAATAACCCCATTAATCCAAAGGCAAACACTGAGGGCAGCATATTGGGAATAATCGCTAGCATACCGCCGTAGAATGAACCAAGCGCAAGCATTAAAAAGGCAGAAATAATCACAATGGCAATGGTCAACGACTTCACTTGAAGGTTTGATATGACATCAGCCAGTTGCATCAAAAGCGCCACGCTTCCCGTGACGGTAATTTTTTGCTGTTCATACTTTGTGCTGAGCTTAGAAAATGCAGCATCTATATCCTGCTGCATGCGCTCCAATAATTCCGCATATTCAACCGAGCCCGCATTTCGCATCTGAATAGAGATATGGGACCTTGAATAATCATCCGATACCAACGCTTGCCGATCTTCTGGCGCGCTGCTGTTAAACAGATATAAAAGTTGGGACACCGCCTGTTGGTCATTCGGTATCGTATAGAAATTCTGATCTCCATCCTGCATGGTTTTATGCATCGACTTTACTAAATCCGCGATGGAATTGGTACGAGTTACAAGGTGGCTATATTTGTTTTCAATCTCTTCTTGCAACCGATCAATCGTCTGCAACACCGTCGGGTCACTCAGTGCATCTGCTTCATGGAAGTCCATCATGATTTCCATTGATGAGGTGCCTGCCATATGGGTGTCTACAATTTCATAGGTAATCCGCAACGGCGTCCCTTCCCGAAAGAGATCGACAAGGTTGGAGTCAATTTTTACCTTGCTGGCCCCATAAAGGCATATCCCGAAAATAAGGGTAAATACGATGATAATCAGGCCTCTAAACTGAAAGGAAAATTTGGGGATACGGGCCAAGAGTGGCGGTAGCCATGCCGCCGTAAACAACCAGCTCAAGCCAATTTTTCCGAACACAGTAAAAAGCAATCGAACCGGTAAGGTCGCGAGATGCCAGATTTTTCCCACCAATGATGTGGGGGCAGCGGTTTCTTTACCTGGGTTTGGGTGCCAAAGCTCCAAAAGAGATGGAAGCACCACTACGGTGAAAACAAAGGCAGAAAATACCCCAGCAGCAGAAGATATTCCAAACACCATAAATTGGCCAATTCCACTAAATGCAATGGCGGCCATCCCTGCCATTGTGGTTAAAGTGGTCAATAAAATGGGAACGCCAGTTTTCTCATAAGACTTACTTATGGCGTCCTCATGGTTCATTTCTGCGCGCCGATAATATAGATATTCGCTCATGACGTGCACACAATCGGCCACTCCAACAGCCAGAACCAGCATCGCAGATAAAGCCAATAACTGTGAGGTTGGTATGCCCAACCAGGTCATGCCACCGACCACCCAAACCATGCTCGCAACAATACATAAGACAGGCCAAATCACCGCGGCCGCAGTCTGAAATAAAGTCCACAAAAGAACCACAAGTAAAACAACGCCAATGCCAAGCAAAACACCTGACTGGATCATGATGTCCATAGAACTTTCCATCATCCCAGCCATTCCTATTGGGTAGAACTCGAATTGGTCTGCAAACTGGTCTTGATTGTAAATTGCCTTCAACGCAGTGATAAAGGCTAGATAGGTTTGCGGTTGTACCTCAATAAATTCGACCTCTTGGACAATAGCCGTTTCGTCGACTTCCAGCGCAAAATCATCAAAGGCCAGTTCAAATTCATCTTCGGCCTCTAAATCAAAGTCGCCTTGTACTGTTGCAAGCACAGGCTCAGCTCCAAAATCTGTAGTAATCACCAAAGCGCCAAATTCTTGATTTTTCGAAAACATCTGCAACGCAATATTATCTTGGTCCAATGCGCGGGCGCGGGTTGCCTCGGCCACCTCTTTGCTAACTTCAATATCTTTGGGAAGTAGCCTTCGGGAAACCAACGCCTCTGGCGTATTTTCCTGATAGCGTAAATTCGCCAGGGATTGAACGCGCAGGATATGATCAAGGTCTTGCCAAACCTCTTGTTGCACGCTTAAGGCAGCGGGATCTAGATTATCCCAGTTGTCTATTTGGTCTGTTAAGCTGCGGAGCAAAGACAGTGAATTTTGGGAAAAAATATCTCCATCTTTTGCGCGATAAACCAAAAATAATCCATCATCAGAACCAAACTGGGCGCGAAAATCATCCAAAGCTTGCACTGCAATATTATCATCCGACAGCCAGGCATCAATACTTTGGTCCACCTCTAGGTGCCGAATGCCCGACCCCAAGCCAATGGTGCCCATGAGAGCAACAATCAAAATATAGTAGCGGTAGGGACGAGAAAAATTTGGCACTCTAGCAAACCATAAAGCCAAAGCATTGAGCAAACGGTTCATATGATTTCCTCTTTTTGGAAGACCATAATATACATTTCAAAGAAGGCAATAACCATAGATGGCATTCCCCAACGTAATGTATAACCTCAATAAGTCGTCCCATAATCCGCGTATTTTTTGTGGCGGTTTTGTGCAGCTTATCTCTGGATCCAATAACTTTACTCGGATCTTAAAATTCGACTGGGCAGTAAAGATTAAAAAGCTGTTATCAACTTTTAAAAGCTAGGCTTAAAAGGTTGGTTGCCGCGAAGCTAAGTGCTGATACGCATACAATAGATGGCCCAGCTGGCGTGTCCATGACATAAGCCAGACAAAGCCCGATAAGGACCGAGCCACTGCCGATCACTGCAGCTGTAACAGCCATCATTTCCGGCGTCCGTGAAATTGGGCGGGCCGCAGCAGCTGGAATGATTAACATTGCAGCAATCAGTAATGCGCCGACAACCTTGATGGCCAACGCCACTGTGATTGCAAGCGTAAGTGTTAGGATCAGTTGTTCGCGTTTGGGGTCAATCTTATTTGCATGGGCCAACTCTTCACTGAGCGTAGAAATTAGCAGTGCTTTCCACCGGTAGGCGATAAGCCCAACAACTGCCAGTGCGCCGAGCCATATAACCGCAAGATCCACCCGCGACACTGCCAGAATATCGCCGAACAAATATGCCATCAGATCGATCCTTACGCCCGAAATAAAGGAAACGGCCACTAACCCAAAGGCCAATGCACTGTAGGATAGGACGCCCAATAATATTTCCATTGCGTATTCTCGCCGAGACAGCAGCGTGACAGCGATCGCCATGACTAAAGCCACCGTCACAACACCCAAAAACACTGACAGCTCAAGAGCAAGAGACAAGGCAACGCCAAGAATGGACGCATGGGACGTTGCATCGCCAAAATAGACCATACGCCGCCAGACGACAAAGCTGCCCAACGGGGCAGCGGCAATGGCCACACCTACGCCCGCCAATATGGCTCGCACCATAAAATCATCAAGCAAGCTCATTTTTGCTCCAATATTTTGGAGTGATCATGGTCGCAATTTTCATCATGCACATGATCATGATGGTGCCGATATAACGCAAGTTGGCCGCCTGTCCCCGTTCCGAAAAGCGCGCGATACTCAGGGTCTGAGGTAACGATTTCAGGCGTGCCTTGGCAGCAGATATGTCCATTAAGGCAGATAACTCGATCTGACGCACTCATCACCACATGTAATTCGTGACTGATCATAACAACCGCGCAGTTGGTTTCTTTGCGAACTTTTTCTATTTGGCGATAAAAATCTGCCGAGCCAGGTTGATCGAGCCCTTGGGTTGCCTCATCCAGCAGCAAAAGGTTGGGCTGCGTTAACAACGCGCTTGCTAACATCACTCGTTGAAACTGCCCCCCGGATAAGTCGGACACCTGTTTTTGTGCAAGCTCTTGAATTCCAGCTTTTTCCAAAGCTTGTTGGCAAGATAGCGGAGAGCTATTTCTTTGAATGCGCAAAAAACGCTCTACTGTAATCGGTAAGGTGGTTCCGATGTGAAGCCTTTGAGGCACATATCCAATTTCCAAACCACTTTCGCGGATAATCTGTCCAGACATAGGATTTACTGACCCAATCAATGCGCGAAAAAGTGTGGTTTTCCCCGATCCGTTGGGTCCTACAATCGTTAGAATTTCCCCCTGATTTATGGTCAGAGAAACATCTTGCAAGACTACATTAGAGCCATAGGCAACACTTAGATTTTTTAATTCAATAAGGCTCACGCGCTTGCTTGCTCTGCACAAGAGCAGCAGATGCCTTCAACCT
This sequence comes from Marinovum sp., assembly GCA_002726375.1. Taxonomy (GTDB): domain Bacteria; phylum Pseudomonadota; class Alphaproteobacteria; order Rhodobacterales; family Rhodobacteraceae; genus CABZJG01. The sequence goes on from PBSX01000044.1 coordinate 21,911, forward strand.
CTATAATGCTTTTTTCAATCGTAAATCCGACTTTATTTGCGGCCTTGCCGAGCACACTTCGTGCCGGACCAGACATTCCTTCGACCACCAAATCACAGGTACGGCAAATCATGAATGCTGGTGAATGGGCTGCACCCGGCTTGCTACATGCGACAAATGCATTCAGTTTTTCGATCTTATGGGCAAACCCGTTGTCAACGAGAAAATCAATTGCCCGATAGGCCACTGGGGGCTGAGATCCAAACCCTGCTGCGTGAAGACTTTCAAGCACATCATAGGCACCGAGTGCGCGATGCTCTTGCAACAGAATTTCTAATGCCTTTCTTCGAACAGAAGTGAAGCGCAGCCCCTTAGCAGCGCAGTGCTCGTCCGCGATACGCAGCGCAGTTTGCACGCATGCCGTATGGTCATGCGCCTCAAAACCAACTATACTAGATGATTTTTCCGTTCCCGCATCATTAGGTCTTGCCAAATCAACCAACCCTTACTAATAGATGTAATGTTATACAATCACATGAGTTTAAAAATGTCCAGAAAAACGTTTGCCCTTTCTTCAATTATTGCCCTCACAGCAGGGATAAGTTTAGCTGAAGCGCCCAAGGTGGCTGTTGATATTGCACCAGTACATTCCCTTGTGGCCCGCGTGATGGACGGGGTTGGCACACCTGATCTCATTATTCCTGCAGGAGCTAGCCCGCATGAATACAGTCTTCGCCCGTCACAGGCCGCATCTCTACAAAACGCTGACTTGGTGTTTTGGATAGGTGAAAGCCTAACACCGTGGATGGAAAGCGCAATAGAGACATTGGCGAAAGATGCCGTTGTAACTGAGCTTTTTGAGGCAGAGGGCATCCTAAAATTACCTTTCCGGCAGGGAGCTTTGTTCGAGGAGCATGCCGACCACGAAGGACATGATGACCACGACGGACATGATGACCACGACGAACATGACGATCACGACGGACATGATGACCACGAAGGACATGACGATCACGAAGGACATGATGATCACGACGAACATGACGATCACGACGGACATGATGATCACGACGGACATGATGACC